>NZ_RQHT01000014.1:1855000-2180649 GCF_004770905.1 Leptospira bandrabouensis | reverse complement strand
GAAAAACTTTAAACTGGAATACACCAGAAGAGGAAATCAGGAATCTTGTGCGCTAAATTCTTGAACCTACCTTAAATTAAATCGAAAATTAGGAGAAAAATGAATAACCTATCAAAATTACTTACTATTTTGGAAAATGAAGATTTTTCATTTTATCTAAAAAATCAAGAAGAGAGAATTAATCTTCTTCCAAGTTTCAATATAGATGAGATATCAAAAGACTTACTAAAGCTGTATTTTCAATTTTTGCCATTCAATAGCTCAAAAACCAGGCAAGACTATTATTTTAACATACTTATAAAGATTCTTAGCAAAAATACAGAATTTTTCCGATCATACATAATAATTTTTAACGAATTAGAAGAAGATGAACTTTTCATATTAAATCATCTAAAAAATAGTGAAATCGATATAATCGATGAACTTGATTTAGATAAAAAAAATAATCGATTTATCAATCGAAGAATTACACGGACAACCTTTCCAATCGAAATACTTTCTCATAAGGAAAATGAAAAATTATATATCGATCATTTAACTTCCAAAAACTTAATCACTTGGCCTATTAACAAGCAAGATCCAATTATTGAAAATAATTCACAAACAGGCGTTCGACGTTTTAGCAAAATTATTCTAACTTCTTACGGAAAATCTTTCTCTGAATATATTTTTAATTGAGTATTCTATGAAAGCTAATATCCAAAGTAATTTTTATGACAATTTACAAAGAGCGAGAGATTTAGCTCAAGTATTTCTAAATACGCAAACTTTGAATAATCAAAGTCCTAGTTTGTACGATGATGATATTTTAAGAGCAGCGGTCGTTTTTCTTCATGCTACTTTAGAAGATTTACTAAGAGGTACGTTTAAATTTTTAATCGGCAATAAAGGACCGTTATTATGGAAAAAAATACCACTATACGGATACACTGATCGAAACCAACCGAAAGGATTCACTTTCGAAAATTTAGAAAGCTTTAAAGATCCAAAAGTAAAAGAATTATTCGATAAGTCAGTAGACGAGTATCTAAATTACAATAACTATAATAAAATTCAAGATATCTGCATTATGTTTCAGGATTTAGATATTAATAATAGGCAATTTAAGGAGATTTTTCCAATACTTGAAAAAATGATTGAAAGACGCCATAATATTGTTCACAGAGCAGATAGACAAGGAACATTAGATGAATTAAATTTCAATTTGACACCGATATCTTACACAGAACTTCTCAACTGGATCAATAATCTAGACAAATTTGGTGAAATACTATTTAATTCTATATAAAATAACGTCGCATAACAGCAACTAACCGCTGCGCTTCGGCACTTGCGGCCTCGCTTGGTCTGCGACACATAGGCTTTCTGTCACTCGTTTGCATCTGTAAACTCCGTGCCAGTCCCTAACGTCCCGTTCCGGGACTCAGGGTCAGCCTACGTCGGTTAGTCTAGTTCGTTATACGCAATAAGTGTAACCTAAAACAAGAATGAATAAATATATTTCAACAATATTTCTTATTTCTATAACTTACGCTATAATTGCAATATTTTTCATCTCAACTCCTTGCCTAGATGGCGAAGAAAAGACAACTTACTTTAGCCTACTTAATGCAACACTACCTCTTGGTTTTTCGATAATAATATTTCTACTAGAGTCTAACAGAGACAAAAAGAAAGATTTAGAAAATATTCGCATCAGAAAAATCGAAGAAATAAATAAAACAATAAATTCCTATAACACTATAATCTTAAAAAGTATAAAACGAATAAATTCATTAGCAAGTGAATTTGTCCGATTCGAAGAAATACTAAAACGATTTAATAATGAAACACATTTTAAAGACCTAATCAATTACTGGAGACAATCCCTACTCTCAAATCCCGATGCGAATAACATTCCAGAAGTTAGAGAACTTATGGAAGAGAAAATATCCATAATTGCCAAAAACTACCTTACAAATGATTTCTTCAAAACCGAACTGGAATATCTTTCCGCACTATATCCCATAGATTTAGATAAGCCCTCTTTCGACTTAGCTGACAGTCTCTTTGTATTTCAAATAAGAGAAAAAATAGCCATCGATAAGAAGCTATTTAAATTATTTTCAATTACAATAGATATTCTAGGTGATGGAAACTTAAACAGAATCATCGGAAAGACTTACAACAACACAATAGAATCTTACAAATCTTCATATAAGTCAAAAACAAGAGCTAAGGAAATTGACGAACAAGAACTAACAAGCCTACTGTGTTCACTCTTTATAGATCAATTTAATCTAATTGAAAAAACAGTTCTTGAACTGACAGTATTACTAGAATTTATCGATATTTTTAGCAAAAATTTTATACAAATATATAGCAAATACAAGGAAGAGTTTGGAAGTGACCTAGCATACATGGTTAACCCAAAAAGTTTTGACAGGGAAATTCCGGTTAATAAATATATTCGAAAAGAAACAGTAGATGTTTACTACCAATAGTTCGCATAAAACACTTACTGCGTATAACAACGGCGAATCGCTGCACTTCGGCACTTGCGGCCTCGTTTGGGCTGCGCCACATTCCTCTCCGTCACGCTTCTCGCTCTGCAAGAAGGCGCGCCGACGCTAACGCCTACTCCGTAGGCTCAGCTACGAGGAACGTCGATTAGCCTAGTTCGTTATTTGCAATGGCGAAAAATAAGCCTAAAATTAAGAAAAATCAACATTGACAAAGATATATACTACGATATATACTACTTACATGCAAACAGCAAAAATCTTTATAAACGGAAGAAGCCAAGCAGTAAGAATTCCAAAGGAATTTCAATTTAAAGGCGATGAGGTCTTTATTCAAAAAGTTGGAGAAGCCGTAATTCTTGTTCCAAAAAATAAAGCTTGGAACGCCTTTCTAGATGGTTTAAATGGATTCTCGGATGATTTTATGAAAGATGGGAGAAATGAATTACCTGATTCTGAAAGAGATTCTATCTAATGTTTCTACTTGATACTAATATTTGTATTTTTCTTATTAAAAAGAAAAATCAAATTCTAATAGATAAAATTAATAAAAATTATAACAAAGGTATTTTCATTTCAACTTTAACCCTCGCTGAACTTGAATTTGGAATTCAGAACAGTGAGCAAAAAGAAAAGAATAGAATTTCATTAATCGAATTCCTTACTATTTTCGATGTTTTACCTTTTGAAGAAAGAGACACTCAAGCTTTTGGAATTATTAAAGCTGATTTAAGAAAATCAGGAAACTTAATCAGTTCGATAGATGCTTTATTAGCAGCCCAAGCTATTTCTAGAAATTTAATATTCATAACTAACAATACAAAAGAATTTAAAAGAGTTAAAAACTTAATCTTCGAAGATTGGTCTCAATAATATCGCCACTGCAAATAACAGCGACTAACCGCTGCGCTTCGGGACTTGCGCCCTCGCTTGGTCTGCGACACATAGGCTTCTGGCACTCCTCTTGCTTGCGCAAGCGTCGTTCCAGTCCCTAACGTCCCGTTACCGGGACTCAGGGCCAGCCTACGTCGGTTAGTCTAGTTCGTTATACGAAATTTGCGCAAATTTACTTTGTTAAACTAAAAATAAGGAAAAGTTTCTCTTGACAGTTCAAAGAAAATGTAATACAAATGTATTACAGGGTCAATATGATAAGCCTAAGATTACCAGAAGAACTAGAAAAAAAACTTTCAGAAGTTGCAAAAATTGAAAACAAAAGTAAATCAGAAGTAATTAAAGAATCTTTAGTTTACTATATTGATCATTTTGCAAAACAACCTTCTGCCTATGAATTAGGTGAAAAGTATTTCGGTTTATATAAAAGTGGGATTTCTGACAAATCAACTAACCATCAAAAATATATTAAAGATGTTTTAATCAAGAAACAAAAATGATTAAAGCCATTATTGATACTGGACCTATAGTTGCCTTTTTTGACGAATCTGATAATTATTGCCTACAATGCAGATCATTTCTTAAAAATTTTAAAGGCAAATTATTCACTACGCTTGCGGTAGTAACCGAAGTATCTTACTTATTATCTGATAACAAAAGAATACAAAAGGCATTTATCGAATGGATTGATAACAATGCGATATCAATTTTAAATCAGGATAATGAACAATTTAGTTCAATTCTATTTTATATGGAAAAATATTCCGATCGACCAATGGATTTTGCGGACGCTTCGCTTTTGACAATTTCAGAGGTATATGAAATTCCCAATATTTTCACTTTAGATAGTGATTTCAGGTTTTATAAATCAAAGAAAGGAAAATCTTTAAAAATCATAAATGAAAGCATGATTAAAGGTTAATAAAGCGCAAACTTCGTATAACAGAGACTAACCGCTTCACTTCGGGACTGGCGCCCTCGTTCGGCCTACGACACATAGGCTTCTGGCACTCCTCTTGCTTACGCAAGCGTCGTTCCAGTCCCTAACGTCCCGTCCGGGACTCAGGGCCAGCCTACGTCGGTTAGTCTAGTTCGTTATGCGCAATTTTAAAAATAGGATTGAATATGAAAAATCTGACAATAACTCTAGCTTTGCTTACAACATTAACTTGTTATTCAAAACGTTCCAACAATACAGTAATTGTTAAATCCAAAAATGGCGTATCTTTAAAAGCTGCTCCAGGAAATTCTGAAAAAACTATAACGAATATTTCAGAAGGTACTAAATTCAGAAAAATTCAAAATTCAGAAATTCAAATTGAGAATAGTGAAGAGTGGATTGAAGTAACAAATGAAAACTATAACGGATATTTATTAAGTTCTCAAGTTATCAGCTTAAAAGCCATTCCTCAAACAAAAATTATTCCAGAAACACACTACAAAACTACGTGCGCAAAAAATTACTATTCTATTACAAAATTGCCCACTTTTAATAATATTACGAAAATTACACTCAAAAAATCAACAAATCACAATTCAAACATTACTATTTCAGAGAGATTAAATATTAATAAAGACCAAATTGTAACTTTCGATTTAGATCAAATTTACTCAAAAAATATTCCCGAGAAGCTGAGATTTATACCAGAAATAAAAAATTTCTTAGCAATTACCGAAATAACGGAAGCGAGGGAATATGAAAGAAAAGTAAATATACTATACTTAAATTTAAATAGTAATATCTATTCCATTAACCTAAAACATCTAATTATAGAAAACGAATGTGTATCTTATGATGCATATAAGTTTTATGAAGAAGATCTTCCATTTGTAGATTACTCTCTAATTGTTAGCGAATCTCCTTCTGGTTTAGACATTAAGTATCAAAAGTTTAAATGCGCATATAAAGAAAGCCGAGATTTCCTTTCAACGGAAATTTTGGAATCTACATTAACGAAAGTCTCCATTGATGAATCCAATTTGATTCTAACAGAATATTGCTTTGAAGGAAATTTCCCTGATATAAACAGGAAAAAAACAGAAAAAAGCAAGAGTATATTTGACAATTCTTATAAAGATTACTTCTTATAGTTAAAACTTCGCATAACAGCAACTAACCGCTTCACTTCGGGACAAGCCCTCGTTCGGTCTGCGACACATAGGCTTCTGGCACTCCCCTTGCATCCGCAAGTGTCGTGACCAGTCTCTAACGTCCCGTTCACGGGACTCAGGGCCAGCCTACGTCGGTTAGTCTAATTCGTTATGCGTAATCGCTCAAATTTAATCCTCAAAACATAGGAAACACTTTTTTGTATGCTAAAAACATCGAAAACAGAGGCAAAATTACCTCATTCAATCGCTTGACTTTTACACAAAAACGACCAATTTTGAGATATGGCGATTGTAGAACTTCTAGATTCTAACTCTATTCAAAACTCCTTAAAAAATTACAAAAAGGAATTGGATATTCTAGGAGTGGAGACCATTCATCTTTTTGGATCTGTCGCTAGAAATGAAGCAAAACAAAATAGTGATATTGATTTCCTGGTCAAATTCAAGTCTGGAATGAAAAATTTTGATAATTATATTAATCTAACATTTCTACTTGAAGAAATTTTTAAAGTAAAAGTTGATTTACTTACTACTGAATCTATATCTGGTTCTCTCAAAAATTCCGTTGAAAGTGAGTCAGTATTAATTGAAGTCTGACTTAGATTATATTAAGCATATATATAATGAAATTCTCTTTCTAAAAGATGAATTATCAAAAACTGATGAAAATTCATTTCTTAATAATAATGTCCTAAAACGAGCATTTGTCCGAAGTATCGAGATTATTGGCGAAGCCTCTAACAAACTTTCTGATTCTTTTAAGAAAAAACATAACCAACCTGAATGGCGAAAATTTTCTGCAACGAGAAATCATTTAATACATGGCTACTTCATCGTTGATTATGATATCGTTTGGGATCTTGTTAAAAATAAAATTCCAATCCTTGAAATTCAGATTAAAGAAATTTTACAAAAAGAAAAAACACTTTTTGATTAACTTCCGCGACTACGCATAACAGCGACTAACCGCTTCACTTCGGGACTTGCGCCCTCGTTCGGTCTACGACACATAGGCTTTTGTCACTCCTCTTGCCTTCGCAAGCGTCGTGCCAATCCCTAACGTCCCGTCCGGGACTCAGGGCCAGCCTACGTCGGTTAGTCTAGTTCGTTAGTCGCAATGTCGAAAATAATTTAAAGAAATGAAAATACCTATCTCCCTTTTGATTATATTAACTTTTGCTCCCTTGGTTACTTATATCTATAATTTTGGTTTCGGTTTTTCAGATAAAATCGAAACTTGGGGTGTCTTTGGTGACTTTATAGGTGGAGTTCTTAACCCGATTTTAAGTTTTTCCACACTCATTGCAGTTTTATACTCTCTAAAAATACAAAGAGATGAATTTACGGAAGTTCAAAGAAAAGAAAGTTTTCAGATTTACGAAAACAAAAAACATAATTTCGAAACTACTTTTTTTAATTTTATTAACCACCTGAACAACCTGATTAATTCATTTCAACAAAATATAGAATACAGTAGTAGCCTAGAAATTGATATGGTAAATACCCAACCCGGCAGAGTAACATTCTATCAAAACATTGCCGATAGTTTATCTGAATTTGAAAAAGATAGCGAACAAAATATTTATTCATTAATACAAAATGCAATCCTAAAAATTTATTTCAAATATATCTGGAACATATTAAAATATATAGCTGACACAAAACTAATTGAAGAAAATGAAAAACACTTTTATTGCGAAATTTTCAAATCACAATTAAGTTCTGATGAAATAAAGTTTATTACGAAAGCGCTATCTAAAATAGATAAAAAACTTTATGATAAATTATTAGTTTTTGATTTTTTTACTGATACTTTTTCATCTGGGCCTGATTAAAAAATATCGACACTGCAATTAACAGCGACTAACCGCTTCGCTTCGGGACTTACGCCCTCGCTCGGTCTGCGACACATAGGCTTCTGGCACTCCTCTTGCTTACGCAAGCGTCGTTCCAGTCCCTAAAGTCCCGTCGGGACTCAGGGCCAGCCTACGTCGATTAGCCTAGTTCGTTATACGAAAGCCCCAGGAAATTTCTGTTAAGATTAAAAAAATATGAATTTAACTGAATATTCACTTGACTGAATCAAATTTTTAAGCCACAAATTGAGTGTGTGGGAAATTGAATCTACTGAAGAGATAGATAATTGGCTTCGAAAACTCGATTTAAGCACTAAAGAAGAAATCCTTGCTCACTTTTATCTTTTACAACAAAAAGGACCTCTTCTAGGAAGACCTTTTGCTGATTCAATTCAAGGTTCTAAGATCAAAAATCTTAAAGAACTTCGTATTCAAGTTAAGTTAAAAGTAATTAGAATCTTTTTCGTTTTCACAGAAGGAAGAATTGGCTTATTACTTGCTGGTGGCGATAAAAGAGGAAATGATAAAAGGTTTTATGAAGAAATGATTCCAATGGTAGAAAAAATTTACACGAATTGGTTAATCAAAAACGGGACGAAAAGTGATGAAAACAAAAGTAAAAAGAAATCCAATAGAAAATCTTGAAAAATCGCTTCCTGCTGAAAGTATTGCGAGAGCAAAACATAAAGCTGAACAAATGCTTTTTCAGATTAATCTAGCCGAATTAAGAAAACTTGTCGGACTAAGACAAGAAGATATTACTAATTTTTCACAATCTGGACTCTCTAAACTCGAATCTAGGAAAGATATGAAAATTTCTACTTTAATTGATTATTTGGATAGTCTCGGAATGGATTTAGAAATTAAAGCAAGACTAAGAAATAAAAAAGATGGAAAGTCTAAAAAAGAATTTGTTCTCCTAAAAGCCTCCTAAGTTTTTTATAAATAATATTATTCTATAGTTGGGGCCTTCGTATAACAGCGACTAACCGCTGCACTTCGGCACTTGCGGCCTCGTTTGGGCTACGCCACAATCCTCTCCGTCACGATTCTTGCCTACGCAAGATTCGCGCCGACGCTAACGCCTCATTCTGAGGCTCAGCTTCGAGGAACGTCGATTAGCCTAGTTCGTTATGCGAAATAATTGCAGAATTAATCAAAAACTGAAAATCACGATAAGGAAATAGAAGTTGACAAAACCATACTTGCCTATATACTTGTTCCAGAGCTGAGAAAAGGTGAATAAAATGCCACAACTATCATTATATATAGATCAAGATACGCTCAAAAAAATTGAATTAGCTGCCAAAAAGGAAAAGGTTTCTATATCTCAATGGGTTAAAGGAAAATTACAGAGTTCTTTTGAAAAAAAATGGCCTGAAAATTTTTTCCAGTTATACGGTTCAATAGAAGATAATTCCTTTAATAAACCAGAATCCTTAGACTTTAAAAATGATAACAAGAGAGAAGCTTTTTGAATTATTTTTTAGATACAAATATATGTATTTATTTCCTAAAAGGTAAAAACGATAAAATTGAAAACAATATTAAGAAACTAAATCCAAACAGAATTAAAATTCCATCTATTGTAAAAGCAGAACTTTTATTAGGAGCACTCAAAAGCCAAAATCCTAAAAAAAATAGAAATGTCATCTTAGATTTTCTAGATCCTTTTGAAATAGTCGGCTTTAATGATATAGAATCTGAAATTTACGCGGAAATTCGTTCAAATTTAGAATCAAAAGGATTACCAATTGGACCAAATGATCTTATTATTGCTTCAATCGTATTAAATAACAATGGTATTCTTGTCACAAATAATGAAAAAGAATTTGCAAGAATAAATTCTCTTAAACTCGAAAATTGGACTTAGTAAAAGCAATTACTACGCATAACAGCGACTAACCGCTTCACTTCGGGACTTACGCCCTCGTTCGGTCTGCGACACATAGGCTTTTGGCACTCCTCTTGCTTACGCAAGCGTCGTGCCAATCCCTAACGTCCCGTTCGGGACTCAGGGCCCAGCCTACGTCGGTTAGTCTAGTTCGTTATGCGCAATAACGCAAAAATGAACACGATTCACAAAGATTCAGACAATTCCAACTATTAAAGGAGTCAAACTAACAGGAATAATAAATTTCTTTTCAAAGATAAGAGAATTAGGAAAGTAAAAAAAGATGGCTATTCAAATCAAAGACACACCTACTCTTAAAGGTCAAGATGCCGATTTCTTCTTTGAGTCTTTAGATAAGAATGAGACAAAAAAAATAGAAAAACAAGAAGTTGTCAAAATTCAAGCAAGCTACAAAAAAATCTCCGACCTACTAGAAAAATAAAACTTGATGGATTGGGAAAATATCCGTCTTTATCGACTTGATAGTAAAAAATCTATCCTACCTTTTGATTGTGGTGACTCTGATCTAAACGATTTTTTATTAAATGACTCTCTAGTATATACTGAAAGTTTAATTGCTGTTACTTACATCTTTGAAAATTCCAAAAATCAGAATACAGTAGCATTCTTCAGTGTTATCAATGATAAAATCTCTGCCGAACAAACAAATAATTCAGGATGGAAAAAATTTAGAAAGTCCATACCTGAAAAGAAAAGATTTAAAAGTTATCCTGCAGTTAAAATCGGAAGATTAGGTGTTGCCATTCAATACCAAAATCAAGGTCTAGGATCAGATATTCTAAACTATATTAAGGGTCTATTTCTAGATTCAAATAAAACTGGCTGTCGATTTGTAACCGTAGATGCATATAATAACAAAGAGACACTTAGCTTCTATGAGAAAAATGGATTTGTTTACCTTACTCAATCAGATACAAATGAAGATACAAGACTAATGTATTTTGATTTAATCACTCTCGTATAATGCGTTTCTGCGCATAACAGCAACTAACCGCTTCACTTCGGGACTTGCGCTCTCGTTCGGTCTCCGACACATAGGCTTTTGTCACTCCTCTTGCTTACGCAAGCGTCGTGCCAATCCCTAACGTCCCGTTCGGGACTCAGGGCCAGCCTACGTCGGTTAGTCTAGTTCGTTATACGACATGCTTGGAAGCTCATATGACTAATTTTAAATCTGTTTGAGAAGTTTAATCGAAGAAACCACAAAAAGTCAATTTTTGAAATCTAAGTTTCATAAGAAAATATCATCAAATCATAAGTAATAGTGCTTGACACCAGTATTGAATTGTGATAAAATCCTTCAGAGACAAAGAAACTGAAGCTATTTGGAATGGTGCTCTATCTAAAAAATTTCCAAAGGAAATTCAAAGAACCGCTAGAAGAAAAATGATCCATATCGATAGTGCGAAAAATCTAGATGATTTAAAAACACCACCAGGAAACAGACTGCACCAGCTTACTGATGACCGATCTGGACAACATTCAATTAGTATCAATATGAAATATAAAATCTGTTTTAATTGGAATAATGGTTCTGTCGAAAATGTCGAAATTATAGATTATCATTAAGGAGATTCTGTATGAATAAAGAACTTATGAACATTCATCCTGGGGAAATTCTATTAGAAGACTTTCTTAAACCTATGGAATTATCTGCTTACAAACTTGCGCAAAGTACTCTTATCGATCAAAAAAGAATTAGTGAAATTATTCATGGGAAAAGATCAATTACAGCAGATACAGCCCTGCGTTTCTCTAAATTCTTCGGAAATTCTCCTGAGTTCTGGCTCTCTATTCAAGCTCATTATGATTTAGAAATCAAACAATATGAATTGAAAAATGAGTTAAGAGCAATAAAAAAATATAAAGAGCAGAAAGCCAGTTAAACCCAAGCACGTCGTATAACAGCGGCTTAACGCTTCGCTTCGGCACTACGGCCTCGCTCGGTCTGCGACACATAGGCTTTCTGTCACTCGTTTGCATCCGCAAACTACGTGCCAGTCCCTAACGTCCCGTTCCGGGACTCAGGGTCAGCCTACGTCGTTAAGGCTAGTTCGTTATGCGAAAGTAGCTAAAATCAAAAGAATTCAAAAAAAAATGGGTAAAGATTAAAGAAATAAGCAGATTATTTGCGATAAAAATTAGCTTGAAAACTTACTTTTATTGGTAAAATCTAATTATATGTCAGTAGCTGTGAAGAATATCTCGGAATTCCAGATTTTCCTCAAAAATTCCAAATTACTTTCAAAGTATAATTTAGATAGGCTAGGAGTTTTCGGATCTTTTGCTAGGAAAGATTCGAATTTTCATGACATTGACATTTTAGTTGAAAATGATATAGATTTTCAATCGGCATTATCTTTAAAAGAAGAACTTGAAAAAAAACTAAATCTTAAAGTAGACTTAGTTTTAAAGAAATATGCAAACCCAATAATTCTACATAGGGCAAATAAAGAAATGATCTATGTTAAAGAATAGAAAAAATGATCTTCTTTACCTTCTCAATATAATCGAATACATCGAAAAAATTATTCTCTATTCAAATAGTTTTGAAAATCCTGAAACTCTTTACGAAACTAATGATCAAATGAATTATAATGCTATTTTGAGTCTCCTAACTCAAATTGGTGAAAATAGCACTAAACTCAGTGACGAAACAAAAAATGAATACTCATATCCTTGGAAAGATGTAGTTGGTCTAAGGAATCGAATAGCACATGATTACACTGGTATTAACATTTTCATAGTATTTCAAACGATAAAATATTCCTTACCTAGCTTAAAAGAAAAAGCTTACCAAATTATTCAGGAAGGAATTTCTGAAAACATTTTCGATAAATCCGAATTACTTTCAACGAAAGAAAGTTATTATTATTCACATATTGATTTCAAAAAATTAGAATTTGAACAATAGCTACCTTCGCATAACAGCGGCTACGCACTGCGCTTCGGCACTACGGCCTCGCTTGGGCTGCGCCACATTCCTCTCCGTCACGCTTCTCGCTCCGCAAGAAGACGCGCCGACGCTAACGCCTGCTCCGCAGGCTCAGCTACGAGGAACGTCGATTAGCCTAGTTCGTTATGCGCAATTTTTAGGTAAAATTATAAGTAGCCAAAAGAGCGAGCATCCGTGCTCGTAAAATAATAAAATGTTAAATTCATTTGGCAAATTTCTATTACAGTCAAAATTTTTCTTTTTTAGTAACTTAGCACAACGGTATATAAATGAAAATGAAGAATATACTATTTCTAATTTTGATAAATTTCAGCTGTTTAACCGTTGAAAAGTCAAAACAAATAATTATAAAAGACGGATTTCGGGAATTATCCCCAGGTATATATTATTTCATAAATGAAAATGATAACTATTTTGAAATGTATAAACAAAATGGTTATACTCTCGAAAAATATATAAGCAAAAATATACAAGCTGTCGTAGAAAATTTTTTGAACTCTGCTTTTGAAGGAGATCTTAATAAACTGAATGAGTATATTGGAAACGAAACAATATCAGAATTTGAAGAAAGATGCAGAAAATATGGAATTATAAGAAATAATCAAAATGAATACTTAAACTTACTTTTTAGCGATCTTAAAACAAGGAAGAAAACTTGCAATAATTCCGGTTATTTTTCATTACATAATATTTTTAAAATAAAAAAAGAACAAATATTCAAATTTGATGGGAAGAGATATTTTTTTCTCGTCTGGCTTAACCCAACGTATGAGGAAGATAAATTCTATTTGGATGAAAATTTCAAAACCTCTAAAATCGGTCTTCCGTGGGAAGGGAATGTTGAGCACGGCTCTGATTTTGTCATTTATTATTTAAATCAAAATTTTATTGAAGTCGGTGTATATGGATTTACCTTCAATTCAAAAAAAAAAGCTACAGCCTAACAAGTTCGCAACCTTATTATGCTGCCGATAAATTAGAAGAGTATAGGCAAAAATTTAACCAAAACTAATATAATTGCAGCGCCATCCGTGGCTTAGTCTTTATCGATAACCCCTAAAAACTGCGCATAACAACGACTAACCGCTTCACTTCGGGACTTGCGCCCTCGTTCGGTCTGCGACACATAGGCTTCTGGCACTCCTCTTGCTTGCGCAAGCGTCGTTCCAGTCCCTAACGTCCCGCCGGGACTCAGGGTCGGGAAACGTCGAGTAGCCTAGTTCGTTATGCGTAATGGGCAAAAATAATTGTAAACTTATAATTCGGATAAAAGAAAACAAAAAAGTATTGAATTTGTACCGTTATTCCGGCACACTTGAAAAGTGATAGAATTTACAGCTTATAAAGGCGAAAAATTCACTGTTGAATGGTATTTTGATGAAAAAGAAAAATCTGATGTTCTAGATTATTTCAATGATCTTCCAGATGATTTAAAGATTAAAACTTTGGCTTTGTTCAAAAGATTTGCTGACATTGGTGAAATTAAAGACAAAACTAAATTCAATTTTGAAGGTGACTCTCTATTCGCTTTCAAACCAATGCCCCACAGGTTTCTTTGCTTTTTTGTTAAAGGGAAGAAAATAATCATTACTAACGCTTTTGTTAAGAAAACTGATAAACTACCTAAAAACGAAAAAATTAGAGCTATTAAAAGAAGGGAAGATTATGAAACAAGAAGTAAAAAAGGCATCTACTACTAAATCTACATTTGATCGTTTAATGAAAGATAAATCCTTCAAAGCTAAATTTGATAAGGAATATGATGCACTCAATCTTTCTGAAACACTAATCGAACTAATGGAATCACAAAAAGTATCTGTTAGAGAACTTTCAAAAAAAGCAAATGTATCAAGCACGGTTATTCAAGAAATTAGAAGCGGCAAACAAGATAATCCAACATTACTTGTCCTTTCTAAATTAATTCACACTTTAGGTGGTGAAATAGTAATTAAGAAAGGGAAGAAAACATTAGCTAGTGTATAAACCACACGTCGTATAACAGCGGAAACGCTGCGCTTCGGCACTTACGCCCTCGCTCGGTCTGCGACACATAGGCTTCTGGCACTCCTCTTGCTTGCGCAAGCGTCGTTCCAGTCCCTAACGTCCCGTTGGGACTCAGGGCCAGCCTACGTCGTCTCCCCTAGTTCGTTAGCCGCAATGCTTTAAAATTATGATTGAATACATATACAATTCACTAAGAAAACTATTTTCAGCAGATCCAAATAAACTATTGGAATATGATAGAATTTTTTCTCTTCAATTTATTGAGAAAAATATAAAAATCCTTAAATTCGAAAACTTCGAAGCAGAATACTTACTATATTTTGAAAAATATGTAAATGAACGATATTTAAGGAATGAACATCTAAAGAACACTTATCATAACTTTAGAGTAAATAAGCAGATTAGATTTACGGAACATTTTCAAGACGAATTGTTCAAAATTCTCTTCAGCTTAGGAAATCAAAAAAAGAAATTCTATCATTATACATCATTTGATTCACTAGTTAGCATTTTACAAAATAACACAATACGATTTAGCGGAATTGCAGGCTTAAATGATAAGTCAGAGACTTACTACTCTGACTATTTGCTAAATAAAAATATTAAAAATCCATTTCATCATACTAGAATTAAAAGCTTTAATTCAAAATTTATTTTATCTACTTCTCTTAACAAAGACGAATTAAATCAATGGCGATTATACGGAGACAACGGAAGCGGAGTTTCACTAGAATTCGAAACCAACTTTCAAGGTAATGGTTATTATTTTCTATTCGGTAAAATTGCATATGGAAGTGAAATCTTCAATATTATTTTAGACCTTATAATTGGCTTAATTCAAGGATATAACTCTTTCGCAATATTCAACCAATTGAGTATATGGAAGAATTTTGTAAAGCATGAGGATTATTAACCTGAAAATGAATTAAGAATCATTTTCTATAATATGAATAAATATGGAAATATGAAAAACTTAAATTTCAGGAAAAATTCTTTTGGCATATTCTGTCCTTTCGTTGAATTTGATTTAAATAATCTTCCATTCTCTTTGACTGGAATTCAATTAGGACCGAAACTTTCTGATAAAGACTTAAATCGTGCTCAATTAAGATATTTTTTAAATGCAAAATCATTAAATCATGTAACAATAGATTTTTCAGGTAAAATCATTATAGATAAAAAGCACGGCGGCTAACAGCAACTAACCGCTTCGCTTCGGGACTTGCGCCCTCGCTCGGTCTGCGACACATAGGCTTTTGTCACTCCTCTTGCTTACGCAAGCGTCGTGCCAATCCCTAACGTCCCGTTGGGACTCAGGGCCAGCCTACGTCGGTTAGTCTAGTTCGTTATACGAAATCGCAAAAAAACTTTCCTAAAATAAGAAAAAAGAATTTGACTCATCTCATATTGAGATATTCCTGGATTAAGTGCATATTATTAGTTGGAAGAAACTTGATGATTTTATTAATAAACATCCGAATTCTGAATCTTCCTTAAAAACCTGGTTTAAAATAGTAAAAAACACATCTTTTAAAGATTTTAATGAATTAAGAAAGATTTTTAACTCTGTTGATCAGGTCGGTAATCTTACAGTTTTTAATATTTCTGGAAATCATTTTAGATTGATTGTGGCAATTCATTACAATAGACAAAAAGTTTTTGTAAGGAATATTTTAACTCATAACGAATATGACAAAGGTAAATGGAAAAAGGAGAATATATGATTCAAGAAATTGAAAAAGTTAAGAATGTTTGGCAGGATGTTAAAGATATTCTCTCTGTTCCACACACTGATAAACAATATAAAAAACTTGTGAAAGTTTTAGATGAACTTATTGATGAAGTTGGTAATAATGAAAAACATCTACTTGCTCCTCTTCTCGAAACAGTTGGTAATCTGATTGAAGAATATGAAAATGATCACTTTATTCAGCCTAATGCTGAACCAATCGAAGTTTTAAAGTTTCTGATGGAAGAAAATAATCTTACTCAAAAGGATTTAAGTGTTTTGGGTAGTCAAGGTGTTGTTTCTGAAATATTGAATGGAAAAAGAGATTTAAATGTTCGGCAAATCAAGGCTTTGGCTGAAAAATTCAATATTTCTCCTGCTGTTTTTATCTAATCTTATAACTTGCGACTTCGTATAACAGCGGTTACCGCTACACTTCGACACAAGGCCTCGCTCGGCCTACGGCAAATTCCCCTTCTGGAATTCGCTTGCAAACGCAAGCTACATGCCAGTCCCTAACGTCCCGGCGGGACTCAGGGTCGGGGAACTTCGGTAACACTAGTTCGTTATGCGAAAGTTTGTAAAAATCACAGGAAAGAGAAAATGAAATACTTATATATAACTCTATTAATATTTCTTACACTACAATGCAACAGACCAAAAATAGAAGAATATGAGTATGAAAAATACGGAAAAGTAACCGGTGATGTGACACTTAGAGAATCTTACACTAAGGAATCTGAAAGAATAAAAACGATAACTAAAGGTTCAATAATTTTACTCACAGCAAAAATAGAAAAGACTTTAAAAACTGGCGAAGTGGTAATTTGGTATAAAGCAAGATCTTACTCAGGAGAGGAAGGGTATGTTTTCGGTGATTTTGTCACACTTATCTCCCTAGATATAGCAAAAAAGGAATTATTAAGAAAAAGAAACCAATTTGAAATTTATCTTAAAAATCTAATCATTATCGCTACTTCAGAACGAATAAAATCATCAAATCAGTTTCCCTACGATATTCTGACAGATATACAAATAATTACTCCTCTCGAAGAAACATCTTCCTCTTCATATAACCTCTTGGATGAAAGGAGCTCTCTTACAACTTGATACGACACAAGTTGTTTCTACAGTAAATCTATTCATAGATATTGACTATGACAACCTGGATCATTCAATTATACGGGTAAATCATACAGATTTAAATAGTTTTCAAAAACTAGAAGGGATAGATCCAAATAAAGCTATAGACTTACTTTCAAAAATTCTATAACTAATTCCCATTATATTCATGGAAAAAACTAAAATACTATTCGATACTAACGTCTTTAATGAAATCCTGGATGGAAAAATACCTTTTCCTAATCCAAATAAATATACTTTCTATGCTTCCCCACTACAATTGGCTGAAATTCACAATACTAAAAATATATCGAGAAAAGAAGATCTCCTAAGAATATATAATATAATAAACCCAGAAATTTTTGGACTTAAAAGTATGATTTGGGGTTATATGACTTGGAACACAATGCAATGGAACGAAACTGGCGGAGAAGAAATTTCAATTCTAAAACAAAAATTAGATGGAAAAAAGAAAAAGTCCAATAATATAGAAGACTCACTTATTGCTGAAGTAGCAATAGCCGAAAATATTCTGTTCGTAACTAACGATCAATTACTATATGAGGTCATGCAAGAGATGAACCAAAGAGTAATTAAACCATCAGAATTAGAATTTATCGCGTAAAACAAACCTTCGCATAACAGCAATTGAATCAATTGATTTTCAAAATCTTCAAAAATCGCTGAAAGTGAAAAAATATAGAATATCAATTTTGATACATGACCGGCAGATAACCGTTACCAATGTCCTGAAGTCATGCCAAAAAAATTAACGATGCCAATCCAACAATGAAAGAAGCAATTAAAAGAATCTTATCCTTGCAACATATAAATGATCGCAGTTGTAAGGAAGTAGATTTTAATAAATCTGAATTCGATAGACTTAAAACAACTATTGGCTTTAAGCTTAGTAGTTCAAAATTCAGAAAAACCAAAACGAGAAAATAAAACCTGATAAAGCTTTGATTTCATCAATTCTGCATACACACAGAACATAGTTAAAAAGATAAAATGAATAGGTGATAATATTTTTTTTAAAAAATATTATCTGCGAAACACGCTACTTTTATTTAATTTCACTAAAGTTAATTTAAAAAAAAATGAGCTATTTAAATATAAAAATATCTTGGAAATTTGTGAAAAAAAATGACTATCGCTTTGTTTATATATTCTTTTTCATAAAAATTTTTTATTTTATGCCAGATGCTACTAATATTGAGGCTAAATCTTTTTTTTAATTATATGCTGCGTTACATAACAGTAGCTACATCTATTCATATTAGAACTTTCCTGCTATGAATACAAATATTCCATAGAAAAAAATCAGTAAATTTTTGAACAATTTCAGGCACAAGCTTCAATGCATCAAAAAATAAGTTGCTATGTATGCAATATATGCAACAGAATAATGAACAAAATATAAAATTCAATAAATATGAATCAAATAAATACTATTCCAACACTAGAATTTAAAACACAAAACAAATTTGAAAATTGGCTCAAAAAGAATCATGAAAATTCAATTGGAATTTGGTTAAGAATATTCAAAAAAGATACCGGATTAAAATCTATAAGTTACTCAGAAGCACTTGATGTAGCACTATGTTATGGCTGGATAGATAGTCAAAAACAAAAGTTTGATGAACAATCTTGGTTGCAAAAGTTTTCTCCTAGAACTGCAAAAAGCATTTGGTCGAAAGTAAACACTGGACACGTTGAAAGATTAATCAATGAAGGTAAAATGAAATCACCAGGTTTAATAGCTGTTGAAAAAGCAAAGGCAGATGGTCGATGGGATAAGGCATATGATTCGCCAACAAAAATGATTATCCCAAATGACTTTTTATTAGAACTAAGTAAAAACAAAAATGCAGAAGATTTTTTCAAGAAGCTAAATAAAACAAATCTTTTTTCTATTGGATTCCGAATCCATACAGCAAAAAAAACAGAAACAAGAGATAAACGCATTAAAGAAATAATCGAAAAGTTAGCAAAAGGAGAGAATATTTAATAACTACTTTATCAATAGGAAAACCAGCAATATTTATATTTTTCAGTTTGTTTTGACTTAAGCTCAAATCAAACTTTGTCTTTTTTAGGATTCGAAAATTTACTTTGTGTTTAGAAAAGTCTGATTACATTTGGAGCAAACCATTTTAATTCTTCGTTAACTAGTCGATGTTTTAAACTAAAATCTAAGACAATAAATCCTTCTCACAATTTGACTCAATATAATAGCTATTAAAACTACAAACAATTTATCAAGCTAAACCACATCTTTAGATTCTAAAACACTAAAAAAATCAATTGTAAGGTTTTAATGGAAACCTTACAATTGTTCATAGATAGTTTGTTCGAAAAAGGGAAAGAAACAATTGTTGCAATTTATTTATACAATATGGCAATTATAATTATTAATAAGCTAACATCCCAAAATAGAGTAAAAGTATGAGTAAAAAGAAGAAATTAACTTTAAAACAATCAGAAGACTTGATTAAAGAACTTAGAACTCGCTTCGAAAAAAACAGAAACCGCCACAAAAACCTCGAATGGGAGAAGGTCCAAAAGAAATTAGAATCAAATCCTGATAAACTCTGGTCTCTTTATGAAATGGAGAAAACGGGAGGAGAACCAGATGTGGTAGGATATGATCAAAATACAAATGAATACGTCTTTATTGACTGTTCCCCAGAATCTCCAAAAGACCGTCGAAGTATATGTTATGATCTCAAAGCTTTAGAAGAGAGAAAAGAAAACAAACCCAAAAATTCAGCTGTAGGTATGGCAATGGAAATGGGTATTGAGTTATTAACAGAGAAACAATACAGAGAATTACAAACTTTAGGCAATTTTGATACAAAAACATCAAGCTGGATATTAACACCTGCTAGCATTAGAAATTTAGGCGGAGCATTATTTGCCGATTTTCGTTACAATACGGTTTTTATCTATCATAATGGTGCTGAATCTTACTATGCAGCGAGAGGATTCCGAGGATCACTACGAGTATAAATAAATTAGCTGTTAGTTACCACACTGAATGTCAAACATAGACAACCGATTGATATTCCAGGATTACAAAATATTTAGTTTATAAAAAAAAACTAAATCACAACACCTGTTTATCGATTCCTTGCATAGAAATATAGTTTGGCAAACTTTCAATACGAACCATCCATTTTCTAATATTCTCATAAGGAAATAAATCAACCTTTCCTTGGTGACAAAGCGCTATATAAGGATATATTGCTATGTCAGCTATAGTAATGGAATCCGTTGCCAACCAATTGCGATTCGTGAGTCTATTTTCCAAAATAGAGAGAACATTTTCTGTTACAGATTTTGCTTCCTCAAGATTAATAGGACGTCCCAGTAAATAATGAGATCTTAAAGCGCCTGGACCACGTGAAACTTCATTCGCTGCAGTAGATAACCACGCCACTACCTCGGCTGATTGAACAGGATCCATTGGGAACCAAGAAGACTCAGCATAAGCAAGAGCTAAATAAACTAATATTCCTTGACTATCCCGGAGAACGTTACCTTTATCTTTAAGAACTGGGACTTGACCAAAGGGATTCATAGCCAAAAACGAAGCAGCTTTATGTTCTTTTTCTAATCCATTTACAATTCGACTTTCATATTTTAAGTTTATTAAAGACAACATCAATCTTACTTTGTAGCAATTTCCCGATAAAGCAAATTCAAATAATTCAATCATATTTTTCTAATAACTAAAATTCGATATTCATGACAATAAATTCTTAACTTCATTATCCATAATTTTTCTAATATGGATGTTTTAACTAGATTTAACCTTAATTTTCCAATCAACGAATTTTCTTTGTTAAAATGGGTACATCTTGTACTATAAAATGTGTGGTTATTTTCTGTACGAATTCTTATTTTTTCCACAGCATTGCTTACACCTACCACTCGTAAGGAAGTGAATACAAATTTCGAAGAAAAGGCATCAGTTCTTTGCGAAACCAAAGAACTACACAATTCAATTGAAATTAAAAATTAAATGTTAAAAAAAATTGAATAGTTGAAATGTAGATACCAGAATTCTAGTTTTAATTCCTATCGCTGATCATTAGCCTTCGTTTTAAATGGACAAAGGCAAATCACAATCTTAGATGAAAAAAAATTAATTTATATCATCGATTTTGATATCCTCAGGTGATGGTTTTCCTACCCCGTTTTCTATATAGTTTTTTAAGCTAAGAAGAAAAGTCGCCCATTTCATACTACAATGAGCAGTAAACTCCGTTTCCAACTTCCAATCTTTATGTCGAAAAAATAAAATTGTCAATTTCTCTCCACTGGAAGTGTTTCCTAATTTCAATTGGAAATCTATATGGGATTCTATCCAATCTTCTGGCCCCGATATACATTCCCATAATACACGATTAGGTGTTAGTTCTTGGACTTTCATTTCAATTACATTCCCATGCCCAAACCCAAATGAAATCATATCTCCTACTGTAGAAACACCTGATGTAAAATCTCCACCAACTTCCTTTGTCCACCAATTGGCTAAACCTGATTTAGTGGTCAGTGCGCTGATCACTTCTTTCTCTGTAGCCCGGATCCCAACTTTGTGATAAATTCCCATACAACACTCCTTAAATTTATTCTAATTTATTTATCTTCTAATACAACCAAACTCTACTTACTAAACCATTGATCCAATCCTTCCAAGATACTTGTCCATCCGTAGTTGTGATTCTTTATCTGAATATCGTTAGTTAGCATTTCATGAACTAAGGTTACCAAAGTTTTTGGTTTTTGAGATTTTTCTTTTGAATTCTCAATGATAACATCAGATAAATCAGTAAATGTTACAGTAACAAGTGTATTACGGTTATCTGTCGCATGAGAACACCAAGTAAAAACTAGTTTATTAGGTTCATCAATGGTAATGTATTCACCAGTATGAGGAAGAATTTTCCCATCAAGACTCATATTGATTAAAAACTTTCCACCGGGTCTTGGATCTAAGGTAACAGATTCAATGCCAATTAGTTCACCAGACAAAAACCAGCGAGAAAAATCTTTAACATCGAGCCAGGCTTGAAATAAACTCTTTCGTTCCGCGTTAATTTTTCTTTCTACTTTTAACACTTGGTTGTTCACGAACTTTCTCCTCAAAAAATGCTTCTAAATTTGCTAATTTATTTGTCCAAAACTCTTGATGATAAATAATCCAATTACTTGCTTCTGTTAAAGTTTGGTTTTGTAGTTCCAACCGATAACTGCGCCCATCTTCAGGTGCGCGAACTTTTTTAACGAGTTGTGCTTCGGTTAATACTTCTATGTGTTTAGCAACCCCGGCAAAAGACATTTCAAATGGTTCCGCAAGTTCGGAAATACTCAAAGACCCCTTTCGAAGCCTAGCCAACATTTGTCTTCTTGAATGGTCCGCAAGAGCAGCAAAAACACGATCCAATACTAGTTCTTTCTTCTTAAATTCAACCATTAGGTTGAGTAAATTAGTCAGTATTTTTTTAGTCAATTATTAAACTAAATGGTTGAATAATTTTTAAGCAAATTCAAAATAAAAGCCGAGGCCTCACTACGTAAGATTGGTGTTTCAATAAACACTGTCGCGATACAAACTACATCTACTTACCCAAATCACTTCATTCATATGGAGTTTACAACCAAAGATGATTGGAGAGGATAGCCTTTCAGGAGCGTATATGAGTTGGATTTTACTCTTAATCGCAGGTCTTTTCGAAGTTTTATTTGCTTTTTGTTTAGGCAAAACAAAAGACACGACTGGAACAGAAACCTATCTTTGGTATTTGGGATTTTTAATTTCGCTAATTATCAGTATGGGTTTACTTATTAAAGTAACACAAACGCTACCGATCGGAACGAGTTATGCGGTATGGACCGGTATTGGTGCCTTAGGAACTGTAGTGATTGGCATTCTATTTTTCAAAGAGCCAATGGAATTTTGGAGACTATTTTTCCTCTCGACTTTAGTATTATCTGTTGTGGGCCTCAAAATAGTATCACATTAAATGTCAGTAATGAAATCTATCTCTACATCTAAAAAAAACTTACCTGAATTTCTAAAAAATTTGCAAAATTCACTATTTGATCCTTTTGAATTATTAATTGAAGAAGTTTACTTAGACGAAGAAAGCAAAGAATATAACGCATGTTACCTTAAAACTAAAAATATAAAATTTATATTTAGAACCGCCAAATCTACTCCGAAAAAAATAGGACAGTTTGTAACCTTATGGAAACGAAGTAAAAATGGACCGATTGAACCTTTTCTATATAAGGACAATATTGATCTTTATATCATAGAAACAATCAATCAAAACAAAACCGGTTACTTTCTTTTTTCCAAAGTGGTCCTTAATGAAAAAGGAATTTTATTTGGTAAGCATATAGGTAAACGAGGATTTAGAGTGTATCCGTCTTGGGATAAACCGAATAATAAACAAGGAATCACAACTCAAAAATGGCAATTATCCTATTTTGTTGAATCAACAGATATTAAAGATAATTTGAAAGCTTTGAAAACTCATTTAGAGATTTTTATAAAATAATTTACCAAATTGATTTTCCTTGGAAGTAAATCGATTCGGACTATGTCCGGTATATTTTTTAAATTCTTTAATAAAATGTGACTGATCATAGTATAAATCTAATAACCCAAGTTTCTGAAAATGAATGATGTCTGTTTTCGCCCATGTTTTGTAAATTGATTGAAATCTCTCAATGGATGAAATCAACTTTGGAGAAACTCCGACATAAGATTGGAACAATTTATCAATATAACGTTTGCTGTATCCTATATCCTCAAAAATTTCCTGAATGAAATATTGTCCTTTTTGTATTTGTATCTGACTAACCACATAATTCACGATTGGATTTTCTCTATTTAATAAATTTTTCATATAGATTAAGAATTCTTGAATACTGTCCGAAATCCGATATGGATCTTTTATGTTACTAATTGATTCTTCTAAATTGTTTACTGGTTTACCAAAAATATCAGAGAAATATAAAATCTTATTTGTTGATTCATGTAATGGGAATGGAAAGATTTGATAACCTCCTATAGTGGTCAATCGGAAGATAAGAGTATTGATTTGATATTCAGATGAACGAATTGAAACTGGATGATCCCATATCCCCGTAACCAAAATTTTTGATAATGGGTATTCATTAGTTAAGCCAAATTCTTCGGTTTTTAATTTTCCACAAACAGGAACGATTAACTTTGCACTACTGTGCGGTACAACAATTGCACTATCCGAGCTAGGAATGCCTATTCCACTTTCAAACCACCAGATACTTTCGATAATTTCAGCCAATTCAGCTCTTATCTTTAGAGATAATAATTTCAATGATTAGTTCCCTTTTTTACAATACCTTTCCACTTTTAAATTGTAAATTAAAATCAGAATACAATTATTTCAATTCAATGGAGATTTTAAAATGAAATCTAGATGGAGACTTATCACTGCAATAGGATTAATGATTTTTTTTCTTATTGGTCATACAATTGGCAGCCTTACTAGAAAGGATTTAAAACTAGAAAACTCAATTCAGACATTGCAAGCAATGGAAAATACACTTGTCGAACTTCCTGGTGGCTTATCTAATCATACAGTTGACGATTTTTATCAAGGTATGAGTCTTTCCTTGGATATATCCATTTTACTCGTCATCGGCATTTTAACAATTTGTCTAACAGATGGGCAATTACCTGGTCGGCCAAAAAGTAAAATTTTA
This sequence comes from Leptospira bandrabouensis, assembly GCF_004770905.1. Lineage (NCBI taxonomy): Bacteria > Pseudomonadati > Spirochaetota > Leptospiria > Leptospirales > Leptospiraceae > Leptospira > Leptospira bandrabouensis. The sequence goes on along the minus strand of NZ_RQHT01000014.1, from coordinate 2,155,796 downwards.
TTATTTGCCTTTTTCTGGACTGCGTGCGTTTCGATTATAAGTTTTTGCTATATCTTTCCAGTACCTGCTTTTACATGTCTTTTCACCGCAACACTATTAGCAATAGAGTGGTATATAGTATATTTTAAATCCGACAGGATTTAACTTTATGTAAATGCGAAATTTATGCAGGTATTTTTCTTTACCATTCACTTGAAATCGAAAGAAAGGTGGTATGAGCAAAATTTTCCGTAAAACCTTGTCTACTCGTCACTTTGATTTGGACTGGAATCGACACGTCACAAGTCGTACGTATGAACGGTTTGCTTACGATGCACGCTGTGAAGTTTTAAAAGAATTTGGTTTTCCCATAGAACTAATGTTAAATTCAAATATTAGTTATTTTCCAGGTTCAACCAAAGTGCGTTTTCTGAACCAACAATTTGTTAATTCAGAAATGACAGTAGAGTCCCAAGTATATGGATTGGAAGATGGAACCCTACTTTGGAAACAATCTATATTTGGATCGGATGGGAAAAATGCATGTGAAATAGAAACAACTTCTAGATTGGTTCAGGAAGGAAATACAATCCGCATCCCCAATGTTCCTGATATCAGTTTCAACCCTTATCAATTTACAATCCATCCAAAACCAATATTACAAAATACTGTTGAACATGATTATTATATTCCTTTCAGCGATATGAATTGTTTCTGGAATTTACCGTCAGATTCTATCTGGAAAATTTTTGAAGAAGGTCGTTTTTTATTTTTTAAAGAAATTGTAGATTTGAATTTAATCAAAGAAACCGATTCCACAACTTTTTTTATGGGCGGAGAAATTTTAATCCATAAACAACCTGATCCTGGCTCACATATAAAAATTTTAAGTTGGATTGAGAGTTTTGAAAAAATTCGATTCTACTTCAGACAAGACGTTTTAGACTCTAATGGTAATCTGTTGGCAAGCATGAAAGACGAACAGCTGTTTGTTTCTCTATCAAATTCTAGACCAAGAAGAGCACCAGCTGCATTTTTTGATAAAATAGAAAGGTTTATTGAATGATAGGTATTTTTTGTTTGAGAAGCGATTCTTCTTCTGATGTTAATTCCCTGTATTCACCAAGAACCAGTGTCGGATCCAATTCTAAATTTCCCATTTTCATTCGTTTTAAATAAACTACCTCTTTTCCCAAACTTTGGAACATTCTGCGTATTTGTCTATACTTACCTTCTTTTAACCAAACAGTTACTCGATGTGGTTCAGAAGGATCTGGAATGGCTAACCTTGCAGGTAGGGTTTTATATCCATCATCTAACACAATCCCATTTTCAAACGCATGAATGTCTTCATCTGAAACTGGCGCTGAAATTTCTGCATAGTATTCTTTTTCGACAAAATGTTTAGGAGATGTATAATAATGGGCAAGTGTTCCGTCTGTTGTAAATAATAATAGACCTTCCGTTTCTTTATCCAGTCGACCCACAGGGAATAAATTCATATTCCTATGCCTCTCGCTCAAATAATCCATTACCGTTTTTTCCCGAATATCTTCCGTTGCAGTGATACAATCGGGGGCTTTGTTCATCATAAAATAATAGAATTCTTTTCGTATTAGAGCTTCTTCGTAATAAACAACTTCATCTGAAAGAGAAACTTTAAATCCAGGATCTTTAATTACCGAACCATTGACTTTAACATGGCCCTGGTGGATCTCCTTTTTGACATCCGAACGAGAACCCAATCCGTAATTTCCTAAAACTTTATCTAATCGCTCTTTTGTCATAATTTGTTTTCAACTTCTAAATCCTAAATAGTTATGGCAACAAGGAAATCTTTAGGATTGTTTTCCTTACCTGCAAAAAAATGTATCTAAAACAATTGGCTAAAACAATCTAACGAGTATGTCCTCAACCTTTTTTAGGATTTTGAAAACTTCTCGTATTGCCTTCGACCTGGCTTATAAAAGTTCTCCAGTTTTAACCGCGCTCATCTGTATTTTAACGATCGCCAATGGTTTATTTCCATCCACGTTGGTTTGGATTGGAAAATTAATTATAGATTCCATTTTAATAAGCCAAATTAAATCAGAAGATTGGATTGAATTACTACAATCAGATGCCGTTAGGTTAGTTTATGCAGAAGGTCTGTTAACGATTCTCTATTTTGGTACACAGAAATTATATAACATTGCTTATACACTACTTAGAATTCGTTTAGGCCAAGAAGTAAACGAAAGAATACTATCAAAAGCTATTCGTTTGGAACTAACACAATTTGAAGATTCTGAGACATACGATAAAATGACTCAGGCAAGAACCGAAGCTTCTTCAAAACCTCTATCGATGGTCACAAGATTTTTTACCATCGCACAATCTTCAATCACCATAATTAGTTTTTTTGGACTATTGATTAAACTTTCCCCATTGGCTTCTTTAATTTTAGTGATTGCTGCGATTCCTTCTTTCATTGCTGAAACTAAATTTTCCAACCATAGTTTTCGATTGTTTCGTTGGAAAGCAAAAGAGACAAGGGAGCAGGTATACCTTGAAACTCTTATGGCAAGAGAAGACAATGCAAAAGAAATTTTACTCTTCGACTTAGGAAAAGAGTTTTTAAATCGATATAAAGAAAATTTTCATAAAATTTATACCGAAGACAAAAAGCTAACAATCCATAAAGGTATGTTTAGTTTTCTTCTGGGACTTCTTAGCCAATTTGCTTTTTATGGTTCTTATGTTTGGATAGTCAGTCTTGCCTTATTACATAAAATTACTTTAGGTGAGATGACAATGTACCTTGTTATTTTTAGACAAGGACAAAATACATTTTCAAATGCATTGTCTGCTTTCGGCGGAATTTATGAAGATCATTTGTATATAGAAAATCTTATGGAATTTCTTGATTTACCAATTCTAAAACGATTTGGAAATAAAAAAGGGAATCAACATAGGTCAGGAATTGTTTTTGATTCTGTTTCTTTTTTATATCCTGGAGCGAAAGAGCCTTCCCTGTCCAATGTTAGTTTTGAATTAAAAACAGAAGAAAAACTTGCTATTGTAGGAGAAAATGGATCAGGGAAAACAACTCTAATCAAACTTCTAACTCGGTTATATTCACCGACATCTGGCAATATCTACCTAGATGGAATCAATTTAGAAGATTGGGATGAGAAAAGTTTACGCAGAAGATTCGGTGTTATTTTTCAAAACTTTGTCCAATACCAATTCAAAGTAGGAGAAAATATTGGAATGGGTGATGTCCAAAAAAAACAATCGGAAGCCGAATGGATTTCTGCTGCAAAACTTGGTATGGCTCATGATTTTGTTACACGTTTAGAAAAAGGTTATTCTACAAGGCTTGGCAAGTGGTTTCAAGATGGTCGTGAACTTTCGGGAGGCCAATGGCAAAAGGTGGCCCTATCACGCGCTTTTATGCGTACAAATGCAGACATTTTGATCCTTGATGAACCTACATCAGCAATCGATGCAGAAGCAGAAATGAAAGTTTTTGAACATTTTAGAGAGCATACGCAAGATAAAACTGTGATCCTCATCTCACATCGATTTTCCACAGTAAGAATGGCGGATCAAATTTTAGTGTTAGAGCAAGGCAAAAAAACCGAATGGGGAAGCCACGAAGAACTACTATTCAATAAAGGAAAATACGAAAAACTCTTTCGGTTACAACAGGCTGGATATCAATAGGGCCATAGAGACAACCGATACTATAAAAGAACGTTCTAAATGAACTATACAGGATAGGAAATGGAAGATAATTATTCTAATTTAGGAATGCGAAAACTTAAAGTTCTTATCGATTCTTTTGGAGAAAGATCCAAAGAGATTGGCCTTGTTGCAGCTTCTATCCAACAAGTGGCAAAACAGACAAACTTACTTGCGTTAAATGCATCGATAGAAGCAGCAAGGGCCGGTGAACATGGAAGAGGATTTGAAATTGTAGCAAATGAAGTTACCAAATTGTCTTTTCAAACCTCAGAAGCTACAAAAAAAATCTCTGAAATTTTATCACGAATCAATTTAGAAAATTCTTCCGCAAACGCCGATGTCATCGAAATGGAAAAACAGTCTGTGGTAGACTTTGCCGAACTTTGGACAAACAATATAGCGAAAGAATTAGAATCTAAATTTTATATTATGGCTACTTCATTGTATGGTTTAAAATTTCTAATTCAAAGTTTGGTTCATGCAAATATTGGAATGAAACGAGAACACTTACTTCTTATTTTACAAGAATACTTAATTCAAAATGAACAACAACTTGCCTATGCAATTTGTTGTGAACCGAATGTAATTGATTTGATGGATTCGGAATATGCAAACAAGGAAGGTCATGATGCAAAAGGAAGATTTGTTCCATACTGCCATAGACATTCCGGAAGAATTGCTATCGAACCATTGCAAGGTTATGATACGGACGGGGAAAACGAATGGTATACCCTGCCCCGTGACCTAGGTGAAGATGTCATGATGGAACCTTATGATTATCCCATTGAAGGGAAAACAGTAAAAATGACAAGCCTCATGACTAATTTGTATTTACATTCTAAATTTGCAGGCATCCTTGGAGCCGATTTTTCTTTGGAACAATTACAAGCAGAACTCTCCCCGAAAAAAATATTCGGAATTGGAAAAACCACTCTCATTACCTTCAATGGAAATTTTGCCTCCCATCCTGACCGAGACACCTTGGGAACCTACGCAGATGTACTTACGGAGGATGCCAAAAAGGCTATACAAAGAGGCGAAAGTTATACTTTTATTGATCAATCAAACATGGCAAGAATCCTTAAGCCAGTCCGAATTGGGCAAAGCAAAAGGCCATGGAGTATCATGGTCGAATTCAATTTAATTGCCGCTCTTAAAAAATAACCAGTCTAATCTGCGATGGAAAGTTCAATCGCAGAAAACTTAGAATCTCAAATTGTAAATCTTTACAAAGAAAAGGAAGAACTAGAATCCAATTTAGGTACATCGGATGCGGATATGATCCTAAAGGAATTCTATCAACTAGAATCGGATTTAAATCGCCTTTACAAGTTCAAAGAAAATTACAAACGAATCGATACCAAACAGGTTATTGTTGAATCTATTCGTGCAGCCTACATCCCAAACCATCGACTTTCAAAATAGAAACGAATAAGTGGATCGAAATAACTATGGAATTAAAAATCATTAAAGACAGATTACAAAATGAATCCTTTGCAAGATCGGTGAAGGAAAATCTAGAAGATTGGTCCAAAGGTTTTGAAAGATCAAAAGAGGATGAACAAAAAATACATGAATGGCTAAACACTCTAATTAACAATTTTCTCAAAATTTTAGAGGATATTGAAGATGAAGAAGAATTGAGAGTCATTTTATTTTCAAAGTACGTTGAATTAAAATGTTTATGGAAACAGCTAAATACACAAATACAATATCAAAATTTTAATAAAGGAGAGGCCGACCCACAATTATTGATCCAGGCATCTCTTATTACCTATATTTTAATTGCAATAGAACCTCTCATTCACGAAAAAGATTTGTTAGAAATCCAACAATTTCTAACAAAACCAATCCGTGAAATCCTAATTGAAGAACCTAACGGCATGTCATCTTCAAACGAATCTGATTCAATCGCAGGACAATTGGATCAACAAATTTCTTCCTTATATTATGACAAAGAAAAACTGTTTCAAAACCTAGGTACTTGCGAGCCTAAAGAGATTATCTCAATTATAAAAAGTATGAGAGAACAAGTAGCGGATTTAAAATCAGAAATGCAGGATAGTTGTTTGATAGATGGAACAATCCAGTTTACAGGAAAAAGAAAAGTAAGGATCATGAAAGCCTAAAACTACCAAAAAATGATACCACCATTGGACATTACCAAAATCTCTCAAGTAGACTAGATCAAAGATACTTGCTCATCCATATCCAGTCAAAATTCTGGTTTTATGGACATTGATTCTTTGTTACAGGATTTAAAATCTCTTTTGGACTCACCAAAGGAACTTGTAACCATTCCCGAAGAAAAACGCTTAGAACTTATGATTCTTTGTGGGAAAATCTCTCGTCCCGATCGAAACGAAGTTAGAAAAAGAAACAGAACCGTTCGTGTTGAAAAAAAACAAACTCTAAAAAGTCAGGAAAAACAAAAAACCGCTCTAACAGGAATCAGGCGAGCAAGAGAAAATGCTGTTTTCCAGGCTCCACTACAAATATCAAATACAGCAGGATGGTCTTGGGATAAAGCAGAAGAACTGGCAAACCCGAAACCTTGTTATATTTGCAAAACTCCATTTACAAAACTTCATTTTTTTTATGATTCTATGTGTCCGAGTTGTGCAGAACTCAATTATTCCAAAAGATTTCAAACAGCTGACCTTCGCGGAACCGTCGCTGTCATCACGGGATCTCGTTTAAAAATTGGATACCAAGCAACCTTACTTTTGTTACGTTCCGGCGCAAGAGTCATTGCCACCACAAGGTTTCCGAATGATTCGGCGATTCGTTTTTCCAAAGAAACTGACTTTCACTTATGGAAGGATAGGTTACAAATTTTTGGTTTAGATTTAAGACATACTCCGAGTGTTGAAATTTTTTGCAAATTTTTAGAAAATCATTTAGAACGATTAGATATTTTAATTAACAACGCAGCCCAAACGGTAAGACGACCTCCAGGTTTTTATTCTCACCTTCTTGAGGCAGAAAAGTTATCTGTATCTGAATTACCGCAAGAGGCACAAAAATTACTTAGTTTTTACCAACATTGCAAACAAGAGTTAGATTCTTATAGGTCAGATTCTGAAATGAAAGACACCGCAACAGCCCTTGCTGTGAGTTGGAATCACAAAACTCCCGGCGTAGGAATTCGTTCATCTGCTGCACTTTCCCAAATTCCTTATTCCCATGACAATTCAAATGAATTAGAGGCAGTGTTTCCTGAAGGCCAATTAGATGCCGACTTACAACAAGTTGACCTTCGCAAAACAAATAGTTGGCGATTAAAACTTGGCGAAATCAATACTTCAGAAATGTTAGAAGTCCAATTAGTGAATGCTGTTGCTCCTTTTGTACTTTGTAATCGACTTGTAGGCATCATGCGTCGAGACAATACAGGAAAAAAACATATCATCAATGTTTCAGCGATGGAAGGTAAATTCCATAGATTTAAAAAAGAAGACCGTCATCCACATACGAATATGGCCAAAGCGGCATTAAATATGATGACTCATACGTCGGCTGAAGATTTTGCAAAAGACGGAATTTTTATGAATGCCGTGGATACAGGTTGGGTGACCGATGAAGATCCCATTGAACTTGCAAAAAGAAAACAAGACCTTCACGATTTCCAACCTCCTCTCGATATAGTGGACGGGGCTGCAAGAGTCGTTGATCCTTTGTTTGACGGTGTTAACACAGGCAAACATTGGATAGGTAAATTTTTAAAGGATTACTTTCCGATTGACTGGTAGAAAAAAAATTTTTTATTTTCTGCAAACGTAAATGAATTTAAAGTATTAGTTCAGGATTTTCTCTCCATCTTTGCAAAAAGAGTGGCAGCAGAGTATCCAAACCCATCGGGAACACTCCCGCCATTTAACTTTACCAAGATGGAAATGATCGCATAGTGGTGTACTGTATGCGAAAGTAAAAATAACAACTCTCGATTGGTATGACTAAGTGTGATCGGAACTTTTTCCGTAGGATTGTAGTTTTGTGAAATCGTAAGAGATTTGGGTTCTATGGATTTGGTTAAAAATTGGGATACATAGTGCTTTAACGTTGTAATGGCAAACAATCGATCGGTTTCAAGAAGAGGATTCCGATTTCTTTTGTCGTAATCAATATGACCGGCACTCACCCCATTCCAAAACATCTCGTAATGTTCAATGATGTGTCGAAAGTGTTCTCCAATGGAAGAGGCAAGGACTTCGTGTTTTTGTTTATATCTTTCGTTCGATATAGATTCGAGAAGAGTAACCCCTTGCTGCAAAATTTGGACGTTCTCAGCAAAGATTGGATTCATACATTGAGTCTTAGACTGACCGAATCTCTTCTCATTCCAAACAATTTTCAATACTTTAAGCCATAAAATGCAGTTTTTTAGAAACAAACAGCCAATTTTCGCAGTATCCTGACGTTTCTCTCCTCCGAAACAATGTCTAACAACATTTAAGGTAATTATCCTTTTTTGAAATTAACAATTCAAATCACAGACAATTAAAAAATCGCGATTCGCAATTTTAAACTTAAACACGTTGACTGACTAGTCAGTATCTTCGTTTATGGAAAAATGGGGTCGAAAATGTATTTTATTTTTCTCATATTTCTTTCTGCAATCTTTGCGATGACCCTGGGTATACCTGATGCTCCCTTCCCGCAAGGTGACGAAATTATGCATATCCGTTCCGTTCGGGAAAGTTTGGAAGTGGGAAGTTATACTCTCCCGGTTTTATCTGGACTTCCGAATCCATATAAACCACCTCTTCTCTTCTGGATGGGAATGTTATTTGATAAAATATTTGGTATAAGTTATTTTTCCGAACGTTTCGTTTCCTTTTTATTTGGTCTCGGAACTTTCGTTTTATTCTATAAATTTTACCAATCCTTAAGTAAGTCAGATAAAGAAACGAAACTTGCAACCATAGCATTTGCTTTCTCTTTCCTTTCTTTAAAATTTTTCGGGCTTCTGATGATGGAAGGCGCAATGGTATTTTTTACCTTACTATATGTTTTTTTATTTTTTAGATCGAAAGAAGAGAAAAACTTAACGTATGTTGCGTGGGGAAGTTTTTTTGTAGGATTCGGGTATTTACTTAAAGGCCCCATCCTTCATATATATATAATTTTATTTTTAGTTAGTTACATTTACTTAAAAATGATTCGAGTGAGAAAGGGACATTTTCATATTTCTTTCCAACCACTAATCAAAGAGAAACAAACAATACTATTGTTTTCGCTCTCCTTTCTCATTCCCATTCTCTGGATATCCTATTTGTATTTATTTACAAATTCCGGAAAAGAGTTATTAAGATTCTTTTTTATCACAGAGAATATGGGAAAATTTTATGCTGCGAACCAATCAGGGCTTAGAATTTGGGGAGGTTGGCTACTTTATACAATCCCATTTACCATCCCACTTTTTTATTCTGTTTGGATATTCTTCAGTAAAACTTCCAATCAAAAAAACAGATTTTTGGGAATGGTTTTGTTGGCGTTTTTATTGTTAGTTACTATTTTCCACCTAATGCCAAACAGAAAAGATCCATATTATGTAACTCCTTTTATTAGTTTTCTATTTCTAGTTCCTGCTTTAAAAAAAGAAACTTGGGAGACACTAATCCTTTCCCATTATAATCAATATTCGATTCCAATTGTATACTTTCTATTGACCGCTATGGCAGTGGTCCTTCGAGTTCCTTTATTATTCGCAGTTTCTCTTACTGGAATTGTTTTATCACTAAGTGCGATGGCATTTCAAAACAAAAATAAAAGATTCTATGGAGTTTTTATCACACAACTTCTAATCCTACCTATCATCATTTTTTTATTTGTAAGGCCTATGGCGGATCCAGACATCACAGAAAAGCTTACAGATGTTAAAGGAAAGGAAATATGTGTGATTGCTGAGAATCCATGGACCGCAATGGATGTTCAAAATAAATTAATTAATTCTAAAGTAAAATTTGCCCTCCCACTTACCTACAGGGACACCTGCCCCGAAGCTGAAATGATTGTCACCTTCTCTGAGGTAACTTTGACGGAAAATTGGAAGAAAGTTTCCTCTTGGATGCAATGGAAACAACATTTGAACTTAGATACAAAAGAGACCTTGAGAGCATTACTGAAAGTGGACAAACGTATTTTTCAATCGGAAGTGAGCGTTTGGAAAAGGGAGGAAATACGATGAAAAAATACGGAATCCTTCTCTTTTTCTTGGCACTAGTTTCTATTTGGGACATCTCCAAAGACAACACTCCAAAGTTTGGACAAAAGGCAAAATTAGATCAATCATCGGAATGCAAAGATCTTTGCGGAAAAGCAAGTCTTTGTTTAAAAGAAGATCAAAAGAAATTACAAGATCCTAAAATGTACCAATTTGCCTGTGAAATTCTTTGCACGAAACAATTCCAATTGTTTGGCGAATGTTCCAAAGCCATCGCAAAATCTTGTGAAAGTGGTGAGTTATGTATCAAAAATCAAACAAAGGGGCTTTTTTAAAAACAAAAGAAGTTAAATGACCAGTCATGCAAAATAAAACAAGTATCATATTACCAACTTATAATGAAGCCGGCAATATCAAAAATTGTGCCGAAACCATCTCTAGGATTTTAGAAAAAGAATCTTTAGAGTTTGAAATAGTCATTGTGGATGATAACTCCCCTGATGGAACTTTTGAAGTTGCAAAAGTCCTTGCGGAGTATGACAAAAGAATCAAACCCTATGTTCGCACCACAGAAAGAGGACTAAGTTCTGCTGTCACTTACGGATACGAAAAAGCGGAAGGTGACAACCTAGTGGTTGTAGATGCCGACTTTCAACACGACTATACTAAAATTCCGGATGTGATCCGATTACTTAATGAAAACGATATTGTTGTTGCGACACGTCGTAGTGCCGACGGTGGTTATGGTAATTTTCCCATACTTCGAAAGTTAGCAAGTCAGTTTGCTACAAAAATTTCTGAGTGGTTGTTTCCTGTTCCAATTACTGATCCCATGAGTGGATTTTTTGGAATCCGAAAATCAATTTATTTAGAAACAAAAGAAAAACTCCACCCTCGGGGATATAAAATTCTTTTTGAAATTTTAGGTTCAGTTCGTACTGAAAAAATTGCTGAAGTTGGTTATACCTTCGGTCTCCGTACATGGGGACAATCGAAACTAGATTCTGGTGTGATCTTTTATTTTCTTTGGGACCTAATTTCGATTAAATGGAACCAATGGAGGTCATCGCACTCTTTCCAATTTCGTTCGAAAAGAAGAAATTCACATATTCATCCTTAATCAAACTTTAGGGTGAATTAGAAAAAAATTTGAAATATAAAAAATATTTCGAATCCTTTTTCTTTTCAAATCACTCAGGTATTTTTTTCTTTTACCGTCCATTGTTCTGTGAGGGAAAAAATGGTCACAAAAACGGTAGAAGAAAATTGTTATCGAATTGAATCCAACCGATTGGATGTATATTCTGCCGCAAGTTTAGAGGAAGATATGACAAATATCTTTGAAAAAGGAGCCACCTCTCTTTACTTAGATTTTTCCCAGGTAGAGGAAGTATCTTCTGCCGTCCTTGGACTTCTTTTATACAAAAAGATGATCTATAGCAAGAAAGGTGTAAGGTTAATGCTTATCAATGTAAACCCACAGATTCAAAAAATATTGAAAATTTTGAATCTTAATGCACATTTACTTCTTTAGTTTGTGTTCTAAAACAAGACCAGAATGTCCTGGAATCTGAATCGTTTCTCCAAAAACTCCCGCAGCACCAAACTGATACAATACTTTAGATCCTTTAAGGATAGGTTCCTGTATTTCTTTTTCACCAAAATTTAAATACACGGTAATCACCTTATCCAAAAGAATCCTTTCAAAACACAATAGATCATTAGAACTTGTGGATTTTGTTTTAAGACTTCCCGTTTTTAAAACCTCAGATCCTTTTCTTAAATGAAAAAGCGACTTGTAATGGTTCCAAAGAGAATTTTCTTCTTTTCTTTGACCACTGACTGTATCCGATGTTTGGAACTTGCCAACAGGTAACCAAGGCCTTCCAGTAGAAAATCCAGCATTTTCATCAGTATCCCATAACATGGGCAGACGACAATTATCTCTATTGATATAAATTCCAAGAAGATTGGATAAAAAAAGAGGTACAAACCGATTCATTTTGGCAATGGGATCTTTTCCAAGGAAATTGGAAATCCTTCCTTCTTTTCTACCGATTTCATCTCCATAATATACGACAGGAATGCCTCTTGCTAAAAACTGGAATGCAGAAAGAACTTTTGCCTTTCGGATATCACCACCTAACCGGTCTATATATCGTCTTTGGTCGTGGTTACCCAAAACATAAGTTGGAGTGAATGGTGCATGAAATTCTTTTTCGTTTTTTTCTAATAGGTTTTTAAAAAATTTGGCATGATAATCAAAATGAATTAACTCAAACTGAAATACTAAATTGAGCCCATCGGCTTTATCTCCCAAAAAAGATTTTAAAACTTTGTCAGATCCACTCACCTCACCAATCAGAAATGGTTTTTGTTTGTATTTAGAAATATGTTTTCTTACTTCTTTGGCAAATTGAAATGATTCGGGTAAATTTAGATTATAAGTTTTTTTTTGAAAGAACGCCTCATCGTGGTTATCTGGTGTAGGGAAATATCGAAGGCTAAACGGATTGTTTTTGAAACTTTCATCTTTATAAATGGAGTTAAAGATATCTAATCGAAACCCATCGACTCCTTTTTTTAACCAAAAATCCAAAACACCAAACATGGCTTTTTTAACTTTTGGATTTCTATAATTAAGGTCTGGCTGAAAGGATAAAAAATTACTATAATAATACTCACCGGTAGTTTTGTCGTAGTTCCAACCGGAAGTCCCTACCATTGATATCCAATTATTAGGTGGTTTGTTTGTCCCCTTTTTCCAAATATAAAAATCCCTTTGGGGGTTTTCTTTGGAAGATTGGGATTCTAAAAACCAAGGATGTTTGTCCGAAGTATGGTTCATCACCATATCAAGAACCACTCGCATCTTACGTTTGTGAATTTCTTTGATGAGTTTGTCACAGTCATCCATTGTGCCAAACCGTGGATCAATGGACGTGTAGTCAGAGATATCGTAACCAAAATCTTCGCCCGGGCTTCTGTAAAAGGGGGAAAACCAAATGGTTTCCACACCCAAATCACGAATTTGGTCCAAACGCCCAAGAATCCCCTGTAAATCGCCGATCCCGTCTCCATTGGAATCTTGATAGGACCAAGGGTAAATTTGATAAATTGAAGTTTGTTTCCACCATTCCATTTTGTTTTCCATGACTTTTCTAAAACTTCCCCGTTATTTCAGTTGCCTCTTACCTAAATACCGAATTTCTGTTCTTTATACAAGCAGGTAGCAATGGATAAAGAAAAAATCAAACTTTCCGGTTTCAACAATCTGACAAAAGTTTTGAGTTTTAACCTCTACGATTTTTGCATCACTTTGGATGACGAACAAAAAGGTAGATACGTAAGTTATATCCACGACAAATACAATGCTAGCAAAATTACAGAAATCTCTAAAGAGATTGTCAAACGAATTGATGCCAATATCCTTTCGGTTTCTGCACAAGACTACGATCCTGTAGGGGCTTCAGCTATGGTTCTAATGAGTGATGTGAAAGGTGGCGGAAATCCAATCCCTACGGCACAGGTCAGCATGCACCTAGACAAATCACATATCACTGTCCACACCTATCCCGATGCGGCAGATCCTGATGGGATTTGTTCTTTTCGAGTGGACATTGATATTTCCACTTGTGGTGAGATCATTCCTCTCGACTCCATTAATTTTTTATTCGAAGCCTTTGAATGTGATGTGGTTTATATCGATTATGTAGTTCGCGGCTACACACGATTAGCGGATGGTAGAAAAATTTACAACGATCACCATTTCAATTCCATTTTGGATTTTGTAAAACCAGAAATCAAAAGAAACTATACCTTCCTTTCTGATATCAATATGCCACAAGACAACACTTGGCAGACAAAAATGATGATACGAGAACTTGGTCCAGAGAACTATTTACTCAATCCAACGGATATTTCTCATCCTGATGTTCCAAATAAAATGAAACTACTCAGAGAAGAAATGAAAGAAGTTTACCACATGATCCATTAACATTTGTTAATGATTATCATATAATATTTCTTGTTTCAATTCAATCCATTCTTTCTCTCCCAATTTCGGTATTAAATACATAGTATCACGGTTGGGTGGGACTAAAAAAAATTGAGTTCCATGTTCGTCTCTTTGTTTTAACGATGGATGAATTGGAAGATAAGCACCTAACTTGCGATAAAAAACAATTTCTTCCTCTGTCTCTGGCCTTAATGCCTTAATCTGTATGCTTTTTTGGTAATAGGCCAAATATGAGGATATTGCTTCTTCTGATTCACTAGGATCGGTGACTAAAAAATAGAAGGATGATTGGATTTCCGGAAATCTCTCTTTAAAACGGCGAAGGGCCTCCAGTGCTAAAGGACATTTTTTACCACAACCCACAAGACCTGGATAAATCAAAATCCAAGAATCCCGTGGTTCTTTAGAAAATTTTTTCGAACAAAAAGGACAGTCCACTAATCGTGATTTTCCACCAAAGAAAGAAATCATAAAACTTAAAACGAAAAGAATTAAGATCCCGAAACCAAAAAGTAGGATTCTTAATAAAAATGGATTAAGATTTTTCATCTTCGATGATTGCCGCTAAGGTTTCTACCGAATCTTTCAAACCATTAAATATAAAATTTCCTTTATCAATGAGGCCAATCATATTCGCGCAAGTGCCTAAATTGGTTTGTGTTTTAACATTTAGGTCAAAAATGGATTTAGAAATATCATCCATACTTGTGGATTGTTCTTTACTGGAGACTTGCATTTCTTGAGCAATTTGATCCAAAGTAAGTAAGGCTTGTTCTTGTTTTTCAAATGCAGAAAGAGTTCCTGTAATTTTAACCGTCAGCTCTCGCATTCCTTCTTCTGAAGAGAGAATGGACTTCACAAAACTTTGAACGGTTTGGTTGATTTGATTGGACTGTTTGAAACTTACTTGGATGGCCGATTTAATTTTTCCCGAAATGGACGAAATGTTTTTAGTAGCTTCTGCAGTGGAATCCGCAAGTTTAGAAATTTCAGAAGCAACCACAGCAAACCCCCGTCCTGCATCACCAGCACGAGCCGCTTCAATTGATGCATTTAACGAAAGTAAGTTGACCTTTTCTGCAATATCAGAAATTAATTCTAAAATTTCTTCCATTTTTTCAGAATCATCAACAGCAACTTCCATCGATTGGTAAAGACCGGAAAATTCAGTTTCTGTTTTTTTAACACTATCGGCTGACTCTTGGATTTTGGAACGCATCACTTCTAATGAAGAAACAAAACCCTCACTCAAACTAAATAAATTCCGATTTAATTCCTCAACCGTTTTCACTTCACCAATCTGGCGATTGGATCCTTCTAAAATCAATTGGCTGGAAGCAGCAGTTTCTTCTGTGGCCGCAGAAATGGCTTCAATCGATGAGGATTGTGTTTGGAATGAAGTTTGGAATTCCTTTACTTTCTGCGAAATCAAATTGGAGTTTTCTATAAATGTTTTTGTACCAGTAGAAACTTCATCTAGAGCTGCTGTGACACCAGCAATCACAGTTTCCAAATTAGTTTGGGATTCGATTTGTTTTTTTAAGTCAGTTACAGAGCGAATGGAAAAATAAATGAGAATCCCCGTTTCAAATACTACAAATAAAGCATGGGTAACAACAATATCAAGTCCTGTTCCATAACTGTAAACCATCACTTTGGTTCCCCAAATCACGGTACCAAATTCTTGGACATAATTTCCCACTAAGTGGTGTACGGCGATGGTAGCAGCGGCAACAAACAAAACCCTCCAATCTTCATAAACAAAAAGAATGGCAAGAGCACTAAAAACATGAAAGTGCATCTCGATCCGGCCAAATTGTGCCTGGATCATAAGAGCACTAAACATCATAAGAGTTGCTCCGTTCCATGCTCTAAGAAAAAAAGAGCCACGTGCTATCTTATAAAAAAGAAAGGAAACTAAAGAAATCGCGAGAGCAGAAAGGGTTACTACGGTTGTCGCTCCATAACCTAAAGAAAGAAAAAAAACAAGAGGAGTGTGGGCCAAAATCGCCCAAAGAAAAAATGTATCTACTTTTTTTTGGCGTTCCGAAAGAACCGCTGCCAATCTAATATCCATATGCTAATAGACGAATTAAAAACAAGAAAGTCTAATCAATAAATTATTTGTTCATAAAATTTTAATCTTTCATGTTCTGGAATGATGATATTTGGATTTCTGATCCATTTTTTTTTACGTACAAATACAAATGTATGGGGTCTTTTTAGTGCCGGTTCCATCCACTCTGTTTTGCAAAATGAATCCAAAGAAAGCCAGAATTCTCTCTTGCGTTGTCGAAAATAGATTCTGAAACTTGTTTGCAGAAGGTATATTTTGGAACCATTCAATGATCCCATAAACGCAGAAACTCCACACACAGGAGACACAACGGATCCAATATTTTTTATCCAACTACCTAAAAATATTGCCAGTTATTCCATGACTTCACAGGCCATTTTAGAAGAACTTCGTGTGCGCCATAGACGTCTAGAAATGCATGGGAGCGCTGAAATCACACCCTCTCTACTGCTTACGGTTGATTCCATTCCTGAATTCCTTTCCAAACAAGTACAACTTACCGAAAGTCATAAAACACAAATCGCCATTGCCGAAGCTCTAAAGGAACTGGCAGGTCTTACGGAACATAACAGGGAACCTGTAGTTTATTTTTATCCATTTTTGTTGCCAGTGGATCAAAAGCTGACTATGCGAATCAGCATGATAGCGCCACAAAACAGAGAAAAGACGGATATTACTCCCTTTCGTCGTGCCTGCTTTAAATACAGCGTTGACTTAATAGACCAATTATTAAAAAACCGAGCCAGTCGCGAAATTATTTTAGATGAAGTACATCCAGGCTCAACTTTAGTTCGGACAGACCAAAAAGGTAATACCTATTTTTTTCCAACAAAACTCAGTTATGAAACAGAACTCGAATTAATGATTCGCAAAACAATGGAATCTTATGGATACATTCCCATGAAAGATTTCATCCAGGATGTAATCACAAGAGGAAAAGAGACTGCTAAACTAGTAGAAATCATTCCGGGATACCATCTGATTTTACCAAATGGTACACATAACCCTGAATATGCACGTCATTTGGCAGTGCAACTGGACGGGTTAAGAACTTTTTCCTTTCCTTATCTCAAACGGTTTGCCAATGAAAACAAATATGTTGGTTTTTTAGACAAATTAAACGAATTGGAAATTGGTATTCCGACTCATACCGAAGAACTTCTAAAACTGGGAATTAATCTTGTTCCTAAACTCACCACTCTACTCGAAGAATTTCCCTTTGATAAATTCACAACCGAAGAAGGCAAACGAATAGGAAATAACATAAAAGATAGTCTTTTAATTTTAGATAAACTTTCGAAACGTTTAAAAGAACAAAAAAAAGAAGATTCCGAAGAGGCAGTCTCTTCACTCATCAAAACACTTGGAAAACGAATCGAGGATAATACTACAAATACACTCACTCTCACTAAAATCGATTTAATTTCTGAAATAAAATCTTTAGGACTAAAAACAGAAAGGGAAGTAACAGACGTTATTTCCAAAATAGTTTCTTCTCTTTCTGAAACCTATGGATGTTTGGCTATGAAAGAAGAAACATTTCATATCCTATTTGCATTGGATCAGAAAAAACTTTCGAAAGTAGAAGCCAATACTTTGGCTCTAGCCAAAACAGATTTAAATTATCGAAACGAACTTCCTATCTTAGACCAAATCCGAGTGATCTTAAAAAATAGATCGGATGAAAACATAGATAAAGAAGAAATTCTAGAAAAAGTAGTGGAGGAAGAAAATGATACAAACCAAACGAGTTCCAATGAACCAAGATTTTCTTTTTCAGCACTCCAGGAAAAATTTCATGTCCCCATTGGTGTTTTTAGTTTTTTAACTTTAGCATCAGTAATTACTCTAATTTCTTTATTTCTAGGTTCTCTAGATTATATTGTAAGTGGATTTATGTTTAGTTTCCTTGTGGGACTTTTTTTTGGATATCTCTATCGTAACGATGGAAAAAAGAAACAAATTCCAGAAAAACAAACATCCACTGTTCCCAAAGAGAACCGGTCTCTTGGAATTGCAAAAGTGGCAGAAGGTTTTATATATCCAAAAAAGTTTAATAGCATTGCCGAAAAGGTTTATGATTTTAAAAGATTACGAAATCACATTGAAGATTGTGTAGAAGATATCAAAAACCAACTCCCGGCAGTTGATCAAAAAAAAGACACAAACAAAATTGTGGCAGAGATTGAACATGCCATCTTACAGATTTCTGTTGTAATGAAAATCCCTGAAGCCATCCAGTTAAAAAACAGGCCTAAGGAACTTATCCTTTCTAAAGCAGACTTTCGCACTATTTTATTTCGAACCCAACTCGCAGAATACTATCGTAAAGAAGCAAGCATTTATAAATCTGACCGAGACCAAATGGATTACATTCAGTTTATCATCAGGGAATTAGAATTTGGCTATAACAAATATTTGAAATGATAAACCTGGTTTTATGAAGTCATTTGTATACACAACAATTACTATTTTATTTCTAACATCCTTTTCCCATTGTACAAATAAGGATGTAGTCAATGCAGAGGAATGGTTTGAAAACCACAAGGAAGATCGGGTCCTAAATCTTTCGAACAAAGAAGTGGGAGTCCTGCCGGCATCCATTGGAAATTTGACAAAAGTAGAAGAACTTACCCTCCAATACGACTCACTCAAATCGCTCCCAAAAGAGCTGGGTAACCTGAAACAATTAAAGATCCTCAATCTTTTTGGTAACCC
Source organism: Leptospira bandrabouensis (assembly GCF_004770905.1). Taxonomy (NCBI): domain Bacteria; kingdom Pseudomonadati; phylum Spirochaetota; class Leptospiria; order Leptospirales; family Leptospiraceae; genus Leptospira; species Leptospira bandrabouensis. The sequence goes on along the minus strand of NZ_RQHT01000014.1, from coordinate 2,137,109 downwards.
TCTCCAAACCCTGCCAGAAGAAATTGGAAATTTAGAAAACTTGGAAGTACTACTTCTAGGAAGAACGGAACTGACTGAAATTCCTCCTGTTTTAACACGATTACAAAAATTAAAAACTTTGGCAATGGATGAAACCAAAGTGCAACTAACAGAGGCCGACGTAGAAGTGATCGCCGCACTCCCCCATTTAGAAATCCTTGATTTAAGCCTTATGAGGGAGTATAAAACTCTTCCCAAAAACCTCGCAAAACTTAACCATCTAAAACAACTCGTTTTACAAAAAACCCTACTCGAAAAATCCGATGTGGTAAGACTACGGGACGAACTCCCCAATGTCCGAGTCAAACTCTAGGAACTGCAGATTTTTTTTCCGTTTTCTCTTTGGCCTAGACCACAAACATTGGTCTTACTATGGCCAAACCAGAAACGGAAAATCCCTATTCTAAAACGGTTCTTCTCCCTGAGACCTCCTTTCCCATGAAAGCCGACCTGGCAAATCGTGAACCAGGTCAAATTAAAATTTGGAAGGAGAAAAAAGTCTTCCAAAAGATGAAGGAAATTCGTAAATCCAAACCTTCGTTTGTATTACACGATGGACCTCCTTACGCCAATGGAAATTTCCATGTTGGACACGCTCTCAATAAAATTTTAAAAGATATCATTGTTAAATCAAAATCTCTTTCCGGTTTCCAAACCGATATGATTCCTGGTTGGGACTGTCATGGACTTCCCATCGAAGTACAGGTGTTAAAAAATCTTGGTAAAGAAGCAAGGAACACTAGCCCAAGCGAACTTCGAAAAAAATGCCGTGAGTATGCGGCTGAGTTTGTAGGAAAACAAGGGGAAGATTTAAGTCGATTTTTATGTTTCTGGGAAGAAGATAAAAAGTATCTCACCATGGCTCCTGAATTTGAAGCAAGGATCGTGGAAGTATTTGGATCCCTTTTTGAAAAAGGATATATCTACAAAGGAAAAAAACCTGTGTATTGGTGTATTGATTTAGCGACTGCCCATGCGGAAGCCGAGATCGAATACCAAAACCATGTCTCCCCTTCAATTTATGTAAAGTTTGCAGTAAAGGGCGAGGCCGACACTTACTGTTTGATCTGGACCACCACTCCCTGGACACTTCCGGCAAACCTTGCGATTTGTTTTAATGAGGAACTAGACTACTCTCTTTTCCAATCTGATTCTCACGGAAGACTGATCCTTGCGGATGGATTAAAAGAATCTGTAGAACAAAAAACAGGGATCACTCTCACAAAAATTAAATCGTTAACGAGCACCGAACTGGGAAAGATGACCTTCTTACATCCGTTTATCGATCGTGAATCCATCCCTCTTTTTGGAAATCATGTGACACTCGATGCGGGAACAGGTTGTGTCCATACTGCCCCAGGCCACGGAACGGATGACTACCGTGTAGGAACGGCAGCAGGACTTCCTCCGCTTTCTCCTGTTGATGATTACGGTCGTTATACGGACGAATTTGAAATGATGAAGGGAATTAAAATTTGGGATGCCAATCCTAAAATTGTAGAACTCCTAAAAGAAAAAAATGCCCTCGTGCATTATTCTGAATTCACTCACTCCTATCCTCATAGTTGGAGGAGTAAAAAACCTCTCATCTTTCGTGCAACACCACAATGGTTTTTTTCCATCGACCACGATGGTCTCAGAGAAGATTCTCTAAAAGCGATCGACAACGTAAAATGGATTCCTGATTGGGGAATCACTCGCATCCGCTCTATGGTAGAATCAAGACCTGACTGGTGTTTGTCGAGACAAAGGAACTGGGGAGTTCCCATTCCTTCTTTTACTTGTAAATCTTGTGGATTCACACACCTTGATGACAAAACGATCAAACACTTCATCCAGATTGTCAAAAAAGAAGGGATCGAAGTTTGGTATGAAAGAGAAGCAAAGGATCTTTTACCAGAAGGAACCAAATGTACAAAATGTGGTTCTGAGGAATTAAAACAAGACAAAGATATTTTGGATGTTTGGTTTGATTCAGGAGTTTCCAGCTTTGCCGTATTTGGTGATTCATTAAACAACGAACCTGCCGACTTATATTTGGAAGGTTCCGATCAACACAGGGGATGGTTCCAATCATCTCTTTGGCCATCCATGGCGATTAGAAAAAGGCCTCCTTACCGATCTGTCCTCACACACGGTTATGTGTTAGATGAAAAAGGTCATGCGATGTCCAAATCCCTTGGAAACGTGATCAATCCCACAACAGATATCATCAACCAATACGGAGCCGATATCCTTAGGCTTTGGGTTTCCACCCAAGATTTTCGAGACGATGTCAAAATTGGAAAGGACTCGATCAAAACGGTGGCGGAGGCTTATCGCAAAATCAGAAATACCTTCCGCTATCTCTTAGGAAATACCAAAGCAGAAGTTCTTCAGTGGAATTTGAAAAAGGAAAATTTAGAAGCCATTGATCAGTATTACCTTCATAAATTAGCAAAACTGAATGAAGATGTTAAAAAATTGTATGAGAACTATCAGTTCCATCAGGTTTATCATCGAATTCTAGTTTTCTGCACAGTGGATTTATCCCAAGACTACTTTGAAATCATTCGGGACAGAATGTACTGTGATGGCAAAAACTCAAAATCCAGAAAATCTTCTGAATATGTTTTGGCAGTCATTTTAGAAACCTTAACCAAACTCCTCTCACCGATCCTTTCGTTCACAACGGAAGAAGTATGGACGGAATTTGGTTTAAAAGATTCTGTATTTTATTCTGATTTTTCAGACTTATCTTCCTTACTTGATTCCGATTTAGAATCCCAATTTGCACCTGTCTTTGAAACAAAAGAGGTGGTGCAAAAAGCTCTCGAAGAAGCAAGAAAATTGGGAAAACTCGGGAAATCATTGGAAGCTGAAGTTCTCATCTCAGGAGATTCCTTAAAAGATACAAAGTTTTCCAAAGACGACCTAAGCCTATTCTTTGTGGTATCGGAAGTTTCCTTCGATAACAAAGAAATTAGTGAAGTGTTTTCGGAATGGAAAGGAGAAAAAGCTTCTATCCAAATTCGTAAACCTCGACACTATGAATGCCCAAGGTGTTGGCGTCATGTTTCTACTGTGGAAGGAAAACTCTGTGTTCGTTGTGAAGAAGTGGTTTCCCAACTTTAAACTTTAGGTTGCAGTAAAGAAATTACTTCAGTACACAAACTTTAAACTAAAAAAGCCGATGGGTGTTTTGGATCTATGCAAGCATCCATCAGCTTTTTTTATTCTTTTAAGATTCCTTCTCCAGAAAAAAGAAACAAAATCACAAAAGGAAAGTTTGGTGTGAATACCTTAAGAGGCTTTTTTTCGAAACTTTCTTAAAAACCTTCCCAAAATAATATCTGCTTCGGGTAGTTTGGTAATCCCTGCCACCGTAAAGTATAAAACCACTGCCGGGAGAATCGAAACCACAAGACAAAGCCGACTTACATTGGCAAAACCAAGTCCAAAGCTATCGGAAAGATAGGTAACTAAAAAAGGTTTTATGATCCATTCAGAAACAACTAACCAAAGAAAAAGTCCAAAGAGGGCCGGCACCATTTTCAAAATACGAAACCAGACAGTGAGAAAGGGAATTTTTACTTGGTGGGCTTTCAAATAATACAATAATAAGGAAGAAGTCACCGAAGCACTCAGAGCCGAGGCCAAAGCAATGGCAGAATGTTTTAAAAAGAACATAAGCCCAATGCTCACCAAGATACTTAAGAAAAAAGAAACCAATTGGATTCTTAAAGGAGTTTTTGTGTCAGAAAACGCATAATAGGAAGAAACCAAAACTTTATTAATACTATAAAACGGAATCGCAAAAGAATAAAAAACCAAAGGATAAAAAGCAGTGATCGTTGCTAAATGGTCCCAACGTCCCCCGTAATAAATCGAATCCAAAACCGTTTCCCCAAGTACCGCCAAACCAATGCTTGCTGGAAGAGTTAAAAAGAAGGCAAACGACAATACATCAGATATTTCTTTGGGAACATTTTCTTCTCTACCTTCGCGAAGGTCCTTCAAAAGAGAAGGCAGGATGGTCGTGGCAAGTGCCACTCCAATGATTCCCGTAGGAAGTTGGACAAGCCTTTGGGAATAATCCAAACTTACCACAGCCCCAAGTCCTGGGTTTTGGTTTTGGATGTAGTTGGCGAGGAAAATATCTACTAGAAGTCCGATTTGGTAAAAACTTCCTCCAAGCGCAGCTGGTAACATCAATTTAAAAATTTTACGAATGGCAGGATGTTTCAAATTCAAACGAAAGATGGGACCATATCCATTTTTGTATACATACCAAGCTTGGACGAGAAGTTGTAAGACCCCTCCCGTTACAATTCCATAAGCAAGAACAAAAACTTTTTCCCGAATTTCATGATAAAAAGGAAATATAAAAATAAAAACGATCAAATAACTAAAGTTAAGGATGATGGGAGATAAAGAAGGAACAAAATAATTATGATGTGAGTTAGAAATCGACATAAAAATCGAAGACAAACTGGCAGTCATTATCAGAAAAAACAAAACTAACGAAAGTTCAACGACAAGTGCCCCATATTCAGGTGACCCACCCACAAGTGCCGGCAAAAAACCTGCTGCAAAAAACCAAAACAAAGCTACAAATAAAGACAAACAAAGGAAAAGGAAACTGAGAACAGTTCCTGCCATCACCCTAGCTTCTAAAATGCCGATCTTTTCATATTCAGAAAAAATTGGCATAAAGGACTGGCTAAGTGTTCCTTCTGCCAATAAATTTCGAAACATATTGGGAAGTCGGTAGGCCACACTGAATGCAGAAGCAACCATCCCTGTTCCAAAACTAACAGCCATAAAGTGGTCACGCACAAGACCCAAAATTCGAGATAAAAATGTATAAAAAGATAGGGCAAGTGAACGCCTGGCACTTGACTCACTTCCCTTGGCTTGTTTTGTCATAAGACCAGACTTTAGAGTGGATTCAATTTTTCAAGAAAACGCACAGAACCGTTGGTACTCATTTCGAACTGAGTGGAACACCCAGGACATTCGTGTTTCCCAAATTTATGAAGTCTTAACCTTGTTCCGCAAACTTCACATTGGATGATACGTTCCATGGTTTCTAATTGTTTTGTTTTCGATTGAATGTAACTTGGAATCGTAATTCTTTTTTCTTCCGAACCTGAAGAGGTTTTATAAACTGCAAACCTTCTCTCCAATTCATGGTTTAAAGTTTCTTTGATTTCCAACCTTAGGCTATTTAGTTTTTCTTCTAAAACTAATTCCATAGGAGAAGAAGAGTTAGGTTGGGTCGGGGAAACTGGTTCCTCTACTTCTTGTTCTGGGATGGATTCCAATTGAGATACGGGTTCTTTTTTTTGAGATAAAGAATCTTTTTCTCTGGTTTTGCCTGTAAAATAAAAACGAATCCGATTTTCACTTCCCACATGAGATTGCGGTGCTGGCTCCGTGAGAGGTTTCATTTCGGGAGGATTCTGACGTTTCGGTTCCATTTTTAAAAGAAAAGATTCTGCCTGATTGTGATCCCTGAAAATCGGAAGTTTATCGAAAAGACCAACAAGAGTTAGAACATCTTCGACTTCTTGTTTCACTCCATAAATGGCGTATACGGCACCAATCTTAGTAATCTGTTTATGGATTTTCACCATCACACTGATTCCGTTGGAGGTAATAAAATCTAAAGCCCCGAACTGGAACAAAAATTTTCTGTATCCCTTACCTAATTGCGATTCAAAATAACGGTAAAAATCTTCAGCGCTAGTTCCGTCTAAACCACCTTTCAATTGGATTGAAAATACTTTATCTTTGGCTTCCATAATCTATCCTAAAAAGATCGCATCGCGAACGGGTGTTTCTTTAGAACCTGGGGAAACATGAGAAACCATTGGTCCCTCTGAAAGAATTTCCACTTCACTTTCTGGTCCAGAACTTACATTGGTTCCTTCGATTGGTACTTCCGTTAAATCGACAATTGGTTCCACGTGACTCTCTGGTGTATCCATTGTTTCTAATGTTTTTTTCTCAAACAAGGGAAGGTTCTTTGCCTCTTTAGGTAAAACGGAAGAATCTTTTGCAACTAACATCGTATAGGCCACGAAGGCACCTGTTAAAACCAAACTTACAATGAATGCAAATAAAATATAATTTAATACCATCCATTCCACAAGTTTCCATTGGTTTTCAAAAAGTAATCCTAAGTTCCCTCTTTCATATACTAAAATCACAAGTCCTGACACATCCAAAGTCCCTGGTTTGTATAATGGAGAAGTAAGCCTGACCGTATTCGATTTAGCCAGTGGCAAATAAGATAGAACCCATTCAAAACCTGACCTAACCTTTGGATCTCGTTTGGAATTTAAGATGGGATTTTCTCCATTTTCAGGTTCAGACCATTGCCATTTTTTCATCCGTATCCCTTTTTTGAAAAACGTGGAACGGAGAAGTGCCTCATCAGGTTTTCTATTTTTTAATTCTTCTGGGGTGTAGATGGTATCCGTAGAAACAAGAAGAGTGGCATCTACTGAATACAAACTGATTTTTTGAATGTAAAACTCTTCGGGATCTTTTTTTGATTGTTCTACATACCGATGGAACATTTTTTCTAGTTCCACATAACCTTCGTTCTGTAGTCTTTGTTCTGAACTTTTTGCCAAAGCCAAAGTTAAATCACGGGCTCTATGGTCAGAAACAAATTGTTCTTGGGTGAGAGCATTTTGTAAAGATTCATAAAAAGTCCAAACCACAGCACTGAGAGCCAAGGCCTCACAGAGGAAAAAGAAAAGTATAAAGGATAGAAAAAAACGTGAATATTTCATAGATCCCCCTTATACCTTTCGGCTATCCAGGAGAATTTACAGAGGAAAATACGTTAGAATTTAAGGGAGTAAGTCTATGAATGTTTTCGTAAAAATCTCTACAAATTCCCTTCGTTTCTTCGGGAAATCCTTATCTTTTCCCAATCGAAGGAGCGATGTCATGTCTTCCGACTTTGCGCCACAAGGATTGATGAGAGAAAAGGTAGAAAGATTGTTCAATCCATTTAAGGCGAAACCAAAGCTTGTGAAATAGGACTTAGCAAAGATGCCCTCGGAGACAAGTTTTCGTTTGTGTTCTTCTGTGGTATAAAGTCCCGGAGCCTTTGGATTTTCTTCCACGGTTAAACCCCAAGTTTCTTTAATAGAGACCACCAAACTTTGGTTTAAGACACGTAAAAAATCACCCAAACTTAAATTTCTTTTTTTCAAATCGATATGTAAGTATCCCACAATTTGGCCTGGTTCATGGGCAGTAAAGTCCCCTCCCCTCGGCAAGGTGACCATCTCTACCCCAAGAGAATTCAGGTGAGAAGGCGAAACCAAAAGATTTTCCGCTTTCGCACCTATGCCTCCTGTCAAACATGGACTGTGTTCTAAAAAGAGCATGGATTCCCTTCGATTTTTCCTGGAATTTTCCTGGAATTTCACGTATCTTAAGTACGGAACGATCGAAGGAAACAGGTAAGAAGGAAGTCCTTTTCGATGGAGAAACTTTGTCATGCGATCCTTTGGATCCTCGAAAAATCACCCAATGGGAGAGCCCGCCTGGATTTGGCGAAACTGCTCTACTATTCGGATGGTGTTCATTTCCAAAAACATGCGGAGATGATCACAAGAGGAGACTATATCCACTTAGAAGACTCCCCTTACCCCGTCAAACTGAACGAAGCACTTTTATTTTTGAAAGAAAAGGGACATATCGATGCCATTCCCAAAATTGAAGGGAATGGCATCCAAGGATTTACGTTACGATTCTTAAAACCCTTAGAGGGACTTGTCCTTTCTCGGGAAGACAAACGAGTGATGATGAAGGTTCTCGAAGCCTTTCGTGGCCGGGTAGTGGATGAAAATCGCCATTACCCCAACCTCTACGAAAATTATGTGGTCACTCCCCTCTTCGATTCCATTCCGTTTTCCGTCGATCGGATCAATACGAAAATCCATGTTCTTGTCCAAAAAAGCCTTTTGAATCTATCAGGCAAAATGTTTAGAGTTTTATTTGAGAGGTCAGAATGATCATCACTGTTTGCAAAGGCAAAATCCATAGAGCCATCGTTACCGAAGCGGAGCTCCACTACGAAGGTAGTCTTACTGTTGACCAAGACCTAATGGATTTGGCAGGAATGAAACCTTACGAACAAGTAAGCGTTGTGAACGTCAATAACGGTGCCAGGTTCGAAACCTACCTGATCGTGGGGGAACGCGGTTCTGGAACCATTTGTTTGAATGGGGCAGCGGCAAGGCTCGGAATGAAAGGGGACAAAGTCATCATCATCACCTATGGTCAGGTGGATGAAAAGGACCTTTCGGCAGATTACAAACCCAAAGTGGTCTTCGTAGATGAGAACAATCGTCCGAAAAAAGCCTAATTTCCCTAATTTTTCTAGGTCATTTCTTCGATACTAACTGTATAAACCAAATTGGTAGTCGGAACATGAACAAAACAATATTCGCCATTTCATTCACCCTACTCACTTGTGCACTTTTTGCACAAGAAACAGGGAATACACAAGGGACAACGGGAGCGGTTGCTTCCAAAGACGGCCGTGACTTGTATCCACTTTCTATTTATGATGCAAGAATACGCCTCAAAGGTGTAAACTTTGTTAGACGACATGCTGATACAGGAAAAGGCGAATTTTTGGATGTCCAAGTGGAATTAGAGTCTCGAGTTCCAGATAACCAAGAATATGCAATTTATGTTCTTGCGGGATACGAGGGAGACCGGACCAATCCGGACGAAAGAAGACTCATCCCTTACCCTGCTTGGAGAAAAGCAGATCCTGAAAAAGACGAAAGAACTTTATACTTTTCGAATGTAATGCCTACTCCGGTCACTGCTAAAGAAATCTGGGGCGAAGAAACTTATGCTAAGAAAAAAGCCGAAGTAGAAAAACGTCATTTCGCAGGGTTTGAAGCAGAAATGCCAGAGCCTAGTTTTACAGAAGTTGTGGATTACCTATGCAAAAACAACGCAAAAGCACTCCCCTTCACTCTGTTTGGCGAAACTGGGCCAACGAAAGATAAACAAGTGATTTATAACTATGTAGCACAAACTGAGGATGAGAAAAAACGCCAAGTGCATGAAACTCTTCCTAAACATACTTATACCATCTACAATAATAAGTATCGTGCGACGATCACAAGTCACCACTACACACAATACAGACCAAACTTTCTTACCTTTAACAAAGTGGCTGTTCTCATCTTTGATACAAAGAAACCAACCAATAACCTTCTTTTTAGAAAGTTCATTGATATTTCTGATTTAAAAATTACTTACTAATTTGATTTTCCAAGGCCGAAGTTTTGGCCTTGGTTTCCGACAAGATTGGCCATCCAAAATCCGTTTGGATTTTTAGTGGTCGGTGCCTTCCGGGCGGATGGGGGGAGATTGTTCCGAAGCCCTAACCCTCCACTCTTCCTCGGGATGGTTCAAATGCAACCAACCGTTGGCAAAATCCCAACGACCATCCAAATCTAAAAAATCCCAGAAAATAGCCTGGTTCATGTATTTGTAGGTGTCGAGGAGGTCCAGTAAGTCTCTTTGTTTCCTGGGCGAATTTTCCATTCTACTCCAGTTTCGGTAGGATGGCCCCCCGGTCGATGTTTTTTATGGACAAAACGAATCGATTCTGCCGAAAATGATACCAGACTATGGCAATCACAAAGGAAAAAAAGGCTGACTTTAACGACAAACTGGTAGATTTCAAAAACTACCTTGAGGAACTGAAAAAAGAAGCCAATATCTACAAAGTCCAAGCCAAAAAAAGTAAGGAGATGGAACCTTATTTTAATCTCTCTCTTGCCATTAACTCCATCAAAACGATTAACACTTGTATTGTGATCAACGAACTCTCCACAGCCATTTTAGAAATCAATAATAACAACTATTTAGAAACTGCCAGGAAAGAAATTTATAACTGTATATCCTATATTGAAAAAACAGTGGGAAACAATGTGGATGGTTCCCTCTCCGAAAACAAAGAACTACTTTCAAAGATTGAAAGGTTTACTCCTACACAAAGACTAAACCTTATCAAAGGCTTACTCCAAGCCATAAAAAAAACCACTACTGCTTTTGGAACCAACTCTAAGTGGAAATGGTCTTGGCCAGACATCCATTTCCGAGTGGCAGCTTGTACTAAAAATCTTTTCGACTTCATTGCTTATGAAAAAGAACAAGATTTGGAAAATCCTTATTACTATATCCGCAAAGAACATTTCAACCTTGTCATTGAACTTGCTAACCAAGCAGCCCAGGATTATAGGACAAAATTTGAAATGTCTACACAAGATTCCACAGATTTGAAACATTCTGTTGAAATGTTGGAGATGAACCGCAAAATTTTTCAAATTACTGGCGAAACTGAGGATTTGGAAAAAACAAAAACACTCATCGAGTCCTTTCAACAAAAAATCGCAGACCTCGAATCCGACGATAAAAAGAAAAAAAAGAAACAATAATCGACGTTTTTCCCTAGAATCCCCAGTCTAGTTTATAGAAAGGCATTACTTTTCAAAAGGAGATTTCGAAATATGGCACTAACGGAAGTCACAGACGCCAATTTCAAAGCAGAAACTGCTAAGGGCGTAGTACTCGTGGATTGTTGGGCGGAATGGTGTGGGCCATGTCGCATGGTGGCTCCTGTTCTTGATGAATTATCACAGGAAATGGCTGATATCAAAATTACTAAGTTAAATGTTGATTTCAATCAAAAGACAGCTCAGGAATTGGGAATCCAGTCTATCCCTACCCTTCTTCTCTATAAAGACGGAGTATTAGTAGATAAAGCCATTGGTGCTTTACCGAAACCACAAATTAAAAAATTTATAGAAAATCACAAGTAGGAAATAAATTATCCCCTAATGGTCAGTTCAGAACCGAATGGTTTTACCGCGCTCCCTAGAGGGGGATATTTAGTCGATACAACCGAAGGGTACATCCAAATTGGATCCCCTCCGGAAACAATTAAAGACACCATGGGGCTTGAAAAGAAAACCCCTCTGGTGTTTGTCCTCCCCAATAAGTTTTTTCATGTTGAAAAAGGCATCTCTATTGCGGAATTAGAATTTCCCATTTACTTCAACTTCTTCTTTCGCGGTGGAAAAAAAACATTTATCGTATGTTCGGCAGAACAAAAAGAACAGCTAACGATTGTTCTTGGGGAATCTCTTATGGGACCACAGGAACTAAACCTGGCATCAGAGTTTATTGATGGAACGATGAGTTTTGGTTTTCCCGATATCAAAGCAGAAATGGCCCATTTCCGTAGTTACAAAACAATGGAAGAAGTGGTTGAATTTATTTTATTTGATGAAAACCACAAAGCACAGTTTGGAAAAATCACTATCGAACAACTTCCCTCCAATGAATTTCTCATTGTGGATGGAGATAAAAAAATTAAAACTCCTGGGGAAGTTGACTTTCATGTGAAGTATGACATTGGAAAGAGACTCGAAGAACCTTTCCAACCCCCTATCATTGGAATCACTTGCCTTGGGCCTTCTCACGGTTTTGATCCTACAGACAATACTTCCGGTTTTATCATTTGGCTCAATGGCCAAGGGATTATGGTAGATCCTCCAGTGAATTCTACCGAGTGGTTACGAGAATCCAATGTCAATCCTAAGTTTATCAACTCCATCATTCTCACCCACTGTCATGCCGACCACGATGCGGGAACTTTCCAAAAGATATTAGAAGAATCTAAAATCACGATCTATGCCACAGCCACAGTAATGGAATCTTTCCTAAAAAAATATTGTAGTTTAACAAAGATTCCGCGAAGAGAAATCACAGACCTATTTGATTTTATACCTGTTGTCATTGGAAGGCCTACCATCATCAACGGGGGAGAATTTTATTTTCATTATGCACTGCATTCCATTCCTTCCGTGGGATTCGAATTTTTTTTCCAAGACCAATCCTTTTATTATACCTCCGACCACTTAAATGACCCAGAAGCCTTGGAAGAGATGTATAAAAAAGGGGTATTTCCCGAAACAAGATACCAGTTCCTCAAAGATTTCCCTTGGGATCGTAAAATCATTTACCACGAAGCAGGTGTTCCGCCCCTGCATACAAAGATTAGTTACCTGGCATCCTTACCAGAAGAAGTACAAAAACGAATTACAGTCTATCATATTGCTGCCAAAGATATGCCTGAGGGAAACCATCTAACACTTGCTAAGTTTGGAATTGAAAATACTTTGTATCCGGAAATCACACCTCCCAAACACCAAGAGGCTTTCCAACTTTTAGAAATACTTTCGCAGATTGATATTTTCTCAGGATTCCCGATTGAAAAAGCAAAGGAGTTTTTGCAAATCGTTAAGGAAGAAAAGTTTCGGCGTGGGGAACAAATCATCAAAAAAGGAACCCACGGGGATAGGTTTTTTATCATTGCCTCTGGAAATGTTCGCTTTGAAGGTTTATCCGGTGACCCAACAGCCGTTAAACGGTATGGTACTTACGAATACTTTGGGGAAGCATCCCTGATTTTGGATACAGCACGCCAAGCGGATGTGTATGCAGAAACAGATGTGGTAGCACTTACCATTGAGAAAACCAGATTCTTTCAGTTCATCCGTGGATCGAAACTCCACGAAAACCTTACCAAACTAAATAGCATCAGGGAAACCAATACTTGGAAAACACTTACCGAATCCCAAACCTTCCGGGGTCTAACCAGTTACCAAGTCACACAACTCGAACTCATCTTAAAACTGGAAACAGTCAAAAAGGAAGTGGCCCTAATCGAAGAAGGCCAAACCTTCCATAATGCTTTTATCGTTAGGTCGGGAACCGTTGTGGTCATGCAAAACCACAAAACCATTCGGGAATTGGGACCCGGGGACTTTGTAGGGGAAATATATTCTCTCACAAAAAATCTTCCTTCCAATTTTAGCTTTGTGGCCTGGCCGGGAACGGAACTCTATGTGCTTTCGGAAGAAGATGCCATCCAATACATCAAGAAAAATCCTGGTGTCTATATGAAGCTGAACACTGTTTATAATTGACCTCAATTCGCCATTTTTGTAACATTTCCATATCAAGGAGTCACAAATCATATGGAGCGTATCCTCCCCTTTACTGAAGAACACCATCAATTCCGCGAGATGGCTCGGAAATTTTTTGAAACAGAAGTAAAACCACATCACGAAGAATGGGAAAAAAACCATATCGTACCTAAAGAAGTTTGGAGAAAGGCAGGAGAAAACGGTCTACTCTGCCCAGATGTCCCTACCGAATACGGCGGTTCTGGCGCTGACTTTCTTTATAATATCATCATCATTGAAGAATCTTCAAGAGTGGGAAATAGTGGATTTTTTATCTCCCTCCATAATGACGTGATTGCCCCTTATATCTCCACTTATGCAAGTGATGAACAAAAGAAACGTTGGCTTCCTAAATGCGCATCAGGCGAATCAATCTTAGCGGTTGCGATGACAGAACCAGGTGCCGGATCTGATTTAAAATCTCTTCGCACGAGTGCCGTCGATAAAGGTGACCACTTTGTAGTGAATGGACAAAAAACTTTTATCTCTAACGGACAACTAGCAGATCTTATCATCACCGCAGTCAAACACGACAACGGAACCATTTCCCTTGTAATGATTGAAGAAGGAATGAAAGGATTTGAAAGAGGTCGTAACTTAGATAAAATCGGTCTCAAAGCCCAAGACACTTCTGAATTGTATTTCAACGATGTGATTGTTCCAAAATCAAACCTCATCGGCAAACAAGGACAAGGTTTTCGTTACCTCATGCAAAAACTCGCACAAGAACGTTTGGTTCTTGCAGTTGCTGCTGTGGAAGCAACAAGACTTGTTCAAACCATCACGCTCCAATACATCAAAGAAAGAAAAGCATTCGGTCAAAAGATTGGGTCTTTCCAAAATACAAAGTTCAAAATGGCAGAAATGGCAACGGAACTTGAAATGGCACAAGTATTCTGTGACAAAGTGGTCATGGAACACATGAAAGGTGAAAACACTACAGCAGAAGCATCTATGTGCAAATGGTATGCGACAGAAATGCAAAAACGTCATACTGATGAGTGTTTACAATTCTTTGGTGGTTATGGTTATATGATGGAGTATCCAATTGCAAGAGCTTACCTCGATGCAAGGATCCAAACCATTTATGCAGGAACTACAGAGATTATGAAAGAAATCATTGGACGAAGTTTAGGACTTTAGTCTCCACACATCCAAGATTTCCCATTTTCAAAATACAAACGACAAAAGTCTTTTAAAGAACCCGGTCCAATTTGGTCCGGGTTTTTTGTTTTCAAAGAGTGATTTTGATCGAATGAATTCTCGAATCCTTATACTCAGATAAAAAACAAATTTCTATCTAAGTATAATAATCGCATAGTGATTCTATTTGACAGAATTCCCTGTCTAAACTTTCGAATCCGCCTGAACTTCTTCCGTTTCTTTTCGTAAATCGGTTGTCAGCCGCATGGAACAAAAATGAGGGCCACACATAGAACAGAAATGCGCTTTTTTCATTCCATCCTGTGGGAGTGATTCATCATGATACGAACGTGCAAGTTCCGGATCAAGGGAAAGGGCAAATTGGTCTTCCCATCGAAACTCGAAACGAGCTTTACTGAGTAAATCATCTCTTTCTTTGGCACCAGGATGTCCTTTGGCAAGATCGGCCGCATGAGCAGCAATTTTATAAGCAATCACTCCATCTTTAACGTCTTGTTTGTTTGGAAGTCCCAAATGTTCTTTGGGTGTCACATAACAAAGCATAGCTGTTCCGTACCACGCAATCATCGCAGCTCCAATGGCCGAGGTGATATGATCGTAACCTGGAGCAATGTCTGTCACAAGTGGCCCCAGTGTGTAAAAGGGAGCTTCCATACAAATTTCTTCTTGGAGACGGACATTCTCTTGGATGAGGTGCATCGGAACGTGACCCGGACCTTCTACCATCACTTGCACATCATCGGCCCAGGCACGTTTTGTGAGTTCCCCCAATGTTTTTAATTCGGCAAACTGTGCTTCATCGTTCGCATCATTGATACAACCTGGCCGGAGGCCGTCCCCTAGTGAATAAGAAACTCCATATTTTTGCATCACTTTGGAGATTTCATCAAAATGCTCATAAAGGAAATTTTCTTTTTTATGATGGTTACACCATTTCGCAAGGATGGAACCTCCCCTAGATACAATCCCCGTAATTCTTTTGTCTGTTAGGTGGATATAATCCCGAAGAACCCCCGCATGAATGGTAAAATAATCCACACCTTGTTCTGCCTGTTCTTCCAGAGTTTCTAAAAATACACCAATGTTTAGGTCTTCTACTTTTCCTTTTACCTTCTCCAAAGTTTGGTAGAGAGGAACGGTTCCAATCGGAACTGGAGAATTCCGAATGATCCATTCTCTCGTTTCATGGATATTTTTTCCCGTAGAGAGATCCATCACAGTGTCAGCTCCCCAATGTAAGGCCCAACGAAGTTTTTCTACTTCATCTTCGATGGAAGATAGGATAGCAGAATTTCCAATATTGGCATTTATTTTTACTAAAAACTTTTTCCCGATGATCATTGGTTCCAATTCCGTATGACGTTTGTTTGATGGAATGATCGCCCGACCAATTTTTACCTCATTCAAAACGAATTCAGGAGTCATCCCTTCTCTTTTGGCCACATACATCATTTCTTCTGTAATGATATCTCTTTTGGCATAGTAGAGTTGGGAAAAATTCTTGTCCCCTCTCGCTTCTCTGGTTTGAATCCAAGGTTCTCTGAGTTTCGGGATTCCTTTTTTATAATCGTATTCATTTTCATGAATACAAAACATACCTTCCGTACGGTAAGATTGAAACTTAGTATTGTTAGAAAGTGTTATGGTTGTTTCTGGAATGGTGATGGGATGGGTGGGGTTTGTTTCCATAGTCAGGTTTCCTTAACCGGATCTAACCCAATGGAAAAAACTTGAGAAAGCAAAAACAGAGAGAAAAACTCTATTCTAAAAAACTAAGGAATAAACCTTAATCTGAATTTCTTCATTTTTCACGTTTCCCTTCGCAAGCATTACCAGGATCAGGTTCAAAAAGGGTATTTCTCAGCCAACCCCTGCCCCAATGAACATTGTGACAAAGGAAATAGCACCCCTAACGGTTATCTCTCAAATGATGACAAAAGATTTTTTTGGCAAGTCAATATTAACGGACCAAAAGAATTCAGGCATGTTTCGTTTTATTGACCCGAGGTAGATACTTAGCTTTCATTTGGGTGTATTTGACCTTGGATAAGATACTTTTTTCCCAATCGGCCGGAAATTCATCACCGATAAAAAACCGAAACATTCGTTGAAAAATGGATACTTGTTTCCAATATACTGTATTTTTTGCAGCTTTGTATAAATTTTTAAACTTTTGATTGGATAAAAAACTCTTTTTCACTTCTGGATATCTTTCCATTAACATTTCAAATATATAAAGTGTATGGTCCCCTTCATAATATTGTTCTATGATTTTATCCAAAACGATATTGGCAGAACTAATATCTTTCGAAAGAAAAACCCAATAAAATGTTGAATTGAAATAATACTCACAATGCATCACATCATCTGTATTTTTTAGGGCTTCGATGACGCGATCCCTTCCCGAATACAATGTTTGACCAATCAGTAAAAATCGACTAATGAAATTATCTCCCATTTTCATCATCGTATATAAAATATCAAAATGTTGTTTTGCCTCTCTTTCTGCTTTTTCCTCAGAGATTTTTTCTGCTTTTGAACAAAGTAAATGGTAAATTTTAACAAACTCCATTACCGGTGTGGATTCTTGATAAAAAATCGATCCAACAGTTTCGGCAAATTCAATTTGAGGTAAGTAAGTTTTACTTCTTAGTTCATCAAACTTTGTTTCAGAAATTTTAGTTTTCATTAAATTGTAAGATTCTTTTAAACTAGGTTCTAATTCTAAAAGATAAGGTATAATCGTTTGTTCGAAAAAAGGAGAATATTCAGCTTCTTGTTGGATTGGGTCCGTTGTATCAAAATAAATCCAACCAACATGAGGGATAAAAAAATAAATTTCAGAATTTAGAAACCCTTGCTCCAAATATTCTATCAGCTCTTCTTTGAATTCCAACTGAATGTCAAAGGGGGTTTCAAACTCTTCTAATAATTGACGAATGATAGAATATGGTTTTGAATTTAAAACTTCTTTAGTTATTTGGAAAAAATCGGAAGCCTCCCACTTATAATTATCAACTAAAAAGTTTTGAAGATTTACAAAGGATCTGGCGGCAATTGCATTGAAAGCTAATGCATACTTTTCTTCGAACCTATCACCAGAATATGATACAATGGCTAATTCTACTTGGATGGGACCAATCGTTTGGGAAATAGATGGAATTATATTTGCAGTTTCCTCTTCCTCTACTCTGGTTATATAAAAAATTGGCATCGCTAAATGGTTGTCGAGTAAATTCTGGATGAGCGAAACCATTGTTTTTCCATAGACTTTCAATTCATTTTCTTTTATAGAATCAACATTTAATTGGAAGGCAAAATAACTTTGGTTTAAATCAGGTACACAAAGTTTTCTAAGTGTGGAAAGTACTTTCGAGGCTTGGTCTGTGATCATCAATTCTCGTTTATGAGAATCTTCTAAGTTTTGCAAAAAAATCGGTGCGTATATTTTGAGTTGGTCTAACCTTGAAACACCTGATAGTCGAAACATTGCCATACACAACCTCCAAACATTCATATATACTAACATTTGGAAATAGTTGTAAATAAATATTAGAACAATTCTAACTCATTGTTCAGAAAATCTTGATTTGACTCAAAGTGCCTCTATTTGATTCACAAAGGCATTCTATGAGCCAATGGCCACTAACTAAGCTGTGGCTCTTTAGGTTATTTGACTTCTCGACCTTGCCGAATCATTCGATTGATATAAACTTGTAAGTCTTGTTTTCCCTTGGTACCAATTTCTGTAAATTGAACCCCGTACACCCCTGATTCCTTCGATTTTTTACCAACCTGTCTGATCACACCGCGAGCTAAAAAATCTTCTAAATCACCAGGTAGGGCCACAAGGATTTCAACGGTTTCATGCATATCCCATTCATCAAAATGGTTAGGAGCAATGATTCCAATACCACCCATACTTATGTCACTCGCAGTTAAAACGTCCAAAAGGGCAGTCCCCATCAAATGGATTGCTACAGGTTCATTTTCAAGTGGTTGTACTCGGACGTATTTCCGTTTTTCTTGGATCGGTGCCATGTTTTCATAATCTATAGAAATTCTAACTTGTAAACTAGGAAATAGATCTACGTTCATTTGTTAAGAAAGCATAGACCAATCTCCGATATTTGGTATATTAGGGGCGACATGAAATTACGCATAGGTATCCTTTCCCTCACATTTAGTTTGGTATTTGTCCCAAATGGACTCGTCCATGCAAAGGTGACCTGTACGGGAGATGCTTGCGGAATACTACCAACAACCATTCAATCTCAGCTGAATAGTGTCGACCAAGCCCTACAATTCCAATACACAGACAAAGTACTCGCTACCATGTCAGAAGCAGCGGTTGTATCCAATATCAACTCATCCCTTATGGGCCCAGGAATTGTGAACCGTTTCCAGGTGGGAGTGGGATTGTCAATTGCAGGTCAAAAAAAAGAAGATATCAACGTAGCCTACCAAAGCCTCAGTTTCCAAAAACTTCCAAATGTGGGAGCAGCACTTGCACCTAACTTTATTGTGGCGATCAATCTCGGTTGGTTAATGGGGGGAGGACCTTCCGATACGGAACCCGAATTAAAAACTTTTTTACATCGTTTCAATTTATATCTGCATGGATTCAAATTTAACTTTGCACAAGGTGATGTACAAAAAGCAATAGAGTCACAAAATAAAAACATAGAACTTGGTGGTGACATTACCTCTGGCGGATTTACATTACGATTTCATATCATTGAAAACTATTCCGATGGAATTGGACTTTTCGAATTCTCTGGAATTTCAATGGGACTTGGACTCCACTACCAAAGACAAGTGATCGACTTAACTTATAACGACAATAAAACACAAACCTTAACCCTTGGTCCTGCAATTGGAACTTGGGGTGGGGCCACAAAATTCAATTATTCGAGTACTGTCACAAGTGTTCCTCTGGATGTTCGCACTGGCTTTCGTATGTTTTATTTCTTCACTCTATTTGCCGGTGCGGGAACTTCCATGAACTTTGGAAGTTCGAATTTAAATTTATCTAGATCAGGCCCAATCAACTTAGCCCTTGATTCCAATGCAGTTTCAGCTTCTCTTTCTCCAGAAATTGCTGCCCAAATTCCCGCTTCTGCTTTAGGCCAAACAAAATCAGGAACACTCACCATGGATTTAAGTGGAAAAGCGCAAGCACCTAACACAACTAACTTTCTCATTGCCGGAATTGAAATTAATGCCCTGATCACCAAACTCACCTTAGAAGCAATCGTAGCACAAAATGTACAATCCGTTATGTTTGGTGCAAAATTTACCTTTTAACTGACACTTGGCACCATTTTTGCAATTTCTTTAGAACACGGCTATTTTAGAAGCAGTGAGGTTTTTTCCAAACACTTACTGTTCATTTTTTAAGCAAAATGCTGAACCAAAGGGAGAATTCTATGGCAACCACTATGCAAGAAATCAAAAAACCCATTCTACATGTTTCTTGTGTCCCAAGAAAAGATACGACCCTGCTGAAAATTTCTCTATCCCAAGATGATTTAGGAATCCTCTACCGAGTTACCTCCGTACTCTACAACCATGGTTGGGATATTTTAGAAGCGGTGGCAGAAACTGCCAGTGACGGGCATGTCCAAGATTTGTTTGTGATTCGGAGTTGGGACGGAGGCGAAATGACAGAAGAACTTTTGTCAAAAATCCGAACGGACCTCTACTCTCTGTTTTACGAAGGAAAAACTGTTGCGATGTATTTACGGGAAAATGCGAAAGAAGAAGTTTTGGTACGTAAAATCGGAGATTCTGAAGCTAGTCTCAAACTTTATAATCCTATTTCCTCCGATTTCACCGTTATGGATTTACGGATGAAAGACATTCCAGGGATTTTATTCCAAATTACGGAGTCTCTTTTTCATTTAGGCATTGATATCATTAGTTTTACAGCCAATAGTTTTGATGGCAAAATCCGAGATAGTTTTCTACTTCGTACTTCTCTCACCGGTGAGAAGTTAGATGAGAAACTAATGTTTCCCATGCTTCGTGCGAAATTAGAATCTTTCCTTTAAGCCGTTTTTTCTTTTTGCGTCCAAAGTAAAAACGCAAATCCAACAAGAAGGACAAAGGATACAAAAAAAGCTAAACTAGGTCCTTTTTGAAAGTATAACAAAGAGAATACGACTGGAGACACGGCTCTTCCGAGGGAACCAAAACTTCGAAAGAGTCCCAGGGATCGTCCTAGATCCCCTTTTCCACTCTCAAGTGAGGCAAAAGAAGACAAACCTGGATTGACCAGTGCACTTCCAAAAGCCAAGAAGAATAAGGAAATAAATAATCCCGTAAAATTGGTTCCAAAGGAAACAAGTAACCCCATCCCAATCACAACAAGGACTGCCCCATAAAGAGAAATTCTTTTTTCCGAAATTTTTCCAGAAAGTCTCCGCACCACACCACCTTGCACGAGTATGATGATGATTCCGATATATAAAAAAGTGAAACCTATTTCTTTGGGAGAAAACTGGAAGGTATCAGAAAGAAAAAAATTCACAACAAATTCAAAGCCAGAAAAACTAAGTACAAAAAGTAAATTTAATAAGGAAATTCGAACCAAATTCCGGGATTCGATTTTTCTTAAAGATAAAAATGGATGGATCTCTTTTTCTGGTATCACTTCCGGTTTGTTATGTGGTAAAAACACAAAAACTAAAATAACCGTAAGAAGTGAGACAAGAATCGCAAATAAAGCAGAAGCAGGAAAAACTACCATCGATCCTTCCTTATAAAAGGAATCCAAAAAGTTCCACTGGGAACTGATTCCCCCAAGGAGCGGGCCCATTACAAATCCAAGACCAATTCCGGCTCCCAAAAATCCCATTCCTGCAGCCCTTGATTTTTCATCGGTTTGGTCTGCCATAGCAGCCGATGCTACAGACAAGTTTCCCCCCATCATTCCTGTAATGACCCGGCTAAGAACAAACATCCAAAACTGCGAAGAAAACAACCATAGTAAATATCCAATGGTATTCCCAAGAGTCGTAAAAAGTAAAATGGCCCTCCTCCCTGAGTGGTCAGAAAACCTTCCCCAAACCGGTGCTGCAATGAACTGTAAAAAACTATAAATACTGCCCAATATTCCACCAAACAATACGAAGGTGTATTTTGTATCTCCACCAAAAGACAAAAGATTTGCGGCAGAATAGAACATTCTGAACAAAGTATCATCACCTTTGGATAAGAAAAATTCTAAGGTTTTGGGAAATAATGGAAACAGAAGGGAAAAACCCATCATGTCTGTAAAAACAATCAGGAAAAGAATGAATTTGATTCGTTTTGGGGACGTACTCATCTAGACTAATCTCCAAGCACAAATAAAAAAAGCCACAGAAAACTCTGTGGCCATTTCTTAAATTTTAAAAACTAAAATCAAAAAAACTATTTTGATTTTGCTTTTTCAATCAGGACTTTTAATTCATCTAACGTTTGTTTCAATTTTTCTTTCACTTGAGGAGGAATTGCCGTATCAATTTGTTGGTAAATGGATTGGTAATTGGCCTGAAGTTTAGCTAGAACTTCATCGTAACTTGCATTGGTTTTCCCGATGGCACCTTGCGCATCAGCAATTGTTTTGCTTAAGAGATCACGAATTTTTTGGGACTCAGCGGATTTGTCCAATTCCCCTTTTGACTTTAGATCATTGTAAACTTTCTCTAAATCAACCACTGCAGTTTTTAACTTTTCTTCGCCGGAACGAAAGAGAGCAATTCCAGCATTCACAACATCCATAACTAATTTTTCCATACAACTTCCCTATGATGGGGTAAGACCCCTATTTTTGGATTCTAAGTTTAGGAAATTTGATATGGGATTACAATTAAAAAATTCGAATGTACGGATTTTCTATGTGACATAGTTAAGAAAAGAACTTCTCTTAACTATTTTCGATGAGTTTCTTGATTTGGTCCCGGATTTTTGCAGCGGTTTCGTAATCTTCTGTTTTTAATGCGTTTTCCAAAGTTTCTTCTAAAATTTGAAGATTTGATTTTGGTAGGGCTTGGATTTTTTTCTCAGAAGAAATACTCTCCCCTTGGATTTCATCTTCCTTCATAATAATCCCAGTTTCATCTAATACGGATTTGGCGATAAAAATAGGAGCATTAGCCCTTAAGGCAAGGGCAATGGAATCAGAAGGCCTTGCATCCAAAGTGATGATCTCTTCATCTTTTCGAAGTTGGATTTTGGCATAAAACGTACTATCGATGATTTCTTCGATGGTGATTTTGAGAACTGTGGCTCCAAGAGAAGTCAACATATACAACATAAGGTCATGTGTCATTGGTCTTGGGGGTTTGGTTCCATCAATCACAGTGGTGATGGAATGAGTTTCCAGTGGCCCGATGAAGATGGGAACCACACGTTTGTCTTCCGAATCTTTCGGACGCAGGAATACAGCAAAACCCACATTGGTCAGGCTGATATCAGAGATTTTTACTTCATAAAACTCCATAGAATATCGTTACCTTTCCTATTTTGTGGGCCCAGAAGGGCTCGAACCTTCGACCCGCAGATTATGAGTCTGCTGCTCTAACCAACTGAGCTATAGGCCCCACTGACTTCCAATCTTTCGGGGAAATAAGTAGAGACAAGCATAAAACAAAAGATTGGTAGTTAAAGCGGAAGAAACAGGTTGGATTCAAAGAATTCTGTGAGGTCTTTGCGATCTGTTTTCCATTGGACCCAGATCCACAATCCTGGTTTTGTATCTAGGCCAATCCAAACTTGGTTACGAAGGGCATTTTGGTTTCGAATTTGGTCTGCCTGGAAAATTTGAAAGTTGAATTTTCCGACAGTCTTTTGGATTTCTTTGGGTTCGATTCCCCGAGTAAAAACGGATTCTTTCCAAAGAAATTTGTCCATCAATGGCTCGTTCCAAGGAAGAGTTCGCACCACCATAAAAAATCCATCTCGTTTGGCAGGATAGATGGTGAGTTTTTTGTTTGTGGTAGATTCTAATTTTACCACCACAGGTTCGGGAAAAACAAAAGAAAAAGTCTCCCAAACAAACTTTTGATTTGGTTCTACAACCGTCTGTGAAAGGATCGAAAAGGTAGGGATTCCCAAAAATAGAATAACCATCCAAAACCCTTTCATATTCATGGAAATATTAGACAAACAATCTATCTGGCAAGTCCGAAATTCCTATTTAGGAGTCTATGTCCACTTCCCCTATTGTTTTAAAAAATGCGATTATTGTGATTTTTATTCGGAAGGGATTGGAGCTGCACCAGCTAACGATGAACAGTCGCTTTTTAAGTCTTACCAAAAAGAAATTTTAGATAGGATTTCTCATTTTCCTGAAATCAAAAAACGCACTATCGATACCGTATTTTTTGGTGGAGGAACTCCCTCCAAAGCATCACCTGAACATTGGAAAAACCTTTTAGATTTTTTACGTTCCGAGTTTTCTTTTTCGGAAAACCCAGAGATATCGATCGAAGTAAACCCGGAAGATTTAAGTTCGGAACTCCTTGAGAAATACCATTCCATCGGGATCAACCGCGTGAATGTCGGGGTTCAAACTCTAGAAAAAAAGGGACTCGAATTCCTCGGTCGTCATTATGACGAAGATCGTTACCATTCTCTTGTGGAAATTCTCACCAAATCTCCTATCAAACGAGTGGGAATTGATTTGATGTATGGAATTCCCGGTGTATCGAAAGAATCGTTTTTATCAGATTTAGATCTATTTTTAAAGGCGGGCCTTCCCCATTTGAGTTTGTATTCTTTAACGTTAGAAAAAGGAACCCAGTATTCTCGTGATGTAACAGACCATAAAAAGTTGGAACCTGAAGAGAACCTCCAATCTGAAATCCTCACCCAATTACCCAGCATTTTAAAAGAACAGGGATACCTTTGGTACGAAGTTTCCAATTATGCCAAACCAGGGTTTGAATCCTTACACAATTTGAAGTATTGGACCTATGAACCCTATTTGGGCCTTGGTCCAGGAGCGCATGGGATGATTGCAGGGCATAGGTATGGCAATCCAAGAAATGCAGCACTCTACCAAAAAAAAGAAACATCCACTAAGTATGAAAAAATCGATCCTTCTACTGAACTGAGTTTTACCTTATTTCGGCTCTTTTCTCCTTTTCGGTATTTGGATTTTATTGAAACGTATTTGGATACAAAGACCAAATCCAAATACATAAAAACCATTGAAGCTTGGGAAAAAAAAGGTTTATGTTCGATCGAAAATGAAATCTTTCAATGGAAACCAGAGGCATTACTCTTGTTAGATGATCTTATTTTAGAAATTACACTCTAAATTTTTCAGATTTCTTTCTTAAAATTATCTTAAAAAAAGATTGCCCATAGACCCCTCTCGAAAAATACTGTTCGTATCCCGGGCCTGTAGCTCAGTTGGTTAGAGCACTCGCTTGATAAGCGAGGGGTCACAAGTTCAAGTCTTGTCAGGCCCATAAAGAAACGGGGCGTTAGCTCAGCTGGGAGAGCATCTGATTTGCATTCAGAAGGTCATCGGTTCGATCCCGATACGCTCCAAAAACCCGTTTCCCTTTCCTTACCATTTCAAAAATTTCTTGCTATCTAGTTAGAATTCCTATAAACCTTGAGACATGTCCGTAAAAGATATTCTAAAAGACAAAGCGTCCTCTGTTCTTTCCATCGAAGAAGATAGAAATGTATTGGAAGCCACTCAGATGATGGTGGGTGCGAAAGTAGGATCACTCATTGTTACCTTCCAAGGAAAACTGGTAGGAATCTTTACGGAACGAGATTTGATGCGAGTGGTAGCCAAAGACCATGCCAACCTAGACAAAATCAAATTAAAAGATGTAATGACAACACAACTCACCGTGGCTGGACCCGATGAAGACGTGGATGATATCTTAAATAATATGATCACAAAACGTTTCCGCCATATGCCTGTGCTTGACGGTGATAAAATCATTGGTCTTATCTCTATTGGAGATGCAGTCAAAACAAAACTGACTAGAACACAGGCAGAGATGAGTATACTCAGAGAGTATATGTACGGGCCGCACTAAAACAATCGATTTTCTGTTAGGCGATCAATTGTTTTTTCTAAGACAATTTCCAAGTTCTTAGTATCTTCCCTGTTATAAGCAATTAGTTTTTCCAGAGCTTCTTTATTATTGGTTCTTTGGTATTCAAACCATAACAAAGGGGCCTGCCTTCCATCCATCCCTGCAATCTCTTCTGGACGAACAAGACCCAGTAACACTTCGGATTTTTTTAATCCCCCCTTGATTCCAATAGAATGCAAAAGATTCATCAAATCAAGTTGGGGATTGGTGACGCGATAACGAAATTCCCTTTCTAAAAAGGGTACATCAAATCTTTTCCCATTGTATGTCACAAGGATATCTTCGGGAGAAATGGAATCAAAAAGAAATTCTAAGTCCTTTCCTCTTTCAAACGTTAACATCCGTTTGTCTTGGTAAAGACTCACAACCGTGGTGACCGATGATTCCGAAATTCCAGTTGTTTCAATGTCTAAAAAACAAAATCGTTCGGGGAAGTTTTGCCAAAGCCTCCAGTATTCAAGGCTCGGAAGTTCATTGGTAAAAAAAGAAAAATTGGCTTCGGATAGTTCGTGTTCTAATTCTTCTCTTCGTTCCTCTAAAATGGAAACAGAAGGAAGCAGAGGATCGTTTTTTTGTTTTTGGTATTGGAGGAGAGATTCCCAATCATATACACCTACACCAAACAGTTGTTTCTCTTTTTTTTCACCAATTCCTGGAAACAACTGCAAACTAGACTTTAAATGAGATCCGTACATTCACTCCATCGCTTTAGGCCTTCTGCCATTCGCTCTTCCGTTTCCCCAAATCCAATCCGAAGGAAACCTTCTTCTTCAAAATTAGATCCAGGCAAAACAAACACACCTGTTTTTTCAAAAAGCCTATCGGCATATGCTTCAGAAGATATACCCGGCTCTAACATAAGCCAACCCACAAGCCCCCCTTGTGGTACAGTAAAGTCTTTGGTATGGGGGAGTTTCCTCCAAAGTGAAGTAAACTTTGCGATATTGTTTCTCACCCGTGTTTGGATCCCAGGTAAAAATGATTCTTTGTTTTCCAGAAGTCCAAGGGCAATTTTTTCGGATATGGGAGAAACAGTATGAGTTAAGTAGTCTTTAAAAGAACGTGCCCTTTGTACAAACGATTCTTCTGCGACAAGCCATCCAACCCTTAGCCCTGTGACTCCAAAACATTTGGTAAAGGAACCTGTTCCAAAAAAAGAATGATTGGGATCCACTCCCGTTTTTCCAAGAGAACCCTCTCCCGGTAAAAACCGGTAGTGTTCATCAAAAAGGACCAGTTTCTTTTTTTCCCGAAACCAACTGAGGAGGTTTTCCCATTCGGCATCTGGAAAAGTTTTTCCTGTAGGATTGTGAGGATGGTTTAGGATATAAAGATTAGCATCAATTTCTTTCCAAGTAGAGGCAAGGAATGCTTTTTCCTGTGGGACTGGAATGATTTCGGCGCCGAGCATTTTAGGAATTTCATAGAGAGCTTGGAAGGCGGGCCAAATGAGTGCCACCTTGGTTTTGGGTTTTACCATCATATGAAATGCTAAGTACAAGGCCTCACCAGTTCCTGTGGTGACAAGAACCTGTTCGGGCGAAACTCCGGGATAAAGCTTGGCAATGGCAGAGCGCAGTTCCAGGGAACCTTGGTTCGGTGCATCGTTCATGGGTAGGTCGAGAAGGTCAGAAACAGAAATACCTGCCATCCCTAGCACTTCTTCTAAACGAAAAAACCCAAGCCCACTCTCTCCTAAATTACAAAATGCCTTTAAGCGAAATCGTTCCAATCGATCTTCAATGAAAAATTCTCTAGGTTCCAAAATTGATTTCCAGACTACTTAGCTTCAAAAGACTAGTATGTAAGCTATGTTGAAACCAGAAGACAATATCCTATCTTGGACGAAATCACCTTTTTCATCGGAAATCCAGAATGAAGCCAAAAAGGCTTACGAAGATTGGAAGGAAGGAAAGAGCTCCGAACTCGTAGATTCCTATGCTGTCCCCCTTACATTTGGAACGGGAGGAATTCGTGGGAAAATTGGAAATGGAATCGGCAAGATGAACCTCTATACAGTGGGTCGTGCTGCCCTTGGTTTTCTCAGTTACTTACGAGATACACAAAAAAATCCATCGATTGTCATTGCTTACGACTCAAGAAGACTCTCTAAAGAATTTGCAGAACTCTCTGCAGGCATTGGTGCCAGACTGGGAGTGAAAGTTTTTATTTTTCCAAAAGTGACACCGACCCCACTTCTCTCTTATGCCATCCGTTATTACAAAGCCAGTGGTGGGATTGTCATCACAGCTTCGCATAACCCACCTGAATACAATGGATTCAAAGCCTATCTTGCCGATGGAGGTCAACTGGTGCCCCCGGATGATTCTCTCATCATAGGAAGGATTAGTGGGATAAACGATTGGTCGACCATTCCCCTTGTTAAAAAAACAGATAAAGATTATAAAAAATTTGTAAAACCGGTAGGACCAGTTGTTTTCAAAACCTACTTAAAGGATTTAAAACAAGCAGGAATTCTATCTTCGGTAAAACCCAAAACAAGAAATGATCTGGGGATCGTATATTCACCGTTACATGGAACTGGCGGAGATTATATGAAAGAAATGTTAAATTTCTTTGGATACAAATCTGTATTTTTAGTTCCTGAACAAAAAAAACCGGATGGGGAATTTCCAACGGTAAAATATCCTAATCCAGAAGAAAAAGAAGCTCTCGCCTTATGTGAGTTTCACGCCAAAAAGAAAAAGGCTGCCACTTTCATTGCCACAGACCCCGATGCGGATAGACTGGGTGTGGGAGTTCGCCGCTTGGACGGAGAATATGAATACCTAAATGGAAACCAAATTGGTTCCATTATGGCAGCTTACCTTTCGGAACGAAAAAAATCGAAAACCAAAACCTATCATTTGGTAAAAACCATTGTGACTACGGACTTACAAGAAGCGATTGCCAAAAAAAACGGAATCAAAATTAAAAACGTACTCACTGGATTTAAATACATTGCAGAAGAGATGAAACAAATTGAGAAAAAGAAGAACAATATCTTCTTGTTTGGTGGTGAAGAGTCTTATGGATATTTGCCAGTTCCCTTTGTTCGGGACAAAGATTCTCTCTCGAGTGCTTTACTTTTTGTAGAAATCCTTGCAGAAAAAGGTGACCTCCTTTCTTACTTGGATGCCATCTATTTAAAATACGGATTGTATCGTGAAAGTCTGTATTCACTTACGTTAGAAGGAAGTTCTGGCCAAGACCAAATTAAAAAATCCATCGAGACACTTCGGTCGGAAAACTTAATTGGGAAAATCATTGGAGGAAGAAAGGTTGTGGGAGTCCTTGATTACGAAACACAAAAAGCGGATGGGAAAGCCAAGGCTTCTGTGTTCAAAGGAATGCCAAAATCGAATGTCATCCAAGTGGAACTGGAAGGAAATGCCAAACTCACCATTCGTCCCTCCGGAACCGAACCAAAGGTAAAAGTATACTCTTCCTTTGCTTCTCTAAAAAAACCGAAAAAACAATCAGAAATCTCAGGACTTTGGGATTCTCTCGGACAAGAAATCTCTAGGGCAGAAACAGAGTTTTTACAATTAGCAGGTCTAAAATGAGTAATAATACCAAAACCAAATTTGAAGAAATCAAAAAACTTTCCGACAAGTATCTCCTAAACACATACAACCGTTATCCGGTTGCTTTTGAATATGGTGTAGGAGAGATGATCTTCGATCAGGATAACAAAGGTTATATTGACTTTTTAGCAGGAATTGCCGTTTCCAATTTAGGACATGGAGAAGCGGATTTAATTGAAGCCATGCGAAACCAAATGGACAAAATCCTTCATTCATCTAACCTCTATTATTCGGAAGAACAGGCAAAACTAGCCGAGGTCATTATCGAAAATAGTATTCCTGGAAAAGTATTTTTATGTAACTCAGGAACTGAGGCAAATGAAGCTGCTTTTAAACTCATGCGTAGGCATGGAGTGAAAAAAAACATTGATAAACCAGTGATCCTTGCCCTCCATTCCAGCTTTCATGGAAGAACTCTTTCTGCGATGACTATGACAGGAAACGAAGCCGTTCGTTCTGGATTTGGAGAATTGGCTTCGGATGTTTATTTTGTGGAAGCCAATAACGAAGATTCTCTCATCCAAGCCTTCGAACAGTATGGAGACTCTGTTGCCGGAATCATTATGGAACTTATCATTGGGGAAGGTGGAGTCATTCCGCTTAGCCAATCGTTTGTCAACTTAGCTCGCAAACTCACAGAAGAAACGGGTTCCCTTCTTGTTTTTGATGAAATCCAAACAGGAATGGGTAGAACCGGAAAGATGTTTTGTTTTGAACATTACGGAATGTATCCTGATGCTTTTACTCTCGCAAAAGCACTTGGTTCTGGTTTTCCGATTGGTGCCCTCGTAGTTGCCAAAGAATACGAAGGCATTTTAGAACGAGGGATGCATGGTTCTACATTTGGCGGAAACCATTTGGCCTGCGTTTCCGCCTACGAAACATTCAAAATCATATTATCACGTAACTTACTCGACCATGTGTCGACCATCTCAGAACAAATGTTTGCCCGTTTGAAAACCATGATGGAATCAACAGGAAAAATCAAACAAGTCAGAGGACGAGGGTTACATATCGGTGTGGAATTGTATTCCGAATCAAGACCCGTTGTGGAAGAATGTTTGAAACGTGGGCTTGTTGTGAATAGCACAGCAGGGAATGTCATTCGTATTATACCTCCTCTCATCTTAAGCATCGAAAAAGCGACAGAAGGATTGGATATTTTAGAATCAGTATTAAAGGATATGAAATGAAAAAAGTAGCAGTACTTGCCGGTGACGGAATTGGACCAGAAGTAATGGATGTGGCCCTATCAGTGGTCAAAAAAGCATTAGGAAACAAATCTTCTGAATTTACCTTTGAACACGCATTAGTTGGCGGAGCGGCCATCGATGCCACAGGATTTCCTCTTCCTGAGGAAACCCTTAAACTTTGTGAATCATCCAGTGCTATCTTTTTTGGATCTGTGGGTGGACCCAAATGGGAAACCCTTCCGCCCGATAGACAACCAGAACGTGGGGCCCTCCTCCCACTTCGAAAACATTTTGATTTGTTTGCCAACCTCAGGCCTGCGATCATCTATCCAGAATTAAAAAAAGCAAGCCCCATTAGAGGAGATATCATCGGGGATGGACTCGATATTTTAATCCTTAGGGAATTAACATCGGGAATTTATTTTGGAAAACCAAAAGGGAGAGAAGGAAGTGGACCTGAAGAATTTGCATTCGACACAATGAGATATTCTCGTCGTGAAATCGAACGAATTGCACGCACAGCCTTTGATGCCGCAAGAAAACGAAATAAAAAAGTAACAAGCATCGATAAAGCAAATGTATTAACAACTTCGGTATTGTGGAGAGAAGTGGTAGTCGCACTTCATAAAGCAGAATACTCGGATTGTGTTTTGGAACATCTTTATGTGGATAATGCAGCGATGCAGCTCATCGTGAAACCAAAACAATTTGATGTCATGCTCTGTGAAAATATGTTCGGAGATATCCTTTCAGATGAAGCCTCCATCATCACTGGTTCCATTGGAATGTTACCTTCGGCTTCTCTTTCTGAATCAGGGTTTGGGCTCTATGAACCATCAGGTGGCTCGGCTCCAGACATTGCAGGAAAAGGAATCGCAAACCCCATCGCACAAATTCTATCGGGGGCTCTCATGTTACGATACTCCTTCGGATTGGAAACGGAAGCTGTGGCGATAGAAAATGCCATTCGAACAGTTCTAAAGAAGGGATTTCGCACAAGAGATATCGCCGAAGAAGGCACATCCGTCCTCGGTACGAAAGAAATTGGTGTTGAAATCGAAAAGGCACTTGGATAAACTACGGAAGAACTATTATGCAAACAGGCATCGGACCGACAGGCAGACCTTACCAAATTCTCATTGCTGAGAATTCCAAATTTCAATCCAAACAACTCCAACAAATTTTGGAATCGGAAGGTTTCAAAATCATTGGAGTTGCCGAAACGGGAAAAGAACTTTTGCAAATGTACAAAGACAATCGCCAACAGATTGACCTTGTCACCATTGAGATTTTTCTTCCTGAGGTCGACGGTTATGCCGCTTTCTGGGACATGAAAGAAATGGGTGTTCTTCCAAGGATTCTTTTTATCTCTGAAGAGAACACACCTTCTGTGATCAAAGCGCTTTTGGAAAATGGGGCGATGGATTATATTGTCAAACCAATCAAACGAGAAAAAATTCTAGAAAAAATCAAAGAAACCTTACTTAAGATTCCCAAAGTATAAAATTTAAATTCCTGCCTTCTTCTTTGGCTCTGTGGCTAAAGTAAAGAGGGCTTTTGTATACATTCGTATGGGAATTTTGGATTCCACCTAAACGAGGAAACCTCTCTTTCACCCGCTTTTCAATCGCAAGTCCCACATCTAATAAAAACTTCTCGTTTCCCTTGGAACAACATACCTCTTCCCCGAATCCAGAGAAAAATTTTGCCACATCGATTCCGACTTCATAATCAGATCCTTGGATATAAGGACCAATTTCCATATAAAGCTCATCTTGCGCGTAACCAATTTCTATGGCTCTTTCCATCATTCGTTCTGTAATGCCAAGGTTTGTGCCCTTCCATCCAGAATGGATGATGGCAACAAACGGTCGTTTTGTGGAAAATAAATATACAGGAACACAATCTGCCGTGCGAACCACAAGCAGTTGATTTGGTAAATCTGTATATAACCCATCCCCTTCCCAAATGAAGTTCGATTTTGCCTCTTCTCTAAGTGAATCTGTACTGACTTGATGGATAGAATCACCATGCACTTGGTTTAGGACTACCAAATCTTTTGAATTACCAATCCACTCTTTACTCAGCCATTTTTCTATATAAAGCTTCCAAACTTCCGGTGTTTTGGGATAAGAGGGAAAATCATTTTCTAAACCACTCACGGATGGTTTGCCAGCAGTTCCATACTGAATGTTTCCATAATCTGTCGAGATTTCTTTAAAAAATTCCATTTTCGATTTCTAAAACACTCTCACTTTGTTTGTATCCCAATGATTCAACTTGAATTGCAAAAAGAGGTCATCGCAATTCCAATCACTACGAACACAGAGTGATTTAAATTTATTTGGATCATAAACCCTGACATAAAAACGAATCGGAATATTTCTCCAAGTATACTGGATATTGGGTAAGGACATACTAGGAAGACGATTATCTAGTAAGATTTCTATATTACGAGTCACTAAATCATTTGGGTCCAATTCACCTTCATGACCAATCCTTCCCCGAGTTCCAACTTTCTTCTTTGCAAATTCGCGATCTGTTAAACCTGATTCCGCTTCAAACGCAAAAGAAGGTCTTAAGTAATATATAAAATGTGCCTGTGCACCAAAAAAGGCTACACGGAACTCAGAAAGTGCATCTGTATCATAACCAGAAGTCCGAATCAAATGGTCCTCATAAAACATTCGTTCTTCGACGATTCCATGCCAATCAGGAATTCTAGTTTCTTTAACTTTTAAAGGATCTATATACACTGCCGTAGATAAAATAAATAAAAAAGCCACAAGAACTTGGTTTTTAGAATAGAATCTAAAAAATAAATTTTTTTTTTGAGATTCTATTTGAGAATCCATATCCCATTCATGGATCTGCCGAAACGCCAAATAAGAGAGATATGGCAATATGGGAATCCAAAATCGAATCCCCATAAAATCCCCACCCACATACAAAACATAAAGGATGTATAAAACAACTGAGGAAAAAAGGAATCTGTATTCTTTTCGATCCAGGAAGGTCTTATATATTTGAATTCCAGAAAGGATCAAAACGAAAAGATAAAGTGGATAGGACTTTAAGAAATAAAGAAGATAATAAATCCCTTGGGAAAAATAGGCTCCCTTATTTCCTTTTGCATAAAAAGTATTCGGGAAGATATCATCATAATAAAAAAAACGAAAACATAAAAATCCCAAAAACAAAAAGCCAAATAAAACTGGTTTCCATCTTCTCTTTCGAATTATCCAATCCAGAGAAGCCGAAGATAAAAAAAGTGCCCCTTCGGGACGAACCAGTGCAGAAAGGAAAAAAACTAAAAAAAGAAAATCATTTTCTTTTTCCCATAAAAGAAAACCAAAACAGACTAAAAATGTAAAAAGGGAAGTTTCTAATCCCGAAGTGGCAAAGATATGAAGGTGAAAAAATAATGCCAAATGCACCAAAAGGAGGGGATATATTTTACCAAAGGAGATACGATTCTCTTCATAAAAGAAAACCAAAAGAGTCATCAAATAAAAGAAAATCCCAAGGAATAGAGAAAGAAATTGTGGTTCCAGTTTTAGAAAATAACCAAAGGAAAGAATAAGAGTCCAAAGAAAATTTGTATAACCCTCTACCCTTTCCCCTAAATTAAAAACAAGTCCAGAGCCCTCATACAAATTTCTTGCATAAACAAAACTGATATAAGCGTCATCGCAGATCCATTTCCACTTGTAACTTTGGTACAATGCAAAAACAAAAAAAACTAGAGAAAGTATATAAAAAGAAATCAAATTCCGTTTAAACATTAACATGAATTAATCTAACTCAAAAGATTTAATAAACTCTTCAATGATTTGAATGTGATCCATCTCTGGAGTAGGATTTTCTTCCGAAGGTTCATACAAATAATCATCAAAAACGTGAAAATCAAAAATTTTTAACTCAAAGTCTGGTAATGTGATGATGATATTTTCTGCATGAATATCAAAGATCAACTTCTCTTCTTCGGCTAAATACTTTGTCACTTCGATCACACGATTAAAATCTACTGCAATTTTTTTTAGTTTGGATTTGGAAATCACACCAAATCTATGTGAATCAAAATTCAATTTCCATTTAGGAAAAAGTTTCTCCATAATTGGATTTTGGTCTAACTTTTCATTGCGAATGGTAAATTCCTTTAAATGTTTACCGGCAAGTAACGGTTGTTGGTCGCAAGGTGTTAAAGTGACATTGGGAATTCCAAATGGGTTATTTCTAACTCGCATTCCCATAAAAAAACGAGTGGGTACCACTAAATCGGGGATGAGGGACTTTAGTTTCCAATAATGTAATCTTTCTAAACCCAAACGTTTGAATTTAAAATCGATTTCATCTTTTTTGGAATCACGAGAGGTTTGGTTTTTTAAATAATTTCGTAACTCCATCTCTTCCGGTTTTAAAAACCGAGAAAGGTCTTTGCCAACTTCTTTGAACAAAGATCCAAAAATTGCATCAGAAGGTAACTTGGACTTTCCAATTTTGACCACTTGGTTCCAAGGAAGTTGATAAACAAATTTATAAGATCCGCGGCCAATGTATCCCCCTTGAGACAAAGGCATAAAGTTATCTAAAAATTCACGATCATAACGGTAGGTGATTCGGAAAACATGAGAAACAGGAAAAAGTTTTTCATAAAGATTACGAAAGAAACCTGACTTTCGTAATACTTCATCAACGGGAAGGTCCTCAATGGGAATGGGGATTTCTTTTTTATCTGGATCGACAAACAACTCTTTGTCGAGACCTTTCTCCAAAAGCTCCAAAAACTGGGGGATTTTTCCCCAGTTTGGATATTGGTTCCAGAGTTGGGAAATCCGATCACGAATCCCCTTGATCGGGCCCTTTTTTTCAGACATACTTAATTTCTACTTCCAACGAACAACCGCTTCGTAATCTGAAAATTTTTCCTTACTCGAAACTGCATTTGATAAACTTTTATCTTTTTCTTCATCATACCACCAGTAGTCGGAAGAAAAACTTTCATCTCCATATTTACCCAAAGGCAAATTCGGAACTCCATATTTTTGCCAATAGAGTAATCTTGTACTTGGTAAATGCCATAACAAAACATAAGGATATTCTTTATAAACAATTCGATCGATTTGTTTCAAAATTTCATTTCGTTTGGAAACAGAAAATTCTGTTTTTTGTTTTTCGATGAGTTTATCCACTTCCGAAATTTTTAATCCAGGTAAGTTGGGTTGTCCCTCTTCATCAGCGTATTTAGAAAGCCATTGTGTTTCAGGATCTTTAAATATACCGGATCCCCATGCAGCCCAGGTCATATCAAAATCGTATTTATCAACTCGTTCACTCCATGCCGCCAAATCTAAAGTATCAATGGATGCACGAATTCCGACTTCTTTTGCTTTTTCTAAAAATACTGTGAAATACTTTTCAGTTTTTTTATCTCTATCTAAAATTGAAAATTGGAATGGTTTGCCATCTTTTTCCAATATCCCTTCTGCATTGGGTTTCCAACCAGCCTCTGCCAAAAGTTTCCTTGCTTTTTCAATATTGAATTCTGTAGGTTGGTTTGGATTTTTTTCGCCACCTAAGTAAAAATCAGGATAATAACTATTCGTTGGATCATATTCACCATACGCAAGTTTATCGATCATGAGTTTACGATCGACAAGTAGATTCATTGCTTCTCTCACTCGTTTATCAGAGAAGATGGATCGTCTAGAGTTCATTGCCCAACCCTGAAATCCGATGGGTTTTAAATTGAAAATCCTTTGTTTTGCGATCCAATTTTTATCAAATGGTTCCCCTTTTGCTTCTTCCACCCAAACATAAGCCGAATAAACTGGATAAATATCGATATCTCCCTTTTTGAATGCTTGGAGCGCCACTGCCTCTTCGTTATAAACCTTATAAACAATCTGATCAAAGTTATTTCGTCCTGTATTGAAAGGATAAGCTCTTTGCCACCAGTCCCCTCTTCTTTCTAATTTAATATAACGATTCTTTTTAACTTCAGTGATTTTATATGGACCAGAAACAACAGGAAACTCCATATTCTCCTTATTAAAATCTTTTCCCTCAAAATGATGTTTCGGTAAAATAAAAATAGAAGATGCAACGTCATTAAAATTATTCCAATGAACTTCCTTTGCTTCAAAAACAACTGTTAGGTCATCTAATTTAACAGGTTTTAAAAATCTTGATAGGGAAACACGGAACACTGCAGTTCCATTTTTTGGATTCATAATTGTATCATAAGTAAAAATCACATCATCTGCAGTTACTGGTTTACCATCCGACCAACGTGCGTTTGGATCCAAATAGAATGTAAATTTCTTTTTGTCAGGAGAGATTTTCCAATCCCGTGCTAAATGAGGAATGGTTTCTAAAGTCAGCGGATGGTAGCCAGTCAGCGGTTCATACAAACTAGTAAAAATCCTTGCTGTAGTTGTAAACTGGTCCAGATAATAATTTAAAGATTTTGGGAACTGGTGGGAATAAATGCGAATCCTTCCCCCTTTTTTGGCTTTGGGATCAGCCACAGGATTTTTCATACGAAGGGCAGTGGGGATAGAAGCCATATCCCCTTCCCAAGGAAGGTCATTCACCTTGGACATAGACTCTTTTGTCTCTTCTTCCGAACAATGGAGGAAGAAAGCCATTGATAAAAGTCCTGTCAAACTAAACAAAACTATCTTGCGTAAGGAGGAACTGTACTTGAATATTTGAACTTTGTTATGAAACATCCCTTCCATCAAATCCGTTTGTACGAGATTGGCTCAAGGCTTTTTTGTTCAAAAATGAAAGAACCTCTCGAATTCGCCCTTTCTTCTCTGAAAGATTCTCTTCCTTTTGTATGGGCTGAGGAAATTTGGCTGATGGGAGTCTGGAAAAATAGCCCTAAGTCTCAATCCATTGCCCGTTCAATGCCGGAGCTGCAACCAGGATTCCTAGCGGTCAAACATCCTCTTTTTGCGGAAGATGTCTACGGTTCACCATATTCGATTTATTCTTACACACCAGACCCATTAGTTTCCGCCAATGACAACCTAACAAACGTATACAAACAGATCCATGAATGGAATAAAAAATTAATCTTAGACTTTGTTCCAAACCATATGGCAATTGACTCCCCACTCATCGAATCGGATCCCCATTTATTTCTCATCGCCACTGATTCGGTCTCTGCAAAAAATTCATTTTTGCATGCAAATGGGAATCGTTATGTTCATGGCCGCGATCCTTATTTTGACGGATGGACCGATACCATTCAATGGGATTTTTCCAACCCAGATGTCGAAAAAAAACACATTCAAATTTTAAAAGAAATCGCAAAAGTCTGCGATGGTGTTCGTTGTGATATGGCAATGTTACTCCTTCCCGATGTATTTGAAAAAACTCATGAAAAAAAATCGGTATATGACTGGAAACGAGTGATTGATACAGTAAGGCAAAACTATCCAAATTTTAAGTTTTATGCAGAAGCCTATTGGGGAATGGAAAATCGGTTACTCGACTTAGGGTTCGATGCCACTTATGATAAATCTTTTTACGATACTCTCAAAGAAAACCAGTTTCACTTTATCTCTCAAAGTTTAAATGAAAATACAAAATTATCCAAAATACGTTTTTTAGAAAATCATGACGAAGAAAGAGCCAAACACCAATTTGGTGAAAATTCCCATACTTACTTTAGTTTACTTTCTTTCTCTGAATGTATTTTATTATTCCACGAAGGGCAAAATCTAGGTTTGACCAAAAAAATTCCCGTTCAAATGATTCAAACAGATCCCGAAAACTCGAATCAGGTCACAGAAATGTATTACAAACGCGCAATGAAAACCATTACCAAAAGAAATTCGAGTAGCATGTTTTACCAACCAAATTACATAGAATTCAATGGCTCTGCGGTTTTTACCAGAGCCATTCAGACCGGAGATGAGACGGAACTAATCTTATGGAATGAAACCAATAAAAAAGTTTCTGGTTGGATTCCCTTCCAAGAAGGAATCCAATTTCAATCTATCCTAACCGACCTGGTGTCAGGTGTCGAATTCCCACAGACAAAATCAGAAGAAGGAATTTATTTTAAATTAAATCCAAACCAAGCACAGTGGTTTATTTTTTAACTCTTTCCGCAAAAACTACACCTTGGATCATTCGTAAGTTTTCCAAAATTTCTTTTAGTTGGTCCAAATGATCCACTTCTAACATAAATTTGGCGGTGAGTGTTCCATTGGGATGGGATGATGCCCCTGCTTCCAAAATATTTGTTTCTGTGCTAGAGATGGATTCCACCATTGATAAGTAAATTCCTTGTACATCTTTGGCACGCACTTCGATTTGAATCGGAATGGGTTCTCCTGGGCCTTCCCAACGAACTGGAATGGTTTTCATCCACTCGAGTTGTTTACTTGCCGTCGTACAATCTTTTTTATGAACACTCACGCCCCGTCCCCTTGTGATGAATCCAATGATTTCATCTCCTGGGATGGGCGTACAACAAGAGGCCACTCTTACTGGCACATCGTTCCAACCCGCAACAGAAATTCCAAATTCTTTGGATTCTTCTTGGTGCGGATTTGTTTTA
This sequence comes from Leptospira bandrabouensis, assembly GCF_004770905.1. Classification (NCBI taxonomy): domain Bacteria; kingdom Pseudomonadati; phylum Spirochaetota; class Leptospiria; order Leptospirales; family Leptospiraceae; genus Leptospira; species Leptospira bandrabouensis. The sequence continues at coordinate 2,098,370 of NZ_RQHT01000014.1, read as the reverse complement.
TGAGTTTTTTTGATTTTTACTTTTTTGATTTCTTTGATTGTGTTTTCATCAATCGCAGATGATTGTGTTTCTAAAACAGAACCAATGGTTTCTCTTTGTGAATCTTCCTGTAGTTTTCTAAAATAAGCACGTAACTTCTGTCTGGCGCCAGATGTTTTAACAATCCTTAACCAAATAGGAGATGGTTTGGAACTTTTTTCAGTGATGATTTCAACCTGATCCCCAGACTTTAATTCCGTACGAAGTGTAACCATCCTTCCATTGACCTTACCACCGCGAGCATGTAATCCCACATCGGTATGAATTCGGAATGCATAATCGAGAACTGTTGCGCCCTTAGGCATCTCGATGATTTCGCCCTTAGGAGTAAAAACAAAAACCTCATCTTCATGCAGGTCATATTGTAATTCCTCCATAAATTCTTTGGAATCAAGGCTTGGATCCTGCCATGATTTCAAAATTTCCAACCACTTCATACGGAAGGCATTTTCCACACCATTCTGTAAAATGACGGAGGTTTTGGAAAGGTTCGTTGACTCTTTATAAGCCCAGTGGGCTGCCACCCCGTTTTCTGCAATGGCATTCATATCCTTGGTTCGGATTTGTACTTCCATAGGTCGACCATCAGGTCCAAATACAGTTGTGTGTAAGGATTGGTAAAGATTGGTTTTCGGAGTGGCAATATAATCTTTGAACCTACCGGGAATGGGTGTCCATAAAGTATGCACGATTCCAAGAACCCCGTAACAATCTTTAATTTCATTAGTGATGATTCGAACCGCACGAAGGTCAAAAATTTCAGAAAATGATTTTTCTTTAGTAACCATCTTTCGGTAAATCGAATAAAAATGTTTCGCACGACCTTCAATTCGCGCATCAATACTAATCTCAGCTAACCTTTGTTTGAGGATAATTTTTATTTTTTCAATGTATTCATCACGTTCTGACTTTTTGGCTGAGACACGTTTTTTGATTTCTTGGTATTCTTCTGGATGTAAAGACTGGAAGGCTAAATCTTCTAATTCAAATTTAACTTTATAAACACCTAGACGGCCGGCAATGGGTGCATAGAGAGACAAAACTTCTTTTGCGATTCTTTTTTGTTTTTCTTCGGGTTGGAATTTTAAAGTACGAACATTATGAGTTTTATCAGCAAGTTTGATGAGCATCACTCGCACATCTTTGATGGTTGCAAGTAACATCTTGCGGATATTTTCAGCAGCTTCCGTTTCTTTCGATTGAGATTTTATCTCTGAAATTTTGGTCACACCTTCCACAAGGGCAGCAATGTCTTCCCCAAATTCACGGGCCATATCCTCTTTAGTGTAACTTGTATCTTCTACAACATCATGCAAAAGTCCTGCGGCAATTGCACGTTCATCCAAACCAAGTTCGTCTAAAACGGAAGCCACATTCATGGGATGAATGATATAAGGTTCTCCCGAAAGACGTTTTTGTCCTTCGTGCATTTTATCGGCAATATGGTATGCTTTTTCGATTAATGTGGCTTTTTCTGGCCCAAGTCGTTTTTGGACCGCTTCAAATAACTCCTGTTTATCTTTGATGTCTTGGTATAATCCCATTATTTAATGTCCAAACTTATATCTAAAAATTTTACCGTATGAGTTAAATAACCCATACTCACACCTATATCTTGAAATTTAGATAGAAATTTTAATTTATCAGGAGTGATCCCACCAGAACATTCAATACGAATTTTTGATGATTTCTCTTTGATGAGTTCAATTGCTTTTTCTGTATCTGAATCGGAAAAATTATCTAACAAAATAATATCAGGATTTGAGGCGATAGCTTCACTAACCTGCGATAGGCCATCTATTTCTAGTTCTATTTTTTTGCCTGGATTAGCATTTCGAACAATTTGTACAGCAGATTGGATGGATCCTGCTTTTGCGACATGATTGTCCTTTAACATGGCCATCTCAGACAAATTTAAGCGGTGATTGGCTCCTCCTCCCATATACACTGCATACTTAGCCAGTTTTCTATAACCAGGAAGAGTTTTTCTTGTATCTAAAATCAGGAGATTGGGAAATTCTTTTGTCACCTTACTTGCATTTGTCGCAATTCCAGAGAGGTATTGTATAAAATTCAATAGGATTCTTTCCATCTTAAGAACGTCTACAAGGGATCCTTCCAAAGTTCCAATGACGGCTCCCTTGGTAAGGGCTGTTCCATCGGAAAGAGTTGGTTTCCATTTTACATTCGCTTTGGTTTTTCCAATGAGACAATGTATTACGGCAAGTCCGCACAAAACCCCTTCTTCTTTGGCAAGTAACTCAGCTTTACAACTTTCATTCGAGTTGAATAGAGAATCTGTAGTGATATCTCCTGCAGGCAAATCTTCTTCTAAGGCAAGGGTAACCAGAGCCTCAAAGTCTTTTTCTGAAATTTCTGTGACAGGTGTTGTATATCCTCTGATCATATTTTCCTATTTTTTAGACAAAAAAAAAGCTGTCTTTACGACAGCTTTTTTTCCTTTCACCTAAGACCTGTTTACGCCTTAGGAGCTTTTCCAATTTTCCCTGTTTTCGGAGGGATATTTAATTTTTGTTTTGGATAAATTAAGTTTTTGTTACGAATCGATTTACGGTTTGCTTCAAAAATTCTTGGCCAAAGTTTCGCATCATTATAGATATCTTCTCTATCAGCAATTCTCCAAAGGCAATCGGCAGGATTTGATTTTTCTACAGTGTAACGTTTCCAACCACCAGTTAATTCTTCCACTTGTGAAGAAGAAGCTTTGTCAGTTGTCTCTTCTGGGGAATTTGTTGTAGTGGTAGTGTTCGCTGTTGTATCATTTTCGACTGTTTTACGATCTTTTTTCGCAACAGTAGTTTTCCCTTTTAAAGTTTCGATTTGATCAATGGAGATTTCCGCCAAACGGATGGCTTCTTCTGATTGCGCAATAGAATCATCGAACTTTTCTTGTTCTAATAAATTTTCAGAGGCTTTTAGAGACTCATTAGAAGCACCTAGGTTTTCTTGAGTGCTTGCATAAGATTCTTTTGCATTTGATTTCAGGTAAGTTTCCGCGTTTAATTCGCTAAACCGAGCATTTGCATCTTCAACCACTTCACGCGCTTGCATGTTACGGTTTTTAGCGTGGTCTTTCACTGCATCTGCTAGGAGTGCTGCGGAAGCTAAACGAGCAGATTTAATTTTTTCATCAGCAGTTTTTAACCTGCCAGCTTCAATGTCTTCTCTTGCCGAAGCAATTTTGGCTTTTTCTTCATCAATGGCAGGATTTCCGCCTTTAGAATACGTATAAGCTTTTTCTAATAATGCATCTACTTCATCCGCAGATTGGCGCATAGAACCTGACCTGTCAAGAGCCACTTTTTTTGCATCTTGGCTGATCTTTGCTGCTTCTACAAAACTATTATGTGCGTCTTCATATTCTTGTAAGGCAACTGTACGTTTTAGTTCTTTTGCCGTTTCATCTTTGTCTTCACGAAGGTAAGAGGCAAGGCTTGCATCTGCTTGTGCTAACTTGGTTTCCCCAGCATCACGAGAAGCTACTGCTTTTTTAAATTCTTCAGGAGTGTATTCGGAAGCATAAGCTTCGTCAGCTGCATCAATGGCAGTCACTGCTTCTTCACGAGACTTTGCTGCAAGTTTTGGTAATGTTTTTTCTAAAGCATCATAAGCTTTAGAAATGGCATAGTCTGCACTTTTTTTAGAATCGGATGCTTTCTCTTCAGCTGCAAATTCATTGGCAGAGGCCAAACTTTTTTTAGCTTCCGAATATTCTTCCGGTGCAAATTCTTCTGCTGAAAGTCTTTCCGCTCTTTCCACCTGCGATTTTGCCAGAGCTAGTTCTTTTAATGGCAATTCTTGAGCGCAATTAACGAATCCAACAGAAAACAATACCAATCCAGAGAGAAAGACCGCTGTCTTTTTCTTTCTTAACATAACAAACTCCTTAATGTTTCTTCGGGGGGATTTTGTAAGAGAGAAGCGCAAATACGCTTCCCCTGTTACTTAAAAGCTGTGACGGCTTCGTCTTCGCTGTCAAAAATTTCAAAAAATGAAGTTAACTTAGTGAGTTCAAATACCTTACGAACAGAACCTGCTACGTTGATAATTTTCAGCCCACCTTGGTATTTCTTCAAGTTGGACAAACTTGAAATTAAAGCTCCAATTCCGGAAGAGTCGATGTAAGATACCTTCTCGAGATTGATGACGATGCAATACTTTTGTTCTTCGATCAATTTAGCGATTACATCCTTGATCTCAGGCGCGTTATAAAGGTCGATTTCCCCGTTAATATCGAGGACTACGATTTTATCTTTTTCCCTTCTGGTAATTTCCATGTGTGTCTAGAGACTCCTCAATGAAGCTACAATCTATGTAGAAATGACGGTACAATTGCATTCAAAAAAAAGAGATACGTCAACCTAATAATTTTAGCTACCAAACAAATTTTTCCAATGGTCATAAAAACCCTGAAAATTGCCTATTTCTATGGACTTTCGCATCTTTTCCATGAAGCTTTGCATAAAATATAAGTTATGATACGTTGAGAGCGAAAAGGCAGTCAATTCCTTCACCTTATGTAGATGCCGGATATAGCCAAGGCTATATGTTTTACATACCTTACATCCACACTCTGGGTCAATGGGGCTTTCTGACAAACGATGTGATTCATTTCGCAAATTGATTTTGCCCTGAGAAGTGAATACTTGCCCATTTCGTGCATTTCTTGTCGGTAGAACACAGTCGAACATGTCGATTCCGTTCTTTACACCTTCCAATATATCGACAACCGTACCGACACCCATCAAATATCTCGGGCGAGCGTTGTCAAAAAATGGTGCCATACATTCTAAAATTCGAATGTATTCCGGTCTTGGTTCTCCAACACTAAGGCCTCCAATGGCAATTCCAGGAAAATCGATATTTTGTAATGTATCTAAACTTCGTTTCCTTAAGGATTCATTAACTCCACCTTGGACAATCGGAAATACATTCTGTCCATTGGGTTTCTCCATCCAATAGTGATAGGATTCCAAGGCCCAGCGATGGGTTCTCTCCAAAGCCAATTCCAATCGTTTTAAATCACTTCCATAAGGAGCACAATCATCAAGGACCATCATGATATCGGAGCCTATGGAACGTTGCATATCTATGACAGAGGAAGGTGTGAATTTATGATGGCTTCCATCAATATGAGATTGGAATCTGACTCCGTCATCTTCAAATTTAAAGAGACTGGCTAAACTGAATACCTGGAATCCACCGGAATCGGTGAGTAATGCCCTCTTATAAGACATGAAGTTTTTAAGACCATGAAAGTGATCTAAAACTTCTTTTCCTGGTTTTAAATATAAATGATAGGTATTGGCTAGGATTAAGTTATAACCTAGTTCATCGATGTCTGAGGAAGAAAGCGATTTGATACTACCCCTGGTTCCCACCGGCATAAAGATAGGAGTTTCAATTTGAACTCCGTTAAGTATGAGTGTTCCAGTCCTTGCGTAAGATCCAGGGTCTTTCGATTTTTCTTTAAAAATAGAAGACACTATTTTTTGATTTTATGTTCGCAAGTTGCAAAGTTCAAACAATTACCAAAAATATTCAAACTATGTCCAGTGATGGTAAATCCATTTTCAGAAGCAGCTTTGTTTTGTAATTCTTCAATTCGTTCATCGATGAATTCTACAATACGACCACATTGCATACAAATGATATGATCATGGTGTTCATGACCAATGATATGTTCATAGTATTTGTAATCTTTACCAAAATCGTGTTCTTCCAGTAATCCTGCTTCAACCATAATCGCAAGGATTCTATAAATGGTAGCCTTGGAAATTCGATCCTTATTGTCTTTTAGTTCATCCAAAAGACCTTCGGCTGTAAAATGATTGTGAGAAGAAAAAATCTTTTGCGCAACTAACAAACGTTGGTTGGTAATCTTTAGACCTTTTTCTTTCAAATACTCTTCGAAGGCGAGCATCTCTTTTTTTGTGTCGTCGTTGGCAATCGGATCGTTTTGCAAGGTTTATCTCCTAATGATTCAACTAATTCAAATTCCCAGAAAGAGAATAATACCAAGCTCTCTCTGATTCTTCAGCAATTCGAAGTGCCATCACCCGAAGCAGGCGATTCTGAGCTTCCAATTCTGATTCCCGAAATCCAATCTGAGTAGAAAAATGAACTCGTCCAGGAATTTCACTGCGTTCCATAGGGATTTTGTTTCCCGTCTCCGCCTCAATGATCTCCACCCGAGTGACTACAAATAGTTCCGAGGTAATTTGTCTGTCGGCAAGATCCATAAGATCTCCGACCTGTTGGTAGTGAACAATCTCTGCATACAACCTGTATTTCGCGAGAGTTTTTTCACGGGTTGTGATAAACCTTCCTCGTCTGTCAATTTCTTCCATAATCATTTGGGTAAGGCGAGTGTGCATTCCCGGTGAGTAGGTATTGTTTCTCACATTTTGAATATAGATCATCCGTTTGGAATCAGGGACGGGGACTCCATCAATTTTTGGAGGTCTGCCCGGTTCTCTGGATAAAAAGGCACAACCAGTAAAGGCGAAAATAAGTAAGGATAAAATGCCTTGTTTCATAGTGAAATGTTCCCTGTCATCTTAGGTCCTAAGTCTAGTTTGTCAAGGGAATCGAAACGAAGGGAAATTCTTTAGATTTCAGGAAAGACATGACAAAGGAAGTGGGAGGATTCTCATTCTCCCATGAGGTTTTCTCCTTTGTGTCGTCACATTTTTTTGCTATGTCTCTGCCCGTTGGCCCTTTTAAGCCAATCAAAAATTCCAGAGATTCCCCCAAATGAAGTGGGTTTTCCCCTTCCCTATTACTCACCTGTATCAGGAACCTTTGCCGAAATTCGAAATCACAATTTACATTTGGGATCGGATTTTAAATCTTATGGGCTCAATGGTCATAGCATCTTAGCTACGTTTGATGGTTATATTGAAGAAATCAGTTATTCTAAAACAGGTTATGGTCTTTCTCTTAACCTTTACAATCCAAAATACAAAGTTAAATCCAAATATGCCCACTTACATTCCTTTGGTGGTAGTTTGTATGATTTAGAACTTTTACGCAGAGCGGTCCTACTTATGGGAGATCCAACCGGATTCCAACTGAAACTCACACCAGGAATGTTTTCTGTAAAAAAAGGTACTTCTCTCGGTAAAACAGGAGAATCCGGATCGGGGATTTCTCACCTTCATTTGGAATTTCGATCCGAAAAAGGAATCATCAATCCCCTTTACTTTCCAGAAATCCATCAAAAAGATACCACTCCTCCCACCATCCTTTCTTTGTATTTGGAAGGAGATCATTTAGAAAATCCAATCCTTCTTACAGCAAAGGAAAAAACAAAAGGTAAATATGATTTATATACAGATTCAGGTGAGTTATTTGAGTCCATTCCGCTTACGGGGAAGATTCGCTTTCGAATGAGTGGATATGATTTTATTCGTTCCCGTAATAAAAACAATGTGTATGGAATGGATTTGTCTGTGAATGGATCACCAATCTTCAGTCGTAATTTTGATTTTTTATCTTACGAAGATGGTTCCAAAAAACACCAGTTTTATGATATCAACAGGTCTTCCCTTGCCCCACCTGTCTATTTTTATCATATGTATGAACAGTCAAAAAACTTTAAAGAAGAAGGTTTTTCCTTAGATCTGGAAGGATACAAACCCAAAGAAACATTACAACTCGAGTTATCGCTTCGAGATGCCACAGGGAACAAATCATCCGTATTTTTTAAAGTGGTTCATGAAAAAAATGAAACGGAAACAAATCGATTCTCCAAAAACAAAAGAACTGGAAACAAATATAGTTCCAATGATGGGAAAATTATTTTAGATTTTTCCAAAACCGAAGTTTCCGGGGAAGGATCTTTACTTCTGACGGAAGTTAGTGAAAAAGAAGTTCCTTTTAAAATTCCAACAGGTTTACCGCTTAAAGGGAAAATCTACCAAATCGATACTAAAAAAATGAGTTGGAAAGGAGAGGGCCTTGGAGAATGGAACATTGGTTATATGCCAACAAACAAAGAATCCCTTTATTTTTATGATTCTTCTATTGGAAAATTCCAATCCATCACACATAAGAAAAAAGCAAATGGGTTTAGCTTTAGACTAACAAAACTTGGATACATTATGGTTTTAAGTGATGAAACACCACCCACGATTTTTCCTATGACTTCTCTTGCACGTTATATCGAACTTCCAGAAGTAAGAAACCATTGTTTTGAAGACAGGTATTATGTATTGGGAGATACAGGAAGCGGATTTCGAACTAGTGTTGATCTTACGATCGATGGACAAACTTATCCTTATGAGTATGATCCCGATAGACGCGCCATACGAGTTACCATTCCGAAAAGCCTACAAAAAGAAAGGCCTTATCTTCTTTTGGAAGCTAAGGCCTTTGACTTCGCCGGAAATGTTTCCGAACCGTTTGTAGATTTAATTTCTACTAGCGGATGGAGTGAGGAACTTCAGGCCTCTTGTCCTGTCATGGAATAACGAGTAATATCTAATACTTCGTATACCGTTTCGGTGGCACCGAACACGAGAGTTGCTTCGTTTCCAGTGTGTTTTCCTAGAAGTGATTTTGCCAGTGGAGACTGATAAGAAATGATATTCTTTTCTGTGTCCGCATCCCAAGCTCCGAGAATGGAATACGTTACTACTTCTCCAGTCTGTTTGTTTTTCAAACGCACTGTGGTTCCGATTCCCACTTTGTCAGATTTGACATCACTTAAATCAAGGATCCTTGCACTTTTAAGCTCTGCTTCCAATCGTTTGATGGCCGCTTGTAACTGAGCTTGTTTTTCCATCGCTGCTTTGTATTCTGCGTTTTCTCGTAAGTCCCCTTTTTCCTGGGCCTCACCGATATCACGAGAGTTTTCTGCCATCTCCACGTTTACGAGATGTTCAAACTCAAGTTTCTTCGCATTAAAAGCACGACGAGTCACAAGTACTACATCGGTTGGAAGGTTTGCTAATGGATCATCATCTGCATCTTCTTCTGAATCATACTCGTCCCAAACAATGTTTGGTTTTAGTTCGTTGATAAGAGCATATAGTTGGTCTTTTTCTAAATCAGTTACATAAGGAACTTCTTTGAAAAGAGCAAAAAGTTTACGAACATATTCATCGTCTGCGTTCGTTAAGATGTCACGAAGAAGACTATTATCCTTACCAAACAAAATGTCCATTGCTTGGTTTTTGAGTTTGGTGCCTTTGTCTTCGATCTTCGCAAGAGGTTTTAAAATACGGAACACTCGAAGAACTAAATCTTCCTCACTTACTTTCAACCAATCAAACTTCCATGCATGAGAAAGAATCGATTTTGCCACCCAAAGGAAAACTTCTGGGTTTTCTTTAGATTTATTACAAACAGTCTCAACAAACAAATTGAGTTCGGCAAACTTTTCATCTGCTACCAAGTTTTGGAAAACCGATCGGTTAACCTTTACCGGAACTTCAAAAAGAAGTCCAATCAGAATATTAATCGCTTCTGGGTGGTGTTCACGAATGAGATCTTTAAATCCTTTTTTGATATCCGTGTTTTCCAAAGCCTTGGAAATTTTTAAAGCGTCATCTTTCGAAAGAGATTGGATGAGAGTAGCTAGTTCTTGTTCACGAATCTTATGTGAAAATTCTTCTGTTGGCCAAGCTTTACCAGCTTCCTCTAAATAAAGATAAGCAGAAAGTTTTCGAACAGAATCTCTTGCCGCTTCTTCTTCGATATAATGAGAGATGAAAAAATCAGCAGCTTCTGCCGCTTCCTCAGCATCACGAACCGCTTCCATAGCAATTTCTAATTTTTTATTAGCATCAGTTGTAGCTTGGAATTTTTGAGTCAGAGTTTCTGCATGAGTGATTGGTTTTTCATGATAAACGACTTCATCCTTTTTCTTAGGATTCATTCCGATGTTCGCTTCTTTTTTAAGAACCGATTTCACCTTCGCCCACCATTTAGACCACTCATCTGCTTTTAAGAAAGTTCCAATGAGTTCATTCTTCATGTCTCCAATGATCATTCGGTTGTCATAGGATTTCAGAAGTTGTTTTAAAAACTCAGGTAAGTTCTCAGCAAACATAGCATTGATACTTTGTTTGTCTTCGTAATGTTGCACCCAAATATGATCTTTCTTCAAAGGTTTGAGGGAAGTGATCGCCATTTGGATCGAAAGTTTATGATCCTTTTTCTCTTCAAAATCAACAAAAATAGAATCACCGGTTTGGGAGATAGAAGTGATTTTACCAACACCCCAGTTTCTATGCATTACATAGTTACCGGTATCAAAAACGATATTTCTTTCGAAGTTAGTGATACAAAGTTTAACCGGCTTACGGTTGTTACCAAGTTCACTCATTTTGAGGAAGTCTTCTAGAAGTGAATGTGCTACGTATTTTTGTTTGTATGCACGAATGAGTTCGTTTCTTGCTTTTTGAGAAGCAGGTTCATGTTCTAAAATTTTCTTTAAGAAGTAGATGACATGATCCCAGTCTTCCATTGCCTTAAAAGGTTCAACAATTGGATAAAGAAGGCCAACCAACCTGGTTTTTTCTCTTTGTCCAAGAAGGATACGTTCCATTTTGTCGAAGAAAGCAACATCTTCATAATTGTTTTGAACGATGGTCGGCCAAATTTCCTCCATCGGAACGTACTCTTTATTTTTGGCATACATCTCAACGGCAAGTTTGAGATAGGAGATCGCTTTCGGTTTGTCCTCTTCCATAATGGAAAAACCATATTTTTTTGCAATCTCAGGGTTCTTACGATCTTGTTTTGCGAGTTTTTCAAGAACGGTTTTTAGTTCTTTATTCTTCTTAAGTTTATCAAGTGCTTCTGCTTTCACACGGAGTGCAAGTCGATGATCCCCAAATCGTAAAATGGAATCAGTAATATATTCGATGATAGTCCATTTTGCATGAGCTTTAAAAGCATCCAAAATGTTCTTCACCAAATTGGCATCTCCCATGGAATCTTCCATGAAAGAAATGATCATTAACATGTATTTGGCGGAGATGGACTCAGGATGTTCTTTGAAATGGTCTTCAATTTTTTGTTTAGCTTCTGCTAAACGATTTTCTGCCTTATATGCATCAATGACGTCGTCAAAGATTTTGAATTTAGAAACGGGAACCGTTCCTGCATCAGCACGCACATAAATTTCCTCATTAAAAAGAGGTGTTAGTTTGTCGTTGTCGGCGATTTTGTTTGATTTGTCTTCGGTAATAGTATCAGGCATGAAAAGAATCTCCCTCTTCGTATTTCCAATAAAGGGTGTTCAAAGTTCCTATAAAGTTGTTACGGTAAATTTAGCGATGAATCCGCGAAAAGAACAGTCCTAGAGTTCATTTTTTAGGTCCATTCGATTCTGTAAAGCCAAAAAACCCAGCCGAATGGCTGGGTTCTTCTGGTCCCAAAGGCAGTCCCTTGGAGTGAATAAGGAAACTACTTATTTTGGGAAGACCCGTTACTTCCACCACAATCGCGAATTTTCGCACCTGTGGAAATGGCACCAGACTTCTGAAGCATTTGCTCCATTTTGACCTTGGTCTTACAGTCTTCTTCATCAAAATCTAAGTTTGCCCCATCAAAGTGAACTTCGAATGTATCTGCAAGGACACGGAGTTCATCAAAGAAAAGGTAAACTGTTTCTGGACCAGTTGTGGTTCTAGAACGAATTTTGAATTGTTTGAAAATTAAGTTTCTAGTGGCTGGGAAGGCATTTGCCTCTTGTGGGATTCCTGGAGGGATCGTGATATGAAGCGGTCTCCAACCTACGAAGTCCAAAGATCCAAAAGGGAAAATATGGCTATTGCCATTGTAGTCTTCAATCCAACCTTCTAAATCGTATTCGTTACCACGACCAAGAACCCAAACAGAAATGGCCTTTACGTTTCCTGGAGCTTCAATTCCATAAACTTTTTCTAATTTCTTTTTGTTGTCTGCATCGATATAAGGTCTCGCACGAGTCACTTCATATTCTGGAGCACGCGGCGGACGAACGGTCACTACGTTATTTCCTGGAAAAGTGAATTGGAATTTTACTGCCAATACTTTTGCGTTTCCAGCATCTACGTTTTTCACGTCACCTGGTTTTCCAGGAACTAGTTTAACTTCTCTCATCACAAGAGGAGATTTTACAGGGTCATTGAGAACTGGAGAATACTTGTTGTTCTCATCGTATTTCATGTCCCCTGTACCATCTTTATTCACACCATCTTTGTCTGTGAATACTTCCCAACCATAAGGTGCAGAAGAAACAGGAGAGTCCCAAGATTCGATAGTGATGGCTTTGAGTTCCATAGCTCCAATATCGTTTCCAATTGGTGTTGCCACCCCATTAGAAACTTTGTATTGCGCCTGTGCAAAACCAATAAGTGCTATGGACGATAGAGCAAGTAATGTTAGGATTTTTGTTTTTTTGTTTTCCATTGTTCCTTTCTCCCGCTTACCAATTGTCCTTAATTTCAGATCCAGGGTATTTCGCTTCGGATCTGTCGGTTCTCACTTGGAGGTCATCTACGTAAAAGTAAAAGTCCCCTGCTACTTCGTGAACATCAGATGTCACAAAAAGAGAAACGAAATGTAGGTTTTTATCTAAAAGTGCAAATCTTGTACTTTGAGGGATAAAACCTGGAATGGTCGCTGTCAGTTTTCTCCAACCGAAGAAATCCAAACGACCCAAACGGATATTATGTGTTACGTCTTTATAATCTCTAAATTTTGCGAATAAAGTATGTCTATACTTTCTTCCAAGAACCCAAACGGAAATTTGTCTTACTTTCCCTTTGATGATGTATTCATGAGGAGGATATAATTCCACACGATCCAAACCTTTAGCAGCAAAATGTGTTTTGACTCCTAAAATATGGTTTTTTTCGACTTTATCACCACCATCTTCTGGAACGGTTTTTTCATCGAATACATCTTTGATGAGCCCGCGTTGAACGAGTTTCAAAGTTCTTGTTTCTCCGAGTGGAGTGGTAGCTTTGACTCTCCAATCCTCAGCCTCTTCAAAATCATCTAAAACGATTTTTCGAAGAGGGCTATCCTCATCATTTGCAGTGTTAGCTGTATTTTGTCCGCCAGTATCTGCCTGTGCGTACAACATTCCTATTGAAAGGAAGAGGCCTAACAACAGTTTGGTCATTCCTAATTTCCCCATGAAACTCACTCCTAAAAGGCTCCTAACTCCGGGTCTTTCGTATTCTCATTATCGGATATCCGGCTTTTAAATTGATTCAAGATTTCGATCATTCGATCGATTCCTTCTGCCGGAAGAAAGATCGAGGATTTTTTGCTATTCGACCACTCCGATACTTTCAGGTAGAATCCAGCCTGGTTTTTCTTCAAATCCACCAAGAAGGTCTTATTTTGTGTTACGATCTTCTCGGTTAGGATTTCGGGGTCCACCATGCATTCCTTCTCCCTGCCTACGTAAATAGTATCGGAATCCAAAACCCATTCCTTAGCTGTATTAAGTAGAAACTGAGGAATGGAAAAGGTTTTTTCGATAGTGATCGATAAAAAATCTCAATTTGATTCGATTTTGCCTATTCTTATGCGAAGACAGGCTTTTTAAGCAAAACGTTTCCTAAGTTCCCGGGCATAAGCCAGGTCATGCGTTAACTTTCGGAGTCTGCGAATGTAATAATGGGTCACTTCCTTGTAAAATTTGAGTTCCATTTCTTTGTTTTTGGAAAACATATCTTTCAAATCGGCGTAACGAAGTTCATAAAGTTCGGAATTTTCTTTGGCTTCTACTTTGGCTGACCGTTTTTCATCATCAAAAAAAGGCAATTCCCCAAAATGGTCCCCTTCCCCGAGAGTGATGAGGTTTACGTCGTCTCCGTGGCTAGTCGCTGTGGAAATTTGCAAAGTTCCATACTTCACAATGTACATGGACTCAGCCTCCTCCCCCATATCGTACAAAACATTTCTAGGAGGTAGGTGGACTTCCCGGATTTTTTCGGCAATGTGTAACAGTTCGTCTTGGTTTAACTTTTGGAAGAGATATATTTTTTTGAGACTCTCTACTTTAGTATTCATTCATACTCCTAGGATTTCTCTGAAAATGGGGGAATTTAACGAATTTGCAAGAGAAAATTAAGTAGATAGACCCACGATTTTTTATGGACAAACGGAACGGAATAGTACTAATATTTTCAATTCTCCTCGTCTACTAGGGGGAAACGCTAGGGACAAAATGGTTCCTGGTTCCATAAAAAGGGAAATTTATGACACCTAAAAAAAAGGTATTACTGGTCGAAGACCACGCAGTCACTCGCGTCGGCGTAAAACATGTTGTGAACTCTTCGGCTGATTTTGAAGTCGTGGGAGAGGCGGAACATTCATCTCAAATTGCCCCTCTCTTAAATGATACTAGGCCTGACTTTGTTCTCCTCGATTTGCGAATTCCGGGTGAGAACGTGCTCAATATGGTGAAGGATTGGAAAAAGGATCATCCCCACTTGAAAGTGGTCACCCTCACCATGCTCGATGAACAACCGATTGTTCATTCTGCGATTGAGGCCGGTGTAGACGGATATCTTTTGAAAAGCGATGACTTAAGTAGCCTTACCAAAAACCTGAATGAAATTGCTTCCGGAAAAACTGTTTATTCCAAAAACCTAAAACTCAGTTTCAACCGCAAACCCCAAGACGGGAAAGTGGCAAACAAAAAGGAAAAACAAATTTTGACCCTGCTTGGCCATGGAAAAACCTACCAAGAAATTGGAACAGAAATTGGTCTTTCCAAACGAACTGTGGAATACCATGTAGGCCGACTCAAAGACCGTTTTAATGCAAAAACTGTGGCCGAACTCATCGGCCGGGCAAAAGAACAAATGTTAATCTAGGTTTCTAGATCTAACAATTTTTTTACGAGTTCTACCAACTTTTCATCAGGAGATGTTTTTGTTAAAAAAGCATCTCCACCGATTTCAATCACTGTTGTTTCTAGTTTATAACCAGTGTTAGGATCTGTATGGGAACTAGAAACAAGGAGAGAACGGATTTCTTCCATTTCTGAGTTGGAATACAAATCACGTAAAAAATCGATCCCTGTTTTTTCTGGCATAGAATAGTCCACGATGATGAGGTCAGGTTTCAATCTACCTACAGAAAGAAGGGCATGGTCGGGATATTCTTCCTCCCAGAGAATACAAGGTAGATCTTTTAAAACTTTTCGAATTTGTTTTCGGTAACCAGGATTATCGTCTAAAACCAAAACTATTTTCTCAAAATTAGGTAGTAATAACTCTACAGAGGTTCCCTTGTCTTCTTCGGACTGGACTATGAGTTCGGCACCGTGACGCTCTGCCACTTCTTTACAAAAGGCAAGACCCACACCCGCACCCATCTCATCTGCTGTACCTTTTCGAACAAAAAGAAATCCTTCTTCCAGAATATGGTCGGCCCAATACCTAGGCATACCAATCCCCGTATCAATCACTTTTAAACTCCAATGTTTATTGGATTCAGTTAAAGAGATTTCGACCGTTCCCGATTCTTTTGTGAATTTCACAGCATTGGTGAGTAAATTCCAGATCAAATGTTCAATTAAGTTGGGATCGCCAATCCCAATAGAAGACTCTTCCATATGAGTGATGATAGAGATATTTTTGGGACCAGCCATCTCTTGGACTCGTTCGATGAGCTGGTCTGTGATTTGGCGAAAATCAAAAAGTTGGTAATCGGGAAATACCGATGCGTTTTGGAACCTTGAGTATTTGATGAGCTCCTCCACCATACTCAGGATGTTTTTAAGGCCTGTGGAAGCCTCCCCTAATACTTGTTTGGCCCTTTCCGGCGAAAGAGAGGGTGGAGATTCGGTAAGTAAATTAAAAACAGAAGAAATTCCAAACAGTGGAGAACGGATATCATGAGAAACAATGGAGATAAATTTATCTTTGAGTTCTCCGGTTTTTTCAGCCTTTTCTTTTTCTTTTTTGAGTTCTAAGGTTTTCCATTCTACTTCTTTTCGTAAATTTAGTGTTAGGTATTCGGCAGTTTCCCAAGTATGCGCATTTTGTTTCGAAATCACGATGGCAAGGCACATACAAAAAATGGCAAACCCTAGTTCCGTGAGCATGGGCAAGTCCCAACGTTTAAAAAAAACAACAGAGTCGTAGATGGTTGCAGACAGAATGACAACTGTCCCAAATAAAATAATACTTCCAATGTATCTAGTTTCTCTTTGCAAACAAGAACGGAACGCCGCAATCAAAGCAATGAAAAGAATGAAAGCCATATACGTCTGGCTAAAGATGAGAAGTTTTGTGTACACAGCGTACGGAGTCGTAGCTATCACCAAAAACTCAATTAAAATGGGTAATAAAAGATACCTTTTGTATTTATCCGGAAAAAAGTTTCTTTGGTTTTGGAAAAAAAACAAAAGACTAAAGATTTGAATCCCACAAAATGCAATGTATTCCAATCGAATCTGAAGCATCTCGAGCCAATCAGAGGCAACAAACCAATCTCTAGACACTCGATCAAAGAGTAAAATGCGAATGAGCCAGGAAATACAAAGTAAAGAAAACCATAGCGGAGATTTGTCTTTTTTACGATGGATAAAAAGAAATAAGTGAGAGATGGCAAGGACCAAAAAGGTGGCAAAGAAAAATGCTTTTTTTCTCTCTTTGAATCTTAAGTATAATAGTGTTTTTCCCACTTCACCGAGCACAGGGGAATAATAAGGACCACCACGAGAGTAAAGGTAATTGGAAATTTGTAAGTAGATGACTGTGGAAGGAGTGGCTCGTAAAGAACGAGCTGTTTCTAAATAATAACCAACAGATCCTTCTTTGGTTTTCGATACCTTCCCCGCTTGACCAAGTAAAACAAGCCCCCTTTCCGCATTATAGTAGTAAGCTCTGTAAGCCGAAGAAGTTTCTCTTAGGTAAAACATTAAGTTAATTGGTTCGTTTACCTTCAATTTCAAACGGTAAGTGACATACCCATGTGCCGGTAGGTTTTGATTTACCCAATAGGCAGGAACCGCAAGTCTTGTGGGTTCCTTCTTTTCAAGGGCCAGGAACTCTTCTTCTGTTTCAGGAAGTTCTCCAGGAAACGCATCCCACTCCCCCGCTAATGGGAATGGATCCAAAGTTTTTGGGTCTTCCTGGGAAAGATCAAGCACCCCTTTCGTTATGGTCTTAGCCGGGCCTAAGGTGGGGATGGAACGGTTACATTGGATGAAAACAGAAAGTAAAAAAGGTAAAATGAAGAGTTGGGGAAGGGATAAAAATGGGATACGTGCCACGTCCAAACCTTACAAGGAATTTCGAAAAACTCAAATCATATTAGTACGTGTACGAGAAATTTATTCTTTCTGTCCTAATTTTTTGGACCTATCACCCCACTAGAATCTTGTCATAGAAAACATTGACGAGGGATTCAAAACTCCAAGGAATAGAGGATTCGGGGGAAGTAATGTCTAAAAAATCAGATGCATTTGTTTCTAAAATTAAGGAAGGATATCCGACCCAAGGGGCGCTTTATTTAGGCGCAGGAGTCTTCGATGGGGAAACACATAAAGAAGCTTCCGTTTCTATCCCTCTTGCCACACTCAACCGGCACGGTCTGATTGCTGGTGCCACAGGAACCGGTAAAACCAAAACCTTACAACTCCTAACGGAGGCACTTTCTGAGGCGGGAGTTCCCGTTGTGCTCATGGACATCAAAGGGGACCTTTCGGGCCTTGCCGAGTCAGGTGAAGAAAATGACAAAATTAAAGAGCGAACCAAAGCCCTTGGGATCGAGTGGAAACCTTCTTCTTATCCAGTAGAATTTTTATCCCTTTCTGCGGAACCTGGGGTTCGGCTTCGGGCCACCATTGCCGAATTTGGACCTGTCCTGATTTCTCGGATTTTGGAATTAAATGATACACAAAGTAGCGTAGTCTCTCTTGTTTTCAAATACTGTGATGACTTGGGTCTTCCCATCCTTGATACCAAAGATTTTAAAAAAGCCCTGCAGTACATCAATGATGCAGGAAAAGAAGAATTGGAAAAAGAATACGGAACCGTTTCTTCCCAAAGTATCTCTATCATCTTACGAAAACTGATCGAACTCGAAGGCCAAGGGGGGGAAGATTTTTTTGGGGAACCATCTTTTGATGTGAATGATCTTATGCTTTCAAAATCCAAAAAAGGAAATGTATCCATCATTCGCCTCACAGACATTCAAACCAAACCACGCCTATTCTCTACGTTTATGTTATCTCTTCTCACAGAAATTTATGCGACCTTTCCTGAAGAAGGAGATTTGGAAAAACCAAAACTAGTTTTATTCATTGATGAAGCCCATTTGGTTTTTGATGAAGCTTCAAATGACTTACTCAAACAACTAGAAACCATGGTGCGACTCATTCGTTCCAAAGGTGTGGGTATTATTTTTTGTACCCAATCCCCTACAGACATACCTAAAGAAATTTTAGGACAACTTGGTCTTAAAATCCAACATGCACTTCGGGCTTTTACAGCTAACGACCGAAAGGCGATTAAAACCGCTTCGGAAAACTATCCCGAAACAGAATTTTATGACACCAAAGAAGTGATCACCACACTGGGGATTGGGGAGGCTTTTATTACAGCCCTTAGCCCCAAAGGAAGTCCGACTCCACTGGTTCATACCTTGCTTGCGCCACCTGCTTCTCGGATGGGAACTTTGACACCAGACGAGCTGAATTCCAAAATCAAAAAATCTGACCTGGTGAAAAAATACGAAACCACCCTCGACCGGGAAAGTGCCCACGAAATGCTATCTAAAAAAATGGAAACCATTGCCGACGAAACAGAGGCCGCCGAAGAGGAGTCAGGTGAGAAGAAAACCAAGTCCAAACGATCCAAGGAAAAAGAAGACCCTAGTTTTGTGGAAACCCTTTCCAAAAACCCACTGGCTCGGGAAGTCGGTCGCACGGTCGCCAAAGAGGTCACTCGCGGCCTCCTTGGAATGCTCGGCGTCACTCCCAAACGAGGCTCCAAACGCAAAAAAACCGGACTTTTCGGATTCTAAGTCTCCATTAGCACTCTTCGATTGAAAGTGCTTGACGAATCCTAGGCCGAATCATTTGATGGTACCAGAGTTTAGCACTCTTTTTAGATTGTTGCTAAACTCGGAATCATTAGTAGATTGCATACAAGGAGTTACTCATGGCATCAATCAAACCTTTAGGCGACCGAGTGGTCGTAGAGCCAAAGAATGAGTCGGAAGAAAAAATCGGATCCATCATCGTACCAGACACAGCGAAAGAAAAACCACAAGAAGGGAAAGTCATCGCCGTAGGACAAGGTCGTTATGAAGACGGAAAACTCGTTCCTTTAGAGGTAAAGGTAGGAGATACAGTTCTCTACGGAAAATACTCCGGAACAGAGATCAAACAAGGCGGACGTGATCTACTCATTATCCGTGAAAGCGACATCCTCGGTGTTGTGACAAACTAAATCTAAAAGGAAATAATCAATCATGGCTAAAACAATTGAATTTGATGAATCAGCACGTAGAAAACTTCTTAGTGGAGTAAACAAACTCGCTAACGCAGTAAAGGTGACTCTCGGACCAAAAGGTCGTAACGTAGTCATCGACAAAAAATTTGGTTCCCCTACCATCACAAAAGACGGTGTGACAGTTGCAAAAGAAATCGAATTAGAAGATGCAATTGAAAACATGGGCGCGCAAATGGTGAAGGAAGTTTCTACAAAAACTAACGACATCGCAGGCGACGGAACAACCACTGCAACCATCCTTGCACAAGCCATCATCAACGAAGGTTTGAAAAACGTAACTGCGGGTGCAAACCCAATGGCTCTTAAACACGGGATTGACAAAGCAGTTCTTGCAGCTGTAGAAGAAATCAAAAAACACGCTATTAAAATCAATAGCAAAGCAGAATACGCAAATGTTGCAACTATCTCTGCAAACAATGATCCAGAAATCGGTAACCTCATTGCGCAAGCTTTTGACAAAGTAGGTAAAGAAGGTGTGATCACTGTTGATGAAGCAAAATCAATTGAAACTACTCTTGATATCGTAGAGGGTATGCAATTTGATCGTGGATATGTTTCCCCTTATATGGTAACAGATCCAGAAGCAATGATCGCTACTTTTAACGATCCATTCATCTTAATTTACGACAAAAAAATTGCTTCGATGAAAGACCTTCTCCCTGTGCTTGAAAAAATTGCACAAGCGGGAAGACCACTTGTTATCATCGCAGAAGAAGTAGAAGGCGAAGCTCTTGCTACTATCGTGGTAAACACTCTTCGTAAAACTATCCAATGTGTGGCTGTAAAAGCTCCAGGGTTTGGTGACAGAAGAAAAGCAATGTTAGAAGACATTGCCATCCTTACTGGTGGACAAGTGATTTCTGAAGACCTCGGAATGAAACTAGAAAACGCTGATGTGAAGATGCTTGGTCGCGCTAAAAAAGTGGTAGTGGACAAAGAAAACACAACCATCATCGAAGGTGCTGGAGCTTCTAAAGACATCCAAGGCCGCGTAAACCAAATCAAAAAACAAATCGAAGATACAACTTCTGATTACGATCGTGAAAAACTCCAAGAACGTCTTGCAAAACTTGCTGGTGGTGTTGCTGTGATCCACGTTGGTGCGGCTACTGAAGTCGAAATGAAAGAGAAAAAAGCTCGTGTAGAAGATGCTCTTTCTGCAACTCGTGCTGCTGTGGAAGAAGGAATTGTTCCTGGTGGTGGACTCACACTACTACGTGCACAAGATGCAGTAAAAGCTCTTAAACTTACTGGTGACGAACAAACAGGTGCTAACATCATCTTACGCGCATTAGAAGAACCTATTCGTATGATCACTTCCAATGCAGGTCTTGAAGGATCTGTGATTGTGGAACAAGCTCGTGCG
The DNA here is from genome assembly GCF_004770905.1 of Leptospira bandrabouensis. Classification (NCBI taxonomy): domain Bacteria; kingdom Pseudomonadati; phylum Spirochaetota; class Leptospiria; order Leptospirales; family Leptospiraceae; genus Leptospira; species Leptospira bandrabouensis. Next base: position 2,077,460 of record NZ_RQHT01000014.1, on the reverse strand, counting down.
AAAAAAGGAAACGAAGGATTTAACGCACTCACTATGGTTTGGGAAGACCTAATCAAAGCTGGTGTGGTTGACCCTGCGAAAGTAGTTCGTTCTGCCCTTCAAAATGCAGCTTCGATTGGAGCGATGATCCTCACCACTGAAGTGACCATTACAGACAAACCTGAGCCGAAAGATGCTGCTGGTGCTGGAATGGGCGGCATGGGAGGAATGGGTGGTATGGGAGGAATGGGCGGCATGATGTAAATCATTCGCACATTCTCTTTCCAGGTCCGTCGATCTCTTATGGAAATCGTCAGACCGAAAGACCAAAGCCTTGGAGTTACTTCCAAGGCTTTTTTTATTCCTTCAGATGTAAATGGATGATGGTGATATCATCGTGGGGAGCACCTGAAAGACCCGTAAAATAATGAAAGTTTTCAAGAATATTAGCCATTGGATCTAAAGATTGTTTGGTGATCGTTTCTAAAAAGGATCTAGCAAGACGTTTATCGCCGTATTCCAATCGGTCTGCATTTTCCTCTTCGGTAAGTCCGTCCGTATAAAATAAAAATTGGTCCCCAGGCCCAAAACTATATTCCTCTTCTCCATAAGTAAGCCCCGAAAGAATTCCAAGTGGTTTTCCTTTGGGTTTAATTTCCACAAGTTCTTTTGACTGGGCTTTCCAATGAAAAAAGGAAGGGTGGCCAGCACTGGAAACCATAAACTTCCTCGATTCCAGATCGATATAAAAGTAGGTCGCCGTTGTAAAACGACCAAAAGATTTTTTCACCAAATCTTCGTTCATTGCTGTTAGTAAAAAAGATGGATTCCCCCAATCTTTGTATGCTGTAAAAAAAGCAAACTTAGAAAGCGAAGCAATGATGGAGGCACCAAGTCCATGCCCTACGACATCCGCAATGAGTATCCCATACTTTTTTCCACCTAATGCCTGAAAGTCGTAAAAGTCCCCTCCTACCTCGTGAGAAGGTTGGTAATACACAGAAATATCCATTTGGTCCCAATGAGGAGGAGAAGGAGGTAAAATAGCACTTTGAATTCTGGCAGCGGTAATGATTTCTTTCTGTAAAGTTGCATACTTTACCTCGGAATTACGAAATAAATTTTCCCCATACAGAGTGAGACAAACTACAAAAATAAAAAATCCCCAATGGGAGGACCTTGGGACTGAATCCAAAATTCCAAGAGAGGATAAAATATCATGTGCATTGAGGATAAATAGAGCCGAAGCTCCTATCACTAACAAAATGGCCTTTGGTTTTTTGGCAGAAACTTGTCCCCAAGCAACTATGATTTGAACCACGAGTGTAGGCAAACACAACCAAACAAAAGTGATAATCGCAAGTGACAGTGGTATCGTTTCTGTAAATGCTAAAGCAAGAATCACAATCGAAAACAAAACATGAAACTGCCACAACATTCGAATGACATTCCATCTTCCAGAACCAACCAATTGTTCAAAAAAATACAAACAACTGATAGGAATTAAAAACAATGTAAAAATAAAAATGATAAAACTAGGAAGGATCGAATCATAATAGAATAATCCAAAAAATCCAGACTGTGATAAAAAGTGAATCCCCGATATAGAAGAAAACCAAGTAAACGCAAGTAGTTGTTTTTTCTTTCGCCTTTCGAAAAGATAGAAGGAAAATAATCCAAGGACTAAAAAGAAAAATCCTAAAGAGGCAAAAGACTGGCTTCTATTGGCAATAGCTTTTTGATGTTCGGTTGGATCTCCCAAAAGAGGAGGTTCCGAAAAACCAATTGGTAGAATACCTTCGGAAAAAAATACGATATAAACATAATTACCTAAACATTCTTTGGGAAGGGAGAGGATTGGCACAAAACTTCGGTTATATGTAATATTTAATTTTGGATTTGCCGAATCTTTTTCCATTGTGGAGTAAAAAAACTGAGATTGTAACTTTACCTCTCCACAATAGGCATCAAAAAAAGTAACAAGCCCATATAACAATAACGCTGATTCTTCATATCCCATCGAATCACGAAACCGTATCCGAGCTGATAAATATTTTGAACTAGATTTTTCTAAACTTACATAAGGTATAGTGTAGGTTTGGTATTCTAAGGAGAGGTCCTCTATCCCTGGACTAAAATGGACTAATTCCTCTTGTGTTAGAAATCGGTATTCCCATCCGAGAGACCACTTTAAAGATTGGTAAGGGAGAAAAGAATCAAAACAAGATACAAAAAAGATAGGGAAAATAAGAACAATGAAATATGATTTTACATAGGTTCGTTCCATTCCGATTTTTTTATCTCCAACTTCTTCTTCAAAGATTTGCGATACTTATCTTGTTTTTTCTTTCGCAGTTTTTGTAAGTCAGAGTCGGATTTAGAAGGATCCATTTCTTTTTCCAATTCCAAACATAACAAATCTCTCGCTTTATAACGGTTAAGACCTTGGGTTCTATAGACGGAACATTTGATTTGTTTCCCAGAAGGTGTGTGAACCAAATGTACGGCAGTAGAAACCTTATTTACGTTTTGTCCGCCTTTACCACTAGACTTTACAAAACGTTCTTTAAGATCCGCTTCTGTAATTCCTAGTACTTCCATCCGTCTCTGTAGTGATAAATTCTTTTCAACAGAAACGGGAAAGGTTAAGGGCATTTGAGGATAGAGTTTAAATAGATTTGGTCAAGAAATTTTTTTCCTAAGGATCAATGAGCAGATGATTCAATTTCTAAAATGCGTTTTCTAAGATCAGAAGCCGTCTCATAATTTTCAATTTGAATCGCATTGAACTTTTGTATGTAAAGTCCAATGAGTTCATCACCCATTTTTCCTGGAACCGTGAGAGCTTTTTTAAAATTATCAATATCAAGAGTAGGATGGTTGTTATGGAAGTAGTCTACGATCCTTTCCATTTTTAACCTAGTAGCTTCCCTAGCAATTCCTGATGTATTTCTAAATTCTAAGGAAAGACTTGCCAATGTTTCCAAAGGTTCACTCACCTGCTCTAGATGTTCAGTAAGACTTGTGGTTTGTGTTTTCTTTTCTTTGGCCTTACAAAACTCCACATAACGCATCACCATGGAGTTGAACTGTTCCATTCTCTCTTGGATGTATTGGTTAGCAGATTCCTTGTTCTCTGGCATTTGAAAATCCGGGAGTTGTACTACATCGTACAAATGGATGTTATCAGAGAGGATTTTCATAAGCTCCTCTTTAGAAGGAAGAGCCACTGGCGGGAAGGTAACCACCGGGTAGTTGTCCCCTATTTTTAAGAAACTAACTACCACATTCGATGCTATGATTTTACCACCGGGAGCAATCGGGTTTTCTCCGAATACATGGCAGTATGCGATTAAGTTACCTGTAGGATTTGGTTTGGAACCGCGTTCAAAATTCATAGTATATCCTTTAGACTAAGAAAGACGGAAGAAGAAACAAGTGATTTTTAATCTTCCCACTGGGCTATTTGGTCTTCCAAATTTTTTGCAATGCGGAAATAAGCCTGTTGCAATGGGGAATCTTTTGCGTCAAGTAGGGCTGGTTTTCCAGATTCTCCAGAACTCATCACATCCAAAGTCAAAGGAACAGAGCCAAGTTCCGGTACTCCTACTTGTTTCGAAAGTTTTTCCCCTCCCCCTTTGGAGAAAACATCAGTTACATGACCGCATTTAGGGCAAGCAAAACCTGACATGTTTTCCACAATTCCGAGAATTGGTACTTTTACTTGTTTAAACATCGCCGCAGCACGCCCTGCATCAAGGACTGCTACTTCTTGCGGAGTTGTCACAATCACCGCCCCGTCCAAATCAATGAGTTGGGCGAGTGACAGTTGGACATCTCCTGTTCCCGGAGGTAAGTCAATAAATAAATAATCCAACTCTCCCCAGACAACATCGTATAAGAACTGTTCAATGGCTTTTCCAAGCATGGGTCCACGCCAAACGACTGGTTGGTCTTCTGTTACAAGAAAGGAAAAAGAAATCAGTTTGATTCCATGTTTTTCAATGGGATAAATTTTATCTTCTTCGGATTTTAAAGCAACGCGACCATTGATTCCAAACATCTTACCAAGCGAAGGGCCGTAGATATCTGCATCAAGAATCCCCACCTTCTTGCCGTTACGTGCAAGAGTGGAAGCAAGGTTTGCAGTGACAGTTGATTTTCCAACCCCACCTTTTCCGGATCCGACAGCAATTACCTTTTTAACACCAATAATGCGATTTCCATCTTCCATCTTTAGGTTTTGGTCTACTTCAAATTTGATTTTGACCTTTCCTGCACCTTCGATTTTGGAAATAAGCTGTCTTGTTTGTGCTTCCAGTCCGATTTGTAATCGTCTGTCAGCATTTGGTGTTTTGATTAAGATTTCAATTCCATCATCTGTAGGAGTTACAGATGCAACCATTCCCAAACTTACGATATCTTTTTTTAACTCAGGGTGTTTTACTTGCATGAGTTGTCTTTGGATTGTTGTTAAGTCGATTTTTGAATTAGCCATAGTTTGTCCTTTTAGATGACCCCTTCCGATTCTTCGTAAAAAATTGGATTAGTCTCGATAAATTTGTCTTCGGAATAAATAAAACGACGGTAATGTGTTGATTTCTCCATCTCAATTAAGTGAAATCCACATTCATGGTTTCTATCTGAGAGTCTAGTACTCGATGCTGAGTTTACAATGGGAAAAGAAGTGTTAGGCCCTGGGAGTTTCACCCAATTGGTATGTGTATGACCATGTAAATACAACTCAGGAGGATTGGTTTTTAATTTCTCTACCACCTCAGCTCTGTTAGTCATCTGATGTGTTTTGGATTCAATTTCCGTTTTGGGATTCCAAAGGGGATGGTGGCATACAAGAACATAAGGTTCTGTAACATGGTTAAGAGTTTTATCGATGATCTCGGGAGATACGTAACCACTGGCAGTGATCCTCGGAATGGCATAATTAGAATCCCATCCTATAAACAATTTCCCACCAATTTTTTTAGAGCGAATGTATAATTTGGAATCAAGAGAGGTCCCAAGCCATTCACTGAATGTTTTTTCAAATAAGGGGTTTGGTCCAACGGCTCGTTTGTGGTAACGGTCATGATTTCCGGGAATGATAAATGTTTTTTCAGTAAGCAGAGGACTTAAAATTTCTTTTGCATTTTGAAACTCACCTGGATGAGAAACATTTGTCAAATCACCAGAGATGATAAGTGCATCATATTCTAATTTGCTAATAGCTTCAACCATAGCAGAAATCAGTACAAGTGGATGTTTTGATTTTCGTCTCAACCGGTAGCTGAGGTATCCGACAATAGCTTTTCCACGAAGAGAAAACAAAGGAAGTTTCTTCGGGAAATGTAAGTCAGAAATATGGAGGATTTTCATTCGTTAATATCCATGATTCCGAGGATATCTCCTTTTTTCACTACCGATCCTTCTTCCATTATGATTTTTTTTAGGATTCCTGAATAGGGAGATTCGACGGGAAAGGCGGCTTTGTCGGTGACAAGTTCGATCATTTCGTCCCCTTGGGATACGGAATCACCTTCCTTTCGGAGCCAACGAACCAATTCGATCTTTTCTGTATCACCCAAATCTGGAGTTTTTAAAAGGAATTCTTTCATGGACACAATCCTTTGTCACGGAATTGAAAACTGGTTTACAAAACCCTGTTTTCCCGTTTTTTTAACATAAAAGTTTAGCGAACCTCAATGGGAAACGAGAAAATCAAATATAAAGGCACCGAAATCATCGAAAACTTGGACGAGTTGATTCAAAAGGACTATTTCCATTTTGAACTAAAAGGTCTGACCAAGTCAACACGAGATATCGTCAATGAAGTAGTTCAAGGAATCTTAAACCGAGTAGGTGCAAATCCTCTTACTTCATTTCATTTGTTTAGCGGTCTGATGGAAGCCCTCTTAAATGCTGTAAAAGCAAACACGCGTTTTGTGATTTTTCAAGATGAACTTTTGAATAAACTCACAGCACAGGGACAAACTCCAGAAGAAGAAGCAGAAGAGTTACTCGACATTATTTTAGAAACAGAACCACTTCGGGATGCAATGCAACGTTACATTGTGCCAGATAAAATCAAAAAAGTGGTTCAAAAGATTCTAACTTTATCGGATAAAAAAAGATCAAAAAAACACAACCTCTCTGTAGACGAAAAAGAATTCTTAACAATTGTTAGAGAAAAGGTAAAAAAATATGATCTAAAAATTTCAATGAAAATTGAAATCAGACCAACATCAGTTTACATTCGAATTAGAAATGATTCCCCCATTATGGGAATGGATTTAAACCGAATTCGCAAAAGTAGAGAAAGACATGCGGAACTTGCCAAACAAGGAAATTCTGCTGAATTTTTCAGGCCTGACTTTTTGGATGAAAAAGAAAGTGCTGGGTTTGGAATTGCAATGATTGATGAAGGTTTTTATAACTTAGGACTTGATCCATTGGAATGTTTCGATATCCAAACCAGTAAAAAAACAACGACGGTGTACCTCAACTATCCGTTAGAGGCTCTCCAAAAGATGGAGTTTTGATACAGGTTTCAGAATTTACTTGGGAGTCTTTTGAGAAAGAATACCGAAATATTGGTGGCCTTCTCTTTGAAGACTCTCGTAATGAACCAGGTTTTACCATTTGCGATTGGTATTTTGACTTACATGAGGAAATAGAAATCCTCTATACAGAAAAAGAACCAGTCGCAGAAACCATCATAAAAAACTTATCCAAGTTAGACGACTACCGAGAGAAAGGATTTTATCCTTGTGGTGCCTTATTTTTTGAACTTGGGTATTTTTTTATCGAAGGATTGAATTTAAAACATTCTTCTCTCGCAGAAGGAACTCCCCTCCTCCAATATTCCATTTACAAACAAAAAAAAAGAATCAAGTATCCGAAACCTTCTTTTCTCAACCTTGAAAACACGGCATTAAAAAATATAACTGCCTTATGGGATAAAGAAACCTACAAAGAACGATTTAAAAAAACAAGAGAAGCACTTTTACTTGGTGAAAGTTATGAATTGAATTTATGTTTTCCCGTTTCGATTTCCATCGAAGGGGATTTGTTTTTATACTACCAATCGTTAAAAGCAAAACAAAAAACAAAATACTCTGTTTATTATCCTTTTTTAGATACAAGGACTCTCTCTTTATCACCAGAACTTTTTTTTGAAGTAAATGGCGATAAAATAAAAACAGAACCTATGAAAGGAACAATCCTTCGAGGTTTTACATCCAAACAAGATAAAGAATATAAATCACAACTCGCAACTTCTGACAAAGAAAAAGCCGAAAATGTAATGATTACGGATTTATATCGAAACGACTTGGGAAGGATCGCCAAACAAGGAACAGTGAAAGTTACCGATCTTTTTTTAATCAAAGGTCTGGAAACGGTTTGGCAGATGGTTTCCAAAGTGGAAGCCAAATTAAAAAATCCTTTTTCTTGGTTTCCCGTCCTTCAGGCACTTTTTCCTTCAGGCTCTGTGATTGGTGCACCGAAAAAAAGATCCTTTGAACTTTTACGAGAACTAGAAAACACAAACAGGGGATTGTATACAGGATCCATCTTCGTCTCGGAAATGTTAGATGGTGTTCCTTGGGTTCGTTCCAATGTTACGATTCGAACCTTACATTTAAAAAAAGAAAACAATCTTTGGAAAGGAAACTATGGAGTGGGAAGTGGGATTACAGTTCTTTCCGAAGCCGAGGCAGAGTATAAGGAATGCCTATCCAAACTAAAGTTCATCACTAACCCCAACCCTCCCTCTTTTGAAATTTTAGAAACGATACGATTCAGAAAAGGACATTATTTTTTAAAAGATCTCCACTTGGAACGAATGGAAGAAACGGCAAATCGTTTTGGTTATCCCTTTTCTAAACAAAAGGCGGAGGCCTGTTTAAAAACACATAACCATTCTTACAAAGACGAAGGTGTTTTTCGACTACGGTTTTTACTAAATGAAAAGGGAGAATTTCGTTTGGAAAGTTTTCCGCACACAAAACCTAAATTTCGCCCGAGAATCCGACTTGGACTAGCGAGTCGGCCCGTGGATTCCAACGATTTGTTTTTATACCACAAAACAACAAACAGGTCTTTTTATCAAAAGATGTTAGATGAATGCAAAACCAAATCCATTGATGACTGTGTTTTGTATGATCAGGATGGGCGGATCCTAGAAACCAATATTCGAAATCTATTTTTGAAAAAAGGAAAGTTTTGGTTTACCCCAACACTGGAAACCGGCGGCCTCCCCGGTGTGTTCCGAGAAGCGCTACTCCGAAAGGGATGGGTCAAAGAAACGGATCTTTTCCAATCAGATTTGTTAGATGCGGAAGAAATCCTTGTCGGGAATTCCCTTCGCGGTTTTGAAAAAGTGGATCTGGTTCATTAACTGATAAACATTAAAAGAAATCGAAAGAGGCAAATAGTGGATTTGCCTCTTTTAAATTATAAAATGAACCGGCTTAAGTCCTTATCTTCGATGATTCCTTTTAGTTTGGATGACACATAACTTTCGTTAATAACAACCTCTTTTTGGTCTTCAGGCAAGTCAGGTGCATCAAAACTTGTATCTTCTAATAGTTTTTCCATAATGGTATTGAGTCTTCTTGCCCCAATGTTTTCATTTTTTTCATTCATCTGAAACGCTAGTTTGGCAATCTCGGCAATCCCGTCCGTTGTGTAGTTGATTTTTACACCTTCTGTGGCAAGAAGGGCTTCATATTGTTTGGTGAGAGAAGATTTGGGAGTGGTAAGGATTTTGATAAAATCAGATTCTGTGAGTGTTTCCAGCTCCACACGAATGGGAAACCGACCTTGGAGTTCCGGAATCAGGTCAGATGGTTTTGTCATATGAAAGGCACCTGCCGCGATAAAAAGAATATGATCGGTTTTAATCGGACCAATCTTTGTATTCACTGTCGATCCTTCGACGATAGGAAGTAAGTCTCTTTGGACTCCTTCCCGGGATACATCGGCACCTTGTCTTCCTTCCCGACCGGCAATTTTATCAATTTCATCTAAAAAGATAATTCCCATCTCTTCCACACGCCTCACGGCTTCCGATTGGATTTTGTCAGCATCGATTAGTTTTTCTGCTTCCGATTCGGTGAGAAGTTTCCCAGCATCAATTACTTTTACTTTTCGTTTGCCCGATTTTTTCGGCATCAAATCACCGAGTAAACTTTGTAATTGGTTGTCCATATCTTCCATATTCCCGGCACCAAACACTTGCAACATGGGCATTCCCGTTGGCGCCGAAGGTTTGGGAATATCGATTTCAATTTCCCTATCATTTAAGATACCTTTCCGAAGTTTTTCTCTAAACTTTTCTCTAGATTCTTTATAACTGGATTGTCTTTCTTTTTCCTCTGGATTTAGGTCTTCCTCTTTTTTATGGAAGATGGGAGGTAAAATGGCATCGAGGATTATCTCTTCCGCCTTTTCTGTAGCTTTGTCTTTGACACGGTCTCGAAATTCGGCTTTCACCAAATTCAACGCACCCATTGCCAAATCACGAATCATGGATTCTACATCGCGACCAACATAACCTACTTCCGTATACTTAGTGGCTTCTACTTTTAAAAAAGGTGCACCACATAACTTTGACAGTCGACGTGCAATTTCCGTTTTTCCTACACCTGTGGGTCCAATCATAATGATATTTTTCGGATAAATTTCTTCTCTTAGAGACTCGTCGAGTTTACGACGTCTGGAACGATTGCGAAGGGCCACTGCCACAGCACGTTTGGCTTTGGTTTGCCCAATGATATGTTCATCTAATTTTTCTACAATTTGACGAGGAGTTAGTTCCTCAGCTGGATTTTGTGATCCTGCAACTTCTGCGATTATCGTAGGGTATGTCATTTTATAATTCCTCAATCACCAAATTATGGTTAGTGTATATACAAATATCCGCAGTGATCGCCATTGCCTTGGTAATGATGTCTTTTGGATCCATATCCGTGTTTTGTACAAGAGCACGAGCAGCCGAAAGCGCAAAATTCCCACCAGAACCAATGGCAAGCACTCCATCATCCGGTGAAATCACATCTCCCGTTCCGGAAATTAAAAAAGATTCATTGGCATCACAAACAATAAGAAGTGCCTCAAGCCTACGAAGCATCCGGTCCATCCTCCACTCACGAGCAAGCTCCACTGCTGCCCGAGAGACAGATCCACCATGTTCGATTAATTTTTTTTCAAAAAGTTCAAATAGAGTGAAGGCATCTGCGGCACTTCCAGCAAATCCGGCAATCACCTTACCGTTGTAAAGTCTTCTGACTTTTTTTGCGGTATGTTTCATTACCGTATTTCCCATGGATACTTGACCGTCTCCCCCTACGGCAATTTTACCGTTTTTACGAACAGAAAGGATGGTCGTTGCGTGAATTGTTTCCATAAGGATAAAATTCCAAAATGGTGAGTGTTGTCGAGAAAAATGGAGGTTACTTTCTTTTGATGAGAACCATTTGGTTCCCTACGTCAAAAGATTGGTCGAGGAAATAATAGTCCGTGAGTTCTTTAATCATAAAAAGTCCAATCCCATGTTCTCTGTAGTCGCTAAGATCAAAACTACGAAGTTCGCCCGGTTCCACTTTTTTTCCATAATCCCGCAATCGAATTTCCACACGGTCTTTATCAAATTGAAATTCAATAAAAATGGGTTTGCCTGTGTTTCCGGAATAGGCATGGCGGATGACATTCACAATGGCTTCCCCGATCACGAGTTTCAGGTCGAGTGAATCATAAAGAGAAAATCCATGTTCTAAACAAAGATTAAAAAAATAATTACGAGTATGAGATACAAAACGGGGGTTGGAAGGGATTTGGATACGGACTACTTTACCGTAGTCCGTGGGTTTCTTTTGTGTCGACATTATCCTCTCGGATGGAATTTCTTATGAACTTCCTTCAGAGTTTTATTTGCCATATGAGTATAAATTTGAGTCGTCGAAATATCGATATGACCCAAAAGTTCCTGAACCGATTTGAGATCTGCATGGTTCTCAAGAAGGTGAGTAGCAAAAGAGTGGCGAAGAGTGTGTGGTGTTACTTTTTTCTTTATTTTTGTGCGTTTGATATAATGGTTTAAAAGGCGCCATACCGACTTACGGTTGATATACGACCCTTTTTTAGAAACAAATACAAACTCACAAGTTCTTTTTTTCAAAATTTCTGTGCGACTTTCACTTAGGTATTTTTTCAAAATATCCAATGACTTTTCACCAAAAGGAACAAGGCGTTGTCTTCCCCCTTTTCCTTCTACAGTGATTGTCATGTTTTCCATGTCGATATCGGTCATTTTTAAATTACATGCTTCCGAGATACGAAGCCCAGAAGAATATAAAAGTTCAAAGATACATTTGTCACGAAGTTCGTACAAATTGTCCTCTTTGATATTACGAAAGAGTTCATCAATTTCGGTTTGAGTTAAATAATCAGGGATGGTTCTTGCAACTTCGGGAGTTTCAATTTTTTCGGTTGGATTGGAATCTAACCTTTTTTCATCTCGAAGATACTTATAAAACTGTCTGATGGCAACCACTTCTCGAGCCAATGTTTTAGCGGAAATTTTACGTTCTCTTTCTTCTTCGAGAAACCGCATAATATCATTTGCTTTTACTTCTAAGAAATTGATATGTTCCTTTTCCAAGAAGATCGCAAACTTATTGAGATCGTATCCGTAGGAATATATCGAATTATCGCTCAGTCCTTTTTCTACGGACAAGTATTCTTGAAATGTTTGTAAAAGCTGATTTTGAGAAACTGGCAATTTGGAACCCATCTTTACTCTCTTATGTTACTTAAAGAGTCGGACAAAAAGCTTAAAGAGACTTATTATTTTTTTTGCCACAAATGGCTATGTCAGGAAAAAAGGAGATGTGGTTCATAGAAACTCCCTTATTTTTTTACTCACGTTTGCCAGTCTGTTAGTCGTTAATTGCGGCCGAAAGGAAAGATCCCTTTTCGAAGAGGGTAAAAAATGGGAAATGGCTGGAGAAAAGACCAAAGCCCTCTATTATTACGAACTTTCCCTGCGTGAGAACCCTGATTACGATCCTGTTCTGAAACGAATGGGACTCCTACTTGCAGAAAGTAACCAATCCATTGCCACAGCCATTTTTTATTTGGAAAAATATCACAAACAAAAAAGGGACGACACAGAAGTACAAAGGGAACTCTTTCGGCTTTATCTTACCACAGGATACGAAAAAGAGGCATTGGAAATTTTGGAAGAAATTCGGTTCCAGGGAAAAAAAGAAACTTTGGAATTTTTCGAAACCACTTACCTTTGCCTTACTAGAGGGTTCAAACAGAAGGACTACCTACTGACCTTGGAAAAAAGTCCTCTCGCAGGGGATCCCTACTATGCGCCGTGGGTTCGGGCTTGCGAAACAAAATAGACGATGACCCCATAAACTTTAAGTCTAAACAATTAAGAACAAGATACAAAACAGGAGAAATTATGAACCATAAAGTTGTCATCATCGGATCCGGTCCCGCAGGACATACCGCAGCCATTTACGCTGCAAGAGCCAATTTAAACCCGGTGATGTATGAAGGATTTATGGCAGGAGGAGTGGCTGCCGGTGGACAGCTCACCACCACGACAGAAGTGGAAAACTTTCCCGGTTTTCCAGAGGGAATTGATGGAACCAAACTCACCCAACTATTTCGGGAACAATCGTCTAAATACGGAACGACTATCCACACCCAAACCATTACTAAAGTGGATTTTTCCAAACGCCCATTTACTCTTTGGTCAGACGATGAAGAAATCAAAGCAGAATCCGTGATCATTGCCACTGGTGCCACTGCAAAACGGATGCACGTCCCAGGGGAAGAAACCTACTGGCAACGCGGGATCTCTGCCTGTGCCGTTTGTGATGGTGCCCTCCCGATTTACCGCAACAAAGCACTTGCCGTTGTGGGTGGCGGTGATTCCGCTGTAGAAGAAGCAAACCATCTGACTAAGTTTGCATCCAAAGTGTATTTAGTGGTGAGACGTGACCAACTCCGTGCTTCCCAAATCATGCAAAAACGGGCCATGGAACATCCAAAAATCGAAATCCTTTGGAACCAAACTGTGGTAGAAGCAAAAGGTGGTCCTGGAGGCCTTACTTCCATCGTTTTAGAAAGTACAAAAGACAAATCCAAAAAGGATTTAGAAGTGGGTGGTCTTTTTTATGCGATTGGACATGTGCCCAACACAGAAGTGTTCCAAGGACAATTGGATTTAGATGAAACTGGTTATATCGTTACAAAACCGGGAACCACACAAACCAATGTGGCTGGAGTATTTGCGGCAGGGGATGTTCAGGACAAAGTGTACAGACAAGCCATTACCGCAGCAGGTAGCGGTTGTATGGCGGCTCTAGAAGCCGAACGTTGGTTAGAAGGTCACTAAGGAGTGACCTGTTTTCCATTTATGTCCAAATAGGATTTTGACTCCAAATTAAAAAATATCACCGAATCTCCCTTCGGTGATATATATTGTTTTTTCCCATCTTCCCATTCAATCAGTGTAAAATTAGAACCTCGGAAAAGTATTTGATTTCCCGGGAAAACATTTGCTTCAAAGGAATCTCCATACCAACGGTAGTTCCCTTTTTTCCAAAGATAAAAATAACTGGAATTTGGACCGAGAAAATCTCCTTCTAATTTACCTGAATATGTTTCCACATTTGCCGGAAAGATTTTTTGCAAACTAGGTAAGTCTGTATAAGATTTGATATCCACTGCCGATTCAGGTAAACTAAATCCTTTGTCTAAAAAGTTCTTATATTCATTAGGAAATTTAGAGTTCATAGTAGTAAAACCTGCTAACTGCAGTTTTTTTCCATTCCGAAGGATAGAATCTTTTTCTTTTTCAAAACGAGACAAACTATCTTTTAAAATTTGGTCGGGAGAAACACCTGTGGCGTTTTGTAAGGCAAGGAGGGGTGATACTCCTACACATGTCTCCTTTTGGTAAGAAATGATGGCTTCTTTTCCATAGGTTTCATGGATATGTTTGATAAGAAGTGGTCCAATAGAATAAGGAAGTAAATCTTTGAATTTTGCATCTAACAATGCTTTGAAGGATTTCGGAACTTTGTTTTCTCGAATTAACTTTTCTGCATCATTATAAATATGGAATTGTTTTCGCTCGTAAAATTTTGCCTCCGCATAGTTGGCAAGTCCCTCTTCAAACCAAGGATCTAAAATATCGGTTTGTGGAAATTTACCTGTTTCTGTTTGGATTTTTAGACAAGAGATTTGTTCTAAGTTGTGAACTGCCTCATGGTAAAAAGTCCCAAAATGAATGCGTCTAAGTGCATCGGAATCAAACTCCAAAACCCCAGTGGGTTGTGGCATTTTTTCCCCACAACATAAAGTAATGGAATCCCTACCTCCAAAACCACCCTCTTCGGAACCGCCGGGAATATCAGCACCAATATAATCTTTAATTTCCTCATATTTATCGAATAACAAAACAGGGATTTTTCCTCTGTTTTCCAATTGAAACTCTGATTTCATAAAAGAAAGAAAAGGTTTCATTTTAAAATTATCACCAAACACTCGTAAATACTCGGACCATTTTTCAGATCCGTAAAATACATAGTTTCCGAATTCTAATTTTGGTTTTCCAAATTTAGTTTCACTCACGAGAAGATAGTTTTCGAATGCAATTGGTTTTTGGCGAATGTAGTCGTATTCTTTTCGATGTGCCATCCAGTATTTAGTGACTTTCGTTAAATCAGGATAATTCCAGATGAGTGTCGACAAACATCCATTACATGAAGCTGGTGCCGAAACAAAACCTGTGCCCGAGGGAAAATCTAATTTAAATGTTCCGTTGGCCCACTCTGTATAAACACTACCATCCGCACGTTTCCATTGGTAATGGTTTTTGGCCCATTGGTATACTTCTCCCCCGTCTGGCCCTTGGTAATACCCAGGAGTGGGTTCTAAAAAACCTAAATGCAAATCTTCTAATTTGGGTTCCTGGAGTCTTTCTACACCAAGATAAGAACTGGGTGCAGTTTCTCCAAAATCGAAATACAATACATCGGCGCCGGGTCCCCTTTTCAGAGAAACCTTGGATCTTTCGACTTCAGAATAGATAACGGAAGTTAGGAGGACAAGTGTGTAGGTTATAATTTTACGAATCATGGGGCTTAGTGGCACTCACTTTAACGCCCCAATGATCTAAGAAAATGAGAACCCTGTCAAGTGGATTCTAAACGGCGTTTTGGTTGCGATAGGCGATCGCAATTTGCCCCGTACGAGAAATTTCGCGGATTCCAAAAGGTTTAAGCACAGAGATGATATTACTCACCTGTCTCGAATTTCCGGAAAACTCAATAAGAAGTGAGTCTTCTGTCATTTCTAAAATTTTAACATCAAATCCATTACAAATGGTAAGGGCTTCACTTCGGTTGGTTTCAGAAATCGAAAAGGAAATGAGCACCAGTTCCCTTTGTACAGAACTTGCATATGCCATGTCCTGTACTCGCAAAACATCGGGAAGTTTAAGGAGTTGGTTTTTCACCTGACCCACTATAAAATCATCCCCATTCAAAACTATGGTCATAGAGGATACATCTACATTGTCAGTCACACCAACGGCAATGGAATCAATATTGTATCCGCGACGTGTGAAAAGTCCAGAAACATGGCTCATGACGCCTGGATGGTTATTTACTAAAATACTTAGAGTGTGTTTCATTTTTTCAATTTCCCCAAGTCTTTAAATTCGATTAGGTCTTGTTGTGATTTTCCAGCAGGGATCATTGGGAATACTTTTTCTTCTGCAGGAATCATGACTTCAATGAGAGCTGATCCATTATCTTTTAAGAAAAATTCCACACCTTTCTCAATTTCAGATTTGTGTTCGATTCTCATGGCAGGAATGCCATAAGCATCAGCAAGTTTAACAAAGTTTGGATTGTATGTCCATTGCGACTCACTGAATCTCTCTTCATAAAATAGTTCCTGCCATTGACGAACCATACCAAGGAAGTTATTATTAAATAGTAAAATCTTTACACCTAACTGAGATTGTGCGATCGTTGCTAGTTCCTGAATACACATTTGAAAGGAACCATCTCCTGTAACACAAATCACAGTTTTATCAGGGTTTCCAAACTTAGCACCAATGGCCGCAGGAAGTCCGTAACCCATAGTTCCGAGTCCCCCAGAGGTTAACCAAGTATTTGGTTTATCAAATAAATAATACTGCGCTGCCCACATTTGGTGTTGCCCCACATCGGTAGAAACAATGGCTTCTCCCTTGGTTTTGGCATACACTTTTTGTAAGAAGTCTTGTGGTTTGATACTGTCCCCACTATTGTCAAAATCGAGAGGATGATTTTTCTTTAGGTTCTGAATATTTTCAATCCAAGAAGTACGGTCTCCCCCTTTCACAAAAGGAAGGATTTCGCGGATGGCATCCTTTAGATCTCCATGAAGGATATGATCTACATTCACACGTTTGTTAAACTCAGCAGCATCAATGTCTACGTGGGCGCGAACGGCATTCGGAGCAAAGTCTTGGTATTTGGCAACACGGTCATCAAACCTGGCACCTAAGTTTAAAATATAATCACATTCTAACACTGCTTTGTTGGCATAAGCAGTTCCATGCATTCCAAGCATTCCTACAGAAAGTGGATGGGTACCAGGAAAGGCACCAAGTCCCATCAGAGTTGTTGTTACGGGAGCATTTGCTTTTTCTGCCAAAGCTTTGATTTCCGCTGACGCAAAGGAATTGATCGCACCACCACCTACATAGAGTAACGGGCGTTTGGCTTGGTTCAAAGCATCTGCAAATTCTTGTGGGTCCCCTTTGACTTTTGGTCTTTCATAATGATGGGGAGCAATTTTAAGTGCAGATGCTTTTCTGACAGTTGTTTTTTCCAATTGCACATCTTTGGGAAAATCCAAAAGCACAGGGCCAGGTCTTCCACCCATTGCAATTTTGATGGCTTCTTCAAAATGGCGAGAAAGATCATCTGCTTTTTTGATCAGTGCATTGTATTTAGTAATCGGTATGGTGATTCCAAAAATATCGGCTTCTTGGAAAGCATCAGTTCCAATGGCATCTGTTGCGACTTGGCCTGTGATGGCAAGGATGGGAATGGAATCTAATTTGGCATCGGTAAGCCCTGTGATTAAATTGGTAGCACCAGGGCCGGAAGTGGCAATACAAACACCTAACTTACCTGTAGACCTGGCATAACCTTCAGCCATATGAATGGCGCCTTGTTCGTGGCGAACCAAGATGTGTTTGATTTTTTTGCTATGATAGAGTTCGTCGTAGAATGGGAGGATGGCACCACCAGGGTATCCAAAGACGATCTCCACACCCGCTTCTTCCAATAGTTCGACCATCAATCGGCCGCCAGTAATTGCTTCGGTTGTAGATGACATACCTTCCCCCCTCTTTGTCATTTCTTCAAAAAAGAGCCTGTTGTCAATGTTCTCACGTTTTTGAGTCGATTTTTACTGTCTAAAAAAGAATGCTGAAAATTGGACAGGGATATGGAAAATACAGATACCGAAAAGCCACAAGAAGATGAAAAGTTCACAAAAATAAAATCTCTAGCAAAAGAGGCTTATCGTTTTCTGGATCAGGGTCGTTTTAAGGAAGCGAAGGAACGATTAGACATATTACTGGATGAAGATCCAGCAAATACTTACGGCCTTGTTGGTCTCGGTGATTATTACGCAAAAACAAAACAACCGGAACAGGCCATCCAATACTACCGCAAATGTTTGGTTGGAGATACCACCAATAAGTTTTCCCTTATGGGACTTATGAATGCCTACAGAGATTTAAATAGCCTCAAAAGAATCATTGAAGTAGCGGAAGAATTTCACCACATAACAATTACAGACGCAAGTATCCTTTCTCGTGTTGCCGATGCTCATAGAAAATTAAAAAACTTTAAAGAATCCGAAGTGTATTACATGGAAGCACTTCAAATCAATCCAAACGATCAGTATGTGATTGTAGGACTTGGGCATTTATACTTTGCATGCCAAAGGTATGTGGATGCCATCCATTGGTGGGAAAAATTACTCTCAAGCCAACCAAACAATATCAAAATCCTAACAGAGATCGGAAACAGTTACCGCAAAATTAAAGACTTCGATAAAGCCATTCTCTATTACGACCGTGCCAAAGAACTAGATCCCAAAAACTTTTTTGCCCTCTATGGACTTGCCGAATCCTATCGTGGTAAAAAAGATTTTAAAACTGCCATCACCTATTGGGAAAAAATTCTCGAATCTGATCCCGATAACAAACTCATCATCAACCGCTATGCCGATTCCCTCCGAGGACTTGGTAATTATGACAAGGCTTTGGAATGTTTTAATAAAATCCTTGCCAGTGGGGATGACTACTTTGCCCTTCTTGGAAAAGCGGCCGCCTTACGCCTGATAGGGGACCTGGAAAAAGCCGAAGAAATTTACTTAGGACTTCTTTCTAAATCTCCGAGTGATCCAAGACCTGCCTTAGAACTTTCTGATCTTTGGGACATTATGGGTAAAAAAACACAAGCCGTGAAACTATTGGAAGATCTAGCAAAGAAAAATCCTTCTAATGAATCCATTCGTGAAAGAATTGAATATTTAAAAGATTAAGATTCCAAACCTTCGGTTATCTTTGTGAATAAAAAATAAAGAATCACCAAAACAGAAAAAAATCCAGTCACTAAAAAAGTGATTGGAGCTCCAAACAGATACCAAAGCCAACCGGCGATGGAACTTGCAAAAAATGTCGCTACACTTTGTAACCCAGTGAACATTCCAATGGCGGTCCCTACTTCTAAGTTTGGAACAAGGTTACTAATCCAGGCTTTGGAGATTCCTTCTGTAGCACTGGCATAAACTCCATATAAAAAAAACGAAAATACAATCAGATATGGATTTTGGTTGGAACCCATAAGGAAATAAACGGTGGCAAACATCCCAAGCCCAAACAAAAACATTTTTTTAAAACCAACTCGGTCAGCTAAAATCCCCAAAGGATAGGCAAACAAAGCATAAACCAAATTATAAAAAAT
This sequence comes from Leptospira bandrabouensis, assembly GCF_004770905.1. Taxonomy (NCBI): domain Bacteria; kingdom Pseudomonadati; phylum Spirochaetota; class Leptospiria; order Leptospirales; family Leptospiraceae; genus Leptospira; species Leptospira bandrabouensis. The sequence continues at coordinate 2,058,420 of NZ_RQHT01000014.1, read as the reverse complement.
ATAAATTCCAATTACAAACTTGTCATCCAAACCAGATTCTTTCGCTTTTAAAATCAAAAACACATCGGAACTATTCCAAAAGGCAAAAACAAGAAGTCCAAAAACTAACTTTCGATAGTTGGGGTTTGTTTTTTTCCAATACGAAAGAAAAGAGAAAAAAGAAGTAACCTGGATCTGGTTTCCTTCAGACTTTTGACCAGGTTTTTCCTTTAAAAAAAAGGTGAAGCCAATCGACACAAGGCCTGGTAACAAAGCCAGATAAAATAAAAACAAATAATTTTGCGGGTTAAAGTATAAATACACTAAGGCGATACTTGGACCAAGGACAGCACCGAGAGTATCCATAGATCTGTGGAATCCAAAAACACGTGCTTTGGAAGTCTTTGTCGCCTCCTTTGATAAAATTGCATCCCTTGCCCCAGTGCGAACCCCTTTTCCAATGCGATCGAAAACACGTGCCAAAAGAACCACCAAAGGAATTTGTCCAATGGCTAATAGTGGTTTGGATATGGCACTGAGTGCATAACCCAATCGTACATAGGGAACCCGTTTCCCAGATATATCAGATAAATTTCCAAAGAAACCTTTACTATATCCGGCCACAACCTCAGTGATCCCTTCCAAAATTCCAATGAAGAGAACAGAATAGCCGATGGATTTAAGATAGATGGGGAGAACAGGATAGAGCATTTCGCTTGCGATGTCTGTAAAAAGACTCACAAGCGATAATACCCAAACGGTTTTTGATATATATTTCAAAAACGAAGGGAACCACCCTCCTTACGGAGCGATGGTTTTAAGTAGGCTTAAATCTTCTTTTTTAAATACCTTGATTGTGGTTTTATCACCTTCTTTTGGTTTGCCGGTCACATAAATTTTGTCCCCAAAAAAAGTAATTTCAGAATTTTCTTCCACAGGTTCTTCTGTTCTTTTCTCAAAAGTTAAGTCTGATTTAAAACGAGAAACATGGTATTTGTCTTTTACCTTTTCGATCACGTAGATTTTATCCTCGCGATTGATCATCGGTGTTCTCCAGAAAATATCTGCAGACTCACTTGTTTTTTTCACACCGAGTTTATCTGGGTCGAGTAACACTAGTTTATGTTTACGATTCTCTACTTTTTCTCCATCATAACCAAGAACAAGAACTCCTTGGTTGGCGATTTCTTTAAATTCCTTAGAACAAATATTGTTATAGGAACTTTTATAAAGTGCATCATCTTTTGCAGGATCGATCGCCCAAAGTTCATTCGAATAGTGACCATCTGTATCATATTTGATAAACTTCATAAAAAGAATTTTGTTGTTCACAACATTATCACTTTGTTCTTCTTTTTTCTTTAGTTCTTCTTTGGTTTGTGCGAGTTCCGATTTTAACTCTTCTACTTTTGCTTCCACTTTTTGAACGGTATCATCTTTTTTAGCGGTGTCACCAGTGGTGGTTCCGGTTCTTGCTTCTTCTTTTTTTGCGATTTGTTCTTCTTTTTTACTGAGTTCTTCTTTTTTGGCTTCTACAGCTTCGGACTTTTTCTCAGTGTCTTTTTTTTCTTGTTCGATTTGTTTGATTTCTTCGGTTTTCTTTTCGATCTCTGTTTTGTTTTTAACCGGGTCTTTTTTTAACTCATTGAGACTGGCAACCGTTTCTTGTTCCTTTTTCTTCAATGCATCTTTTTTATCTTGGAGGTCTTTTTGTTCGTTCGCGACTTCTTGTTTTTTATCTTGCAATACCTTTTTTTCTTCTTTGATTTTATCGGTTTGCAACTTGTCCATTTTTTTGGCTTCGTCTTCCATCTTCTGTTTGGTTGCAGGATCTTTTTCTTTGTCCTTCACCATTTTGTTGACGTCTTTTTCTAACTCATCAGTGGTTAAATCCTTCCCACTATCTTTTAAAATATTTCCTTCAATCGGAATGATGATTTGGGTTTTTCCTGGCCAGTTTTTATAAACTGTATCAATTCCTAATTTGTCGGGAGAAGTGGCAGCAATCACACCTTCGGTATATTTTTTAGTAAAAAACTTGGAATCTTTTCTGTGGGTAGCGTTGTAATAAAGGATGTACTGAGCCAGAGTTTCCGAGTTTCCTGCTTTGTATTGAAAAGATTTTTCCACATAGGAAGCAATGATCCGTGCTATGGAATTCACATGGTCAAAACTTTGTGATTCGGAAAGGGAAAGGATGTCGGCTCCCAATTTTCCGTCAGCACCGGGAAGCACTCTTTGGATTTTGACCCCATCCACTGTGGCCGTACTTTCTTTGGCCAAGGTTTCTGCGAGTTTGCGACCAATTTCGGTATTTTCCTGGATGATTTCGTCCGAGGCCTTACGTAAGGAACGGTTGATGAATTCGATTTTTTTGGAACCCTTAATTTCGGACTCACCGAGTGGGGCTTTGGATTGGGCTGTCAGTGAAAGACTGACAAAAGTTAGACAGATGATGATGGAACGAGAAATTCTCATTGTTTCCTCACGAAATTTGGGGTAAAGATGCCCACAAGAATAACAACCTTTGTGATTCTGCAAAGCAAGTTTTAGAATAAAAATCTATTTACCGGGGGCCTGATCTTCAAAATTCTGTGGGAGAATGCCTACATTTACGCACAGAGTCTTCAATTTTAATGCCGGCCCTGCCATGTTGCCCACAGAAGTCATGGAGGAAGCACAAAGTGAGTTCCTAAATTACAAGGGAACTGGAATGTCCGTTATGGAAATGAGCCACAGGGGAAAGGTTTTCCAAAATATTTTGGACGAATCGCTCAGTGACCTCAGGGAATTACTCGACCTACCTTCCCGTTATGCGGTGGTCTATTTTCCAGGTGGAGCCACTTTACAATTTTCTGCCATTCCCTTTAATTATTTAAAAGCAGGAGACTCTGCTGATTTTGCACTCACCGGAGTTTGGGCCAAAAAAGCTTTCGAAGAAGCAAAGAAATTTTATCCGAATGTAAAATCCATTTTTAATGGGGCCGATTCACAATATATGAAACTTCCCACCATCACTGACGAGATCGTGAATGAGGGAGCCAAATATGTTTATATCACTTCCAACAATACTATTTATGGAACTCGTTATCAAATTTTTCCTAAATTAAAAAAAGCTCCTCTTTTTGCGGACATGACAAGCGAACTTCTTAGTCGAAAACTTCCCATTGAAGACTTTTCTGTCATCTTTGCGGGAGCACAAAAAAACATTGGGCCGTCTGGACTCACACTTGTCATTTACGACAAGGAAAAATTACCAACACAGGATCACCCGATTCCTAACCTAATGAACTTTGCACTGATGGAAAAAAATGGATCTTTGTACAATACACCTCCCACTTATTCCATCTACATAGCAGGACTCGTGTTTAAATACTTAAAACGGAATGGTGGCCTTGCGGCAATGGAAGTCACAAACGAAAGGAAAGCAAAAAAATTGTATGATGCCATCGATGCATCCAAACTTTTTTATGCACCGGTTCCGGAAGAGTTTCGTTCTGCGATGAATGTAGTTTTTAGAAGCCATAACGATAGTTTGGATTCTAAATTTTTATCCCTTGCCGAAGAACAAGGGTTTGCTGGACTCAAAGGATACCGCGACGTAGGTGGATTTCGTGCGAGTATTTATAATGCGATGCCGGAAGAAGGTGTGGATGCCCTGATTTCCTTTATCAAAGAATTTGAAAGAACCCATGGGTAGTTTTCCAAAAACCAACCTTTTATTCTTTTTTATTTTTGTAGGATCAGTATCTGCCCATTCCCTTTGGATTCCCGAAGGGAACTTGGGATGGGAAGCAGCGAAAGATTGTTATGTTCCTTTAAAAAAAGAAATCCCAGCAGGTCCCATTAGTCCCAATCTTATCAATTTGGACCGGACTAAGATGGAAGAATATGCCAAAGAATCAGCAGAACTTCGCCTAAATTCACTAAACTGTTTTCTGGAAGTAGTATCCAAAACCCTTCCCGAGGATGACCCTCTTACCTCAGATTTAGGAGAGTATTTTAAGGCCTCCCTACTCTCCGGTAAGGATAAGGAAGAAATGTATTTTTCCTATGAGTGGAGGATTTTACTTTCTGATGCAAGGCCTTACCCACTCACACCGGGAGAAGTGAATCTCGCCAAACAATGGTTTGAAGCACATACAGAAGTAAAAGAGGAAATCACAAACCTCTCCATCGAATACCTATCTGAAAAAAATCCAAAAGGTAAATCCAAAAGATATTTAGATCTTTTTACTGGATATTACGGAACCTTACTCCGCGAAAGAGATAAGTTTTTACTCTCTCTTTCCTTAGAATCTTTGAAGTCTTATACAGATGCCCTGAAACAACGAAAGGAAAAAGCCGAATGAAAGAAAAAATTGGAATTGCTTCTGACCACGGAGGATTTGCTCTCAAAGAATTCCTCAGGAAAAGTCTCGAGGAAACTTATGAAATTGTCGATTACGGTACTAAGAGCGAAGAGTCCGTCGACTACCCCACCATCATTGGAGATGCCTGCCGAAAGGTTCTTTCCGGTGAAGTTCCGAAACTCATCGCCCTATGCGGAACAGGCATTGGAGCCTCCATTGTCGCCAACCGTTTCAAAGGCATTCGAGCGGCCCTTTGCCATGATGAGTTTACGGCGGAAATGTCCAAACGCCATAACAACGCCAATGTTTTGGTTTTAGGGGGAAGGGTTCTCGGAACAGATTTAGCACAGAGAATCGTAAAAAAATGGATAGAAACAGAATTCGAAGGTGGAAGGCACCAAAAACGATTGGGACAAATCGAAGAACAATCGTAGTATTATTCTTCATTTGGGGTCTACCGATCTTAGGATGGGAAGTCCCCAAAAAAGAGAATATAAACCTCGGCCTCTGGAAAAAATTTGGTGTGGTTCAAAATTCAGAGCCAGGCAAAAAGAACTTCCTCAAACCTAAAGAAAATACACCCAAACACGGCGAACTTTTTTTCGATTTTGAAGGAGAGGTATCCGAACCACAGATCACAGAATCCGGAATTCCTTATAAATCCAAATCCATATCTGTCGTTTCTTCTTCTTATTTAACGGATGACCAAACCTATTTTTTTGGCAAACGATCCGCGTATTTTTCAGGTCGAAGAAACCAAATCCATCTTTCTGTTTCCGGGAATTCTCTTTTTGGAACTCACCCCGATCCTTTTACCATTAGCATACCCATTCGTTTAGGGGAACAAGGCGCAGGTTCTGTCATTTTGGATAGAACTGTATTTGTGAAAGGGAAAAAATATGGCATCTCACTAGAGTTAAACGAAAGTAAACCAACTCTCTATGTAAATAACCTTCTCCAAAAATCGGATGGAAGGACCGCCAGTTTCATTTTAGAATCACCAGTGAAACTCAAACGAAAAACTTGGGAAGTCATCTCCATTTATTTTGATACACTCAATCATAAGTACATAATGTATCAAAATGGTATCGAAACGGCGGAATATGAAAACAAACAAGCCGATACGATAGGATTTGGATTTCCTGAAAATGATTCTACTCCCCTAGTTCTCGGGAAATCGTTTTATGGTAACTTGGATGGGTTTCATATCCATAAAGGGGAACCTGAAGTAGAATATACAAAGTTTGAGAAAGTTCGTTATGATGATGAAACCAAAATTGGTTTTATGGAAGGAAATACGGCTATTTCCCCCGTTTTAGAAACCAAATATAGCAATTCAAGTTTAACGCGTGTTCAGTGGAATGTAGAACAACCAAAAGATACAATGTTAGAACTTTACTTTCGAGGTTCCAACCAAAAGTTTGTGGATTCCAACATCCATCTTCCGTGGACAAGAATCAGATCATTAGAGAGTGACCTGCCCAAAAACAAATTCAAATACTACCAATGGAAATTATGGTTTCGCCCAGACCCAATGGGGAATTCCGTTCCCAAAGTATTAGCTTTATCCTTTGAGTATACAGAACAAACACCGCCGGATGTTCCAACAAGGTTTCGATTGGAATCAAATCCAGAACCAGGAAAACCACTTTGTTTTTTATGGAACTCCAACCACGAAAAGGAAGTTCAAAATGGCGGAGGTTATCTGATTCATTATGGCCTACTGCCCAATAGAATGTTAGGTTCTGTTTTTGTAAAAAAAGACAAAAATGGAAACTTAGCTAAAATTGATGGTAATGAAGACGAAAGTGGATTCCAAAACAAAAGATTTTGTATAACAGAAGAAACTTTGGTAAATAATATTTATATACCAGAAGGGGAACTGAATTCCGAGGATTTTAGACCACTTGCAGACCAAGTGGATGTTTCCAGAAAAGAAAAACGAGGACTTTTATTCCAACCGGGTTTAACATATTATTTTAGAATCTCATCTTACAATCGTTATTTAAACGAATGGGATTCTAAAGACCAAAGAAGTCCACTTTCCCCAGCCATTTCATTTAGTTTCCCAAAAGAAGTTTCGAACTGAAAGTAAAGGAAGGGAGGAAATCTCCCTTTCCAAATCAACAAGAACACTATCCATCCCTTCTTTTAATGCAATTGCCATTTCAATATCACAAGTCTCAGACATAAAAATTTCTGTTCTCACAGCTTCTGTATCCAAATCAAAAATAGAATCAGTAAGATCTTCAAGATAACGAAGGATTTGCTTTTTTTTCTCAAACCCTATTTCTCCTAAAAGTTGAAATAATAAAAAAATTGATAGGGCTGAGGTATAAAATCTATCGTGTTTTTCCAATGATTCAAACAAAAGGTTTTGAATTTTTGTTTTCCGTGAGGAACGTAACAAAGCAAAAAGAACGGAGGAAGATAAATAAAGTTTCAATCGAATAACTCCATTAAAGCAACAACTGCTTGTCTTTTCAGAAGTTCCGACTTTTGAATGATTTCATTTTTAAGTGCCATACGAACCAATTCTCCTTGCGAAACTCCTCTCCTTTTTGCTTCATTTTTTAATAATATCTGTTCCTCTTCCGAAAGCAGAATTTGAAATCGTTTATCTATTTTTGCCATTAGTCTTCTTCTTCCAGTTCCTTTTCTGCCTTTTCGAATTTTCGCCAATACAAACTGGCGTCTTGCCACTGCCCCAAAGATTCATAAAGGGAAGCAATATTATAATATGATTCCGTCAAACGGTAGTCTAACTTTACAGCCTTTTGAAAAAGCTTAATCGCCTTTTCTTTGTTATCCGAAAACCACTCACTAAAAGCCCAAAGATAATACCATCTTCCTAAGTTTGGATCTCTGGGACGTAATTTTTCTAAATGTAAAACATTCTCTTGGAAAAGTTTGGAAGAAAGATTATAATTTTTTTGAATGAGTTTTGCTTTATTGATTCTGTCTTCAGCGGGTTCATCAGGTTTTGGAACCGACAAATCGTTTCTATAGAGCAAGGCTTTCGCATATAATAACTTAAAATACAATTCATTTTGGCTAAGATCCAGATAACGTTCCAAATAAGGAATGGAGGAAGTTTCTTCATCTACTTTGTGAAGATTATAAATTTGTTTTTTTAGAGCCGAAGTTTCTTCTTTTTTTTTGCTACCGCCGGCCCAGATCAATTGGGTCGATAAAAATAAGATACAAACAAATCTAAAAGTATAAATAGTAGTTTTGTCCATCGTCTGGAAATTTCATCGATTTGATTTCATGTCGAAACGGTAACTCTTGTAATTTCTGAATCACGGAAAGATACAAATCTTTTGCCGTTACAATTAACATAGAATTAGGTGATGTTTCGATCAATCGATCTTTACTTTCTAAATAGGTTTGAATGGAATCAATAAAATGCTTTTTGGAACGCTCCCATTCTGGAGTTGGATTGTATTCAGGCCATTGGATTCGAAGAACCGAAGTGGCCCTTTTTCCACCAAAGGTGGCTTGCATAAAGGAACGAATCATCCAAGATAAACTATCCTTTAAAAATTCAGGTTTTCTTTCTTCTTTTTCCACAAGAACATGAAGGGCAGGAATTACCTGACGAAGTTTCTCCTGGATCATCCGTTTATGGGAATCTAAAAACTTTGCCCTTTCTTCTTTATTCAAAAGCACTAAGAAGATACCTGGAAAACCTAAAGATTCCATATGAAAAGCAATGATAGTTTCTGTTTGTAAAAGAATCTCCCAAGAAAATTTTTTAGCAATAAAACGGTCAAGCCTAACGGTATCATCAACATCAAACATTGCAAAACCGGAATCATCAAAAGGTAAATACGGATCATGGTGTAAAAAAATTAAGTTAGAACGAGTGTTATAGTCTAGACCCGAGGAAATTTGATTATGAAAGGAACCCAAGGAATCATTCAAAAACAAATAGGAAAACCTTGGTGAACCAAGTCTGGAAATAAAGTTTTTTGTATAACCAACTATCCCATCGTAAGATATTTCGTTTTCACGATAAATTTTATCTAGTAAACCATACTCCACTCGTTTTTCTTCAGGAACCAAGGTAGCAAAATTTTCGATAGAAGGTTTGGGTTTAGTTACTTCCTGTGTTTCTTCTCTTTTGGTCACTGATTGAACCAATTTCTCCAACTCAGGATTAAAAATAGTTTCTCGTTTTTTTTGTACTGCATCTAAGATGGCCACTCGTCTCCAAGTAGCAGGAGGTAAAATTTTAAAACTCGTTTTTTTCACAGGATTTGTATTCTTTATAATGGGCTCCATTTTTGTTTCAATTCCTTCTTTGTGAATCACCTCTTTTTTTATCACCACTTCTTTCTCGAATGACTCTTCGCTCACTAAAGGGGATTCCCCTAACATAACGCGATGGTCCCATTTTCTTTTGAAAGATGCCCATAAGACAAAAAATATCCAAGGTCCGATAAACAAATATCCAAAACTAAATAAATATGGAGGGAAGGAAGAATAACGATATACTGACAAACCCGATAAAAAGCCAGGTTTTCCATGTTCTTTGGCTATATAATAAGAATGAAATTTATGATGTAAAAAACCTACTGACTGTTTTTTCGAATCTAAATGAACAAACCGAGATGTGTCTTCCACTTTCCAGGTTCTTGGATTAAATAAAACCTGCTCCTTACTTTTGTTATCCGATAGTTTTGCAGAGACTAAAGGGAAATAAAACTCATCACGGTCTTTTTCTTTTTTGGCTTGTAGAAGATTGGAATCAAGAACCGCTATTAAAATAGATATGGATGAATCTTCATGGTTTCGTTTGGGAATTAAATAAACTAAATCAAATTCTGACTCCACAAGGATCGTAATCGGATGATTTTGTATCCTTTGAAATAAACCAAAAATTTCAGTGCCAAATCGATTTTGTATGGTTTTGTTTTCTTTAGATCCCTCTTTCCAAAGATAAATTTCAGATACAATTCTTTCAGTTTCGCCTTGTCCTCCACCTTCGCCAAGTCCCTCACGAAGAAGATTTTTTTCAAGAACTGAAAGTGTCTCTTCAAATTGCATTAATCGATGTTTGGTCCAAGGTTTATAATACCTGTAGTCAGGAAAAAGTTCAAAACTTTTTTGATAAAACAAAAGTAGAATAAGGTAAACAATAACTGGCAAAAGAATTCTTCTTTTAAATTGAAATCCAGGTGTATGAATGACGATCCATATAAAACGGATATAAAAAAGACCAGTAAAGGTAACAAGAAAAAGTATAAAACATCCGAAACGAATTTCATCTGCTTCTGTGTCAGCTTGCCGAAGTAAATAAACTGAAAAATTTTCTGTTTTTTCCAAAAGGAGTTTTGAATTTTCACCATCTAACTGCCAAGTAATGGTTTGTCCTTCCTTTCCAGAAAATAGTCCTAATAGTTGGTTAACCTCTCTATCCCCTGTCAAAATTGACTCATCATTGGTATAAAGAATTTTTTGTGACTTGGGATCAAAGGCCCAGTATAAATACCCGTATTCTAAATTAGCATTTTGGATTTGTTTCGGCAGTGTTGGACCAGGAGGAAAAACCACAAAAAATTTTCCCGATAAGTCTCTATAAACAAAATCACCGTTAGCCAAAGTCCGAAGTTTTCCTTCTAAAAGTCCGGTGGGATCTTGCCTGAGTTCTTGTTGAAATATTTCGTTTGTTTCATTTGTGCTGTGTATCAAACGAAGGGAATCATCATACAATCGTACATAATTAAGACCTAACGTATGTTTAATGCGATTTGTTACTTGAGAGGCACGGTAAGGTAAGGTCGATTCACGAAAAAAGAACTCTAACGTATTTAAATACTCTTTTGTCCTGTCTTCATCATAACGTTTTAATGCAGAAACTAAATTGGATTTCATTCTGTTGGGCCGAATCCATTCAAAATACCCAAACAAAATAGAGGTGACAAGGAGGGAAACAAGTAAGTATCCAAAAAGAATAGACAGGTTTCCTAAATTCCGTTTCATCATTCTAATTATCGGGTTGTCATTGGCAAAAACCAATCAGTCCAAGGAAAGGAATGATTTTTTATGTATTTTTGGATGGGGTGGGCATCGCCGGTTACGATCCCAAATCCAATCCATTCAGTCGATTTGCCAAAGGTTTTTTAGCTCCCGTTGGTGGAATTCCTAAGTCGGACGCTGACTTACCGGTTTCACCTTCGCAACTGCACTACATCAAAACAGATGCCCATATGGGTGTACCAGGCCTTCCCCAGTCAGCCACAGGCCAAACGGCACTTTGGACAGGCATTCCAGGCCCGAAAGTGCTCGAACGCCATGTCAGTGGATTTCCCACCATTACCTTACGCAAAATCATAGCCAAATATTCCCTGATCAAAGTCCTAAATGAACAGGGACACCTCAGTGATTTTTTAAATTGTTTTTCACCTCCCTACCTCAAACACGTGGAAGAAAAACCAAAACTAGTATCAGCTTCCACCTTAGTCCAGTTAGCTAGTGGACGGCCTTTAAAAAACTTCGATGACCTGAGTAACGGCAGAGGTCTTTATATGGATTTAACTCATGAAATTATGGGAACTCTCGGCATTGATATGTTAAAACCGGGAGATCCACTTCTCGAAAGAAGAGATCCCTATAAATTAGGAAAGGAATCTTTCGCAAGATTTGCAAATTACCAGTTGGCTTTGTATGAGTATTTTCTCACTGACAAAGTGGGACATGCAATGGATTGGGAAAAGGCAGAACATATCATTAAAAACTTAGAAGGTTTTTTCCGAGGACTTTTGGAAGGAATCGATCCTAAAAAAGACTTACTGATTGTTTCCAGTGATCATGGAAATATGGAAGACTTAAGTCAAAAAAACCATACGGAAAACCCGGCGGCCACCATCCTCTATGGTAAGGATGCTGACCGCTTCGCTGAAAATATACATTCGCTTGCAGACATTGTTCCAGAAATTTATAAAACTTTTGGAATGGAGGAAGCCCTCCAGAATACAAAATCGAATGAATTTCTAAGGTAGTCCGACTAAAACTCCAAATCATTTCCTGAGTCTGGTTTTGTGGAAACCGAACCAGGTTTAGATGAATAGGAATCAGACGATACATCGGAACCATCTAGATCATTGTGGTCGGTAAACTGATCGAGTGATTCTTTTTTCCATGCAATCGCCTTGTCGGTAATCTGGTTTTTAGGGTATTTATCTACAATCGTTTGAAAGATACCTGCTGCTTTTTCAAATTTACCTTGTCTGAAATAAATGGTTCCTTTTTTATACAAAGCAGCTTGATCGAGCGAATAATCACTGTTATTTAAAACTTTATTGATATAAGTAAGTGATTCAGTTTGTTTTCCCATTGCATCAAATGACAATGCGATGTAATACAAAGCTTCTTCTTCTTTTTTAGGAGTAGGATTGACACTGATTACTTTTTGGAATAACTCAACAGCCTTAGTGTATTGTTTTTTTGTATAATTATCTTTTGCGTCTTTTAAAACCGAATCCTTATACTCACCTACAACTTTTTCATCAGCACCAGCTAACTGGTCTGCGGTTTCAATGTATTCATCAAATACATCAAAGGAAGCCCAGTCTTTTCCTAGTTTCCGTAATGATCTACCCCATCCAATTCTTGATTCTGTATTGTTAGGATCTTCTTGTAACGCTAGAGTATAATTTTTACGAGCAGTTTCAAAATTACCAGTTCTGTAATAGTGGTCAGCAAGAGAAAGAAAGGATTTTGACCTTAGTTTATTATCAGAACTTGATTGCAAAACAGATTCTAAATGAACTTTTCCTTCCGACTCGTTTCCAATTTTTAAAAGCAGGTTTCCAAGCGAATAACTCAAACGTTCTTTTTCATCGGGTTTAAGATTCGTATTCTTTTTTAAGTCTTTATAAATATCAAGGGCGGGATAAAAATCCGAGTTTTTTTCCAAAGCTCTTGCTTGGTTGTATTTAATTTGGAACTCATACTTTTCAATACCACGCTTACCAGCTAACTCAGAAAAGATGGAAATTGCCTTTTCCTTACTTTGCGGGTTCGATTGTTTTAAATACTCTTCCCCTTCTGCAATTTTTTCAACAATGGCTTGGGACTGATCTTCTTTTGCAGAAATATTTGTTTGGTAATAGGCAGTAGAAAGCCCTGCCACAATAAACAAAAAACCCGCTAACGATACAATAATTCGATTCATAAATTCCCTCTACCCGCCTGACTTAGGGTTTGATTCGTCCAAAATTCCACTCGAGATGGTGAATAAGATTTAGTTTCTCGTTTCAAAAAACATTTTAATGCTTTTTTTGTATCACCAGTTTTTAAAGCACTCACCCCTAGAAAAAACATTGCCTTTCCTTTAAGGTAAGAATTAGATTCATTTTTTAAATATTCTTCCAATCTATAAACAGCTATTTCGTATTTTTTACGAAGCACTGTTTCTTTGATAATTTGATTTAAATCTGTTTGTCCCAAATCATAATTAACAGTTGCAGAAGTTTCTTCCTTAAAGTCATTTGCCTGTTCTGCATTTTCTTTCAGAGGTAAACTCTCTGTTGGTGTTACAGAATGTTCATTTTTATAAACATCTGTCTTTTCTGGCTCTTTTTTGGGACGAGACTCTGCGACAACATTTGGTTCTTCCTTAGGAGTTATGTCCTTTGAAAAATCATATTTAAAGTAGGAAACATTTTCTTTTAAATTATAATCTTCCGGGATTCCGTTTGATTTTGCAGTCACACCAAAATAGAGTTCATCTATTTCTTTCAACTCTTTGATAAAAAAATTAGTTTTAGGGTGAACAACAGTTGCTACTTTTACTACAGACCCTTGTCCAAAAGAAGTTGTACCCTGGTTGAGTGGTTTCACAGAAGCATACAAACTATAAATTGTGGATTCGTCTGCAGCTTCTGGGCTAATCCAACTAATCACCGCACCTTTCCCCACTCTTTCATAACCAAGCCCGCGAACATGCATGACTCCACCCAAATCAGCACGTGTATCGTTTGATGCCACTTCCGGTTTTGGTTTTATCGGAGATTCTTCCACGATGACTTCTGCATTATTCTTTGCAGTCTGTTTAACATAAAACACACGTAAGGTTGATTTTTTATCTTCCAAAGGAAGTGTTTCTTCGCCACCAAGTTGTTTTACGGACACTCCATAATACAATGTCTGCGACTTATCCAAATCTTGGTCTAAAAAAGTATTTACAGGATGTGTGAGTTCAGCCAATTTTTCTGCCTTTTGCATGAGAGGCAAACTTGTCAGAGGTGAATTTGACCTATATACTGTGTATAAAGTTCTCCCTGCTATGGCTCCGTTTGGTGGTGTCCAATCCAACCGAATATATTTTTTTTCTATATTTGCGGTAATTCCAGAAACCCCACCTACCATTGATTGAATTCCCACATCAGCAGGAAAGGCAGGAAATTCAGGATTTTGACCAACGACAGGAGTGCCATTTTCTTCCGCTATTTGAATTGGGGTTACCGTATAATTTTGGTTAGCAAAAAGTTTGACTTCTCTACGACGAACATCCGTTACCATAACGATTGCATAATAATAGGTTCCGGGTTTTAAATTATAATCAAAATAAACGCGAGTAGGACTAGTAGGTGAAGTTTTATATCTACCTAAAGAATCGGCAATGTACAATTTGTCTGGACTATCAATCATGACTGTGGACCGGGCCACAATGATTTCACCTTCTAGTTTGGGCGGATCCCAATCTAAACGAACCGATTTTTTATCAGGTAATAGGCTAACATGAATGGCCTTGGCAATGGAGGGATAACGACTTTCCTCAAATCCAGAGTCTCCAGAAACCGGAACGAAAGAAAAGAGTAGCACAACCATCCAGAGCTGAATCGAGAACTTCATACTTAGATTTTCGGTGGTAAAGGTCCCCTAATTGAATTTTTCGTTTGTACTTTCCCTGCTTTTCTGTGAGAATTGTCATTATGTCCGACATGGAATACTACCGTTCTCCCCATTACCAGGAATACTTACTTTCTAGCCATAGGAGAGAAGTCTGTCCACCAGAGGATGTGTATGCATTTTTCAATTGGAAGGGGCTAAATAACCTCGTGGACTTTGGTAGTGGACTAGGATTTTACTTCACTGAATTTAGAAAGTGGTTTCCCCATGTATGGATTTGGGCCGCCGAATGCCAACAAGAGATTATCGACATGATTTTACGGCGGAAACTCATGGAGGGCATTGAACAACTCACCCCTTTCCATATTGACCAGTCCGACCACCCCCTACTTCCAGAATGGGTACCTGTTCCCGAAATCATATTTGCTTCCCTTTCCCTATCTACATTCCCTAATCCTGGTTTGGCGATGGATGGACTCATTCGGTCTATGAAAGCTGGCGGGCGACTTTTTATAGTAGATTGGTCAAAAACGGAATCAGGTTTCGGTCCTAAAATTAATGAAAAAATCTCTATGGATAAAATGAAATTTCTAGCAGAAGAATACAAATTAGAAGTTACAAAATCAGGCAGAATTTCCGAACATTTTTATGGAATGGAAGTGAAAGCAAGTTCCAGTTTTATTTATGGATATTACGATCTCAAGGAAGAAGAAGACGAAGACAGCGCTGTCTTCAAACAATAATTTAAAAAACTAGAACCAATCTCTTATTTCTTTCCGCTTATGTATATATGTGGAGCAAAGAACAAAAGTCCATTATAGAGTCAACTCATCCCATCAAACAAGTGATTGCTGGTGCTGGATCCGGGAAAACGGCAACGATGGTTGGGCTTTTGGAAGAAAGAGAAAAACAAAAATCCATTCCACCAAAAAATACTCTTATAGTTACCTTTACCAAAAAAGCTACCCATGAATTTAAAGAAAGGTGCAAGAAAAAAGGTCTTTCTTTAGAGTATCATATCTCCACCTTTCATGCGTTTTGTTACTTTGCACTCAAACATTACGACCATTCAAAAGACTGGTCAAAATACAAACTACTAAGTGAATATAAAAAATGGGAGATCATAAAAGAATTCCTAAGTCCTATACAATTTGAAATTGGAGGAATCCCCTTTCCGATCTTATTTAAAAATAATGCCAAATATTTTAGAGAACTCTCCTTAGAAAAATACGTATCATTCCAAACCTCTTTCCAATTATGGAAAAATCAAAATTATTATTTTGAATTTGATGATTTGATTTTTGATTTCCTAAAGTTTCTGGATACAGAACCTGCAAATGCAGTCAAAAACAAATGGAAAACTTTGATTATAGACGAGTTTCAAGATACGGATGAAGTCCAACTCCAAATCATAAAAAAAATGGATTTTCAATCCATCACTGTAGTCGGGGATGATTGGCAGGCCATCTATGGATTTCGCGGGGCCACTCCCAAACCTTTTTTAGAATTCCCCCATCATTTTCCTAATGTGATCCAATTCTTTTTATCCACTAACTATCGTTCTAAGAACTCAATCATACAATCCTCTTTACTTCCCTTAAAAAAAAATAAAGAGAAAATCACCAAACAGGTAAAAACCTTCCGCAAAGAAAAAGGGGTTTTTCTTGTAAAAAGAATTAAAGATTCCAAAGAAGATCCTATAAAAATTTGGAAGGACTGGTATAATATGGATTCCTCTGCTGTGATCCTCACTCGCAGTAACTACAGAAAAAGAGAGTGGATCGAAAATGGAGTTCCTCCTTTGCAAGTCATGACCATCCATAGTGCCAAAGGATTAGAATTTGCCACCGTCCTACTGGATTTGGTATTTGGCTGGAGTGAAGACTTAGAAGATATAGATGAAGCGGAAGAAAGAAGGATTCTCTATGTTGGCCTTTCCCGAGCCAAAGACAATTTGGTTCTTTTAATTCCTGATCTTACCAAACCAAACCGATTAGCGGACCGGATGAGCGAAGATTTTTCTATCCGGAACCGGCTTCGAAATCGTACTTTACGGTGGGCTCGGCTCTGGTGAAGTGGTTTTACCTTGGGGGATTAGCTCAGTTGGTTAGAGCGCTACCTTGACATGGTAGAGGTCACTGGTTCGAACCCAGTATCTCCCAAGTATCGATCATCTTCGCATTTTCATTTTTTCGTATCAATTCCTTTCAGTTTCGACTTGCATCCTTTCCAATCATCCTTAAACTTCGAAGCGATGAAACCTAAGTTCCTTGCAGAAGAATTCCTATTGGCTTTGTATTTTTTAGTATTTAGTATAATCTCCGGATTTGTTATGTATTGGTCACAAAGTCCATCCGGAATCAAACTTGCCTCCCTCACCTTGTTATTTCATATCAGTTTTGCTGGTTTAAGTTTGTTACTTCGTTGGCATACTCCGTTTCGTATTTGGAAATTTTTGGTTCCTTTATCGATCCTTATGATATTTCCCGATTGGTTTCTCTCTAGCGCCTTACAAATCTTAGTTTTCCCTGAGGATGGTTTTTTGAAAATTGGAACTGTATCTGGGTATATGGCAGGACTTTGGGCCATCCCACTTTTTATCTGCGTGTATACGGGAATCAAACTGGAGGAGATGTCAGTTTCGATTGTAGGAACTTGCCTTTGGGTTGGAATTGTTGCATTAGCTATTTTTGGAACCTCGGAAGCCACTATGTGGATTTTAGGATCTTGGTATCCTCAAAATGTAAAGATGTGGGGAAAAGTCGCCTACTACGTATTAGTTCCAGAAATGGTATTAGGTGTTACAGCTTATCTTGCCTACCAAGGATTTTCGTATTCCGCTTATATCTTTCAAATTGCAATGGGTTTTTTAGTGATGCTTCTTTATATTGGAAACCTTTCTTTCTTTTACCTTCTCATTGAAAAAATTCTATAAACTAATATTTTTATTCACAATCACTCCTCTTTTCATTTTTTTAATGGGAGAGGTTTGTTTTAGACTCTTATCTAAAGCTGATACTGATGAAATTCGGTATAGACAATTACATTGTTTGTATGATTTCTCTGAAATTCGCCTTTGTCCCAATCAGAAAGCTAGTTTTATTCGAAAAGATGGAAAAACTTGGGACATCCAAACCAATGATTTGGGAGAAAGAGTTCTCTCCGAGAAAACAAAATCCGCAAAGCTCTGGTTCATCGGAGATTCTATGGCGATGGGTTATGGACTCCCCACCAACGAAACTCCCACCTATTATTTATTATCCAAATACAAATTAGAATCTCGATTACTTGCCGTGGATGCCATCGGAACTAATGGAGTTTTAAAAATCCTAAAAGAGTCTCTGAAATCCCAAAATCAAGAGAATCTTCCAGAAAAGATTTATTGGATCTGGAATCCTTCCGACTTCATTGACGATGAAAGAGAAAAAGTGGGAATCAAACGATATCTTTATCCCATTCATTACTTTCTAGCAAAAAATTCTTATTTCTATCGAATCCTACTCCCACCCCCCCAAACAAATGTGTACACTTCGTACGGTAAGCCAATCCTCTATCCCAAAAATCATATCACGTATTCCAATTTAAGAAAATTTTTTAGCGACCCATTGGTTCCTAAAGAAAAACTAACTATACTTTTCAGTTGGGGGATGTCAAAAGAAGGTTACCCCGATACCAAAGATAGGAATTATGAAATGGCTAAAGAGTTCTTTAACGAACAGGGAGTAAAAACGATAGACCTCCGTACCAAAACTGAGTTATTATTTAAAGAAAGAAAACCGGTTTATATCCCGGGCGATGGTCATCCGGGCCCTGCGCTCGCGGAACTTTTTGCCGATGCCATAGCCAAGCACTTCCTAAATTTACCTTAGAAATGCTTGATTCCCAGCATGAATTCTAAAGTTTAGAGGGATATGATTCAAAACTGGAAACGATGGGGAGCCATTGTCCTATTTTTCCCGTTGGCGTTACTTTCCTTGGAGTTGATTTTACGAGCTTCCAATCCGCCTGCCTTACGTTATTACCGCGATGTCAAACTTCTGCATGCCTACCATCCTGAATATGGAGTCACTTTAGAACCAAACGAAAGTCGTTTTGTTCGTCACTATGCCGATCTTTGGCAAGGACAGTTCACAACCAATTCTCTGGGACTGAGAGGGCAGGAAGAACCCATTCCAGGAAAACCGAAACTTGTTTGTCTTGGGGATAGTTTGGTGATGGGATTTGGTGTTTCTGATGAAGATACATTTTGTTCTAGGCTCGGTGGATTTGAAGAGAACGGATTAAGTTTCCAAACACTGAATTTAGGCGTAGATGCTTATGGTTCCCTTGGTTCCTACAAACGACTTAAAGATATGTCTACAAAAATTGACAATATCCAAACTGTTTTGTTTTTTATTTCACCTAATGATTTTACGATGCCAGAGGAATTACGTGCCCAAGGTATCCTTCCCGATGATGAAAACGATGCCCTTCATGAAAATGACCCTGTATGGAAAAAGAACTTTCGCATTCAATTTGAACTGACTAGAGTTTCTTATCTTTTGCAAGCCCTAAAACTTGCTTATGAACAAACCAAAGTTAAGTTTGCACAAACTAAATACTTAGTGAAAGCTGATACAGAATTACTTTCGACTTCTCCTCTCGTATATTTACGAGAAACATTTATACTTCCTGTTAAACAAAAGAAATGCGAAGATCAAACAGAGTTTGTTTGTCCCACTCCTCTTCAAAATTTAAATGTGTTATGTTCTGATACTCCAGTGGATCCGAATTCTCTTGAACCTCTTCCTGAAACCACTACAAGGGCCTATGATTTAATGATAACACTTTCCAAAGAAAGAGGATACAAGTTTGTTCCAGTGATCCTTCCCATGCAAATCGAAGAAGTGTATTGCCGACAATTGGGAAAATATAATGCGCTCGGTGGTTATGCCATTCGCGCCAAAAGGTATTTAGACTCCAAAGGAATCAAAACTTTGGACATTCTACCTTATACTGACAAAATGTGCGGCCGTGAATTTACAGTACATGGACAAACAAAAAAAGCAGGAATTCAAGATTACTATATTCCTGGCGATGGCCACCTAACAAAACTGGGAAATCTTTGGGCAGCCGAATCAATTGCTGAGGCCCTAAAGGAAATCAAATAATATGCTTTTTAATTCTGTTCACTATTTGATTTTTGCACCTGTTGTAATCCTTGTATATTTTTTGATTCCAAAAAGGTTCCAGGGTCTTTGGTTATTCATTGTTAGCTTGTATTTCTATGCAATCTTTCGAATTCCCTTTTTAATACTCCTCGTATTTTCCTTTGTGATTACAAAACTTGCTGTGGATTACATGGAATTTGCCTCCTCAAAAGGAAAAAAGCTCTTTTGGTTAAACGTTGCCGTTTGGAGTAATTTAAGTTTACTATTTGTATTTAAGTATTTGGATTTCTCCATAACTGTTTGGAACCAAACTTTTTCATTAACACCATGTGATCCTGAATTTGTGCAAAAATCAGGAATCCTTCTTCCTATGGGAATCAGCTTTTTTACCCTACAAGCGGTGTCTTATGCTGTTGATGTTTACAAAGGTGTGGTGGAAAGAGCCAAATCCATTTTTCATTTTGGACTTTTTCTCGCATTTTTTCCGCAACTCGTGGCAGGTCCGATTTTACGTGCCAGCGATGTCCTACACCAATTTTTAGATTCCAAAGACTTTTCCAAAGAAAACTTAAAACAAGGCCTCAAACAACTATTCTGGGGAATCTTCAAAAAAACTTTTATTGCGGATCCTATTTCTTATGTGATCGATCCTGTTTACGCAAGTCCAATGGAATACAATTGGATTGCGATGTGGATAGCAGCTTCTCTTTTTGCAGTTCAAATCTATTGTGATTTTTCCGGATACTCTGACATCGCCATAGGAACCGCAAGGATCCTTGGGTTCCATATTCCAAAAAACTTTGATCGTCCTTTTTTATCAGGCACTCTCAGCGAACTCTGGAGGCGTTGGCATATTTCCTTTAGCTCTTGGTTACGTGACTATGTGTACATCACTCTCGGCGGAAACAGAAGAGGGGAAATTATGGCTTATGTAAATTTATTCATTACAACCTTTGTTTCAGGAATTTGGCATGGAGCCGATTGGACCTTTGTATTTTGGGGAACTCTCCACTCTACGATGATGGTGGTAGAAAAATTCGTATTTAAATTTGAATCCATGCGCAATGCCTGGAACAGAGTCCCACGTTCTCTCCAACCAATTTATCCTGTTGGTATTTTTGTTTTATCTTGTTTTTTCTTTCGAGCCAAAGCAACCCCAGAAGTATCCACGGGAATGGGTATCGCCAATATCATGTTAGAACGTGCTTTTACGGGAGCATCCGGAATGTTCCCTCAGATGAGTATCAGTCTTGTGATCTTAGTTGCATTTTTATTTTTAGTAGATATTTTACAAGATCGAGATGAAGACAGATTTAAATTTATTACCGATAATTTATACTTTCTAATTCCATCTTGTATTTTACTCTATATCACTTCCTTTATTATCTATAGTGTGACCGTATCGAGTCCTTTCCTCTACTTCCAGTTCTAAATAAAAAAAGCCGGCGTATTTGCCGGCTTTGTATCATAAACGAAAGTTCTATCGATTCACTTTACGTAAGTGTTACGCTAAGTAGGAATCCAATTTGTAATAAGCGTTGAATTTTATATTCAATTAATCTTTTATTTCTGAATTAAAATTCTACTTTCGGAGCATTCTCAATTGTTTTTTGGTCTTCCACAGTGAAGGTTGCTTTTGCATCATAACCAAAGGCTTTTGCAGTAAGCACCGCAGGGAACTGACGGATGTACACATTATATTCTTTGGTTGCTTTGATAAAACGATTTCTTGCTACAGTAATTCTATTTTCTGTTCCTTCCAACTGAGCCATCAAATCAGAAAAATGTTGGTCTGATTTCAACTGTGGATAGTTTTCTTGGATCATAAGAAGTCTAGACAATGCAGATCCCAATTGACCTTGTGCTTGGTCAAACTGTTTTAAACTTTCAGGATTGTTCACCAGTTCAGGAGTTGCTTGGATGGATCCAATTTTTGCTCTTGCATCCGCAATTCCTTTCATAATGTCTTTTTCTTGGTTGGCAAATCCTTTGACTGCAGAAACCAAATTGGGTACTAAGTCAGATCTTCGTTTGTATTGGTTGAGAACTTCGGCCCAAGAAGCAGTCACTTCTTCATCCAACTCTTGGATGCGGTTATAACCGCAGTTGGTAAGCAGCGTTGCCATAAGGGAAACTAGAAAAATGGTTCGAAACATTCTTGTCATGGTGATTGTATACCTACGCTTTAGTCGGTCGGCAACACCATTTTGTTAAAAAAATTAGTATCGAAACGGTTTTATTGCCCTTGTCCAAAGACTTTCCGATTCTTGCAAATAGATTTCTAGATCGGAATCAGTGACTTTGCCATATAAATAGTCCAAAAGAGTAGAATCACCGGCAAGTAGTTCAATCGCTGGGCGATCAGAACGAAATTCATACACTCCTTTTAAATAATCAAAGTCTTTGGGGAATAACTCTGCTACTTGTTTCAAAAAGTATAATATAAAATAAAGAGAATGGAACTGTTTTGGTTTTAATACCATGAGTTGGTAACCTTCGCAAATGGAACCAACATACTTATGAAATGTAGGTAAAAATCGTAAGTTCCGTAAAATAAAATTTCCAGATTGGTGGGAAGACAATCGTCTATCCAATTCCTCTTTTGCTTTACCAACTAAATAAGGTGCTCCAAAGGTTTCGAAAGGTTTGGTTGTTCCTCTTCCTTCTGATAAATTGGTTCCTTCCAATAAACACATTCCTGGATACACCAAACAAGTATTCTGCGTTGGGATATTTGGTGAAGGAGGAACCCATTCAAAACTTGATACTGATTTTGGATGGATAACACCGACTGGAACCACTATCACATCTACCTTTAACTGGAAGGTTTCATTATAATAGGACAATAATCCGCCTGGGGTGAGACCATGTCTGTGCAAAACAGAAGTAACACCTACAAAAGACTCAAATTCTTTTTGCAGAGGAGTTCCCTCTATCTTTTTGCCAATCGGATTGGGTGAATCGATGACTAAAAAAAGTGGAGCTTTTCCTGTTTTCTGTTTTAAACGAGAAACCTCACATAAAATATAATAGGCTGTTGTTAAAAAAGTATAATACCTAGAACCAACATCTTTAATATCAATGATGATCACATCTACATTACTTAAACTTTCTTTTGGTGGGACTAAACTTGATTCTTCCTTCCCATATAGATTCACTATCTGCATATTTCCAAAAAGATATTTTAGTTCATCTCCACTCACCTGGTCTTGTAACTCGGCAAACAGTCCGTGTTCCGGCAAAAATATAGTTTTTAAATCAAAAATTTCAGAATAGGTTTGGTAATGGTATTTTCCACGAAAACCAAATGCACTTTGGTTGGTAAGAATGGCCGCCTTACAGCCGCTCAATTTATTTAGGTTTTTTAAAAACTTCATTTTGATTTTCGAATTTCTTCTTTATTTGACTGTGCCAACTCCCAAAGGCTTCGCATTTTATTTTCGTCAAAAGGTGAATCCGGTTTCAATAAATCGCGAAACTCTGTTAGTTGGAAAATAAAATCGTCAATCGATTTACGTAAAAAATCTTTATTCTCTTTAAAAATCGAAATCCACATTTCAGGATTTGATCCAGCAATTCTTGACATATCCCGAAACCCACCACCTGTAATTGGCTTGGAGATCCCTGTCACTTCTTGCATGGTCCTAAAATTGGCACCTGCCACATTCACAAGAATGGTGGATACCACATGAGGAAGATGAGAAAGGTAAGCTAAAGTTTCATCATGTGATTTCGAATCCATCTCTATGGTCCAAGATCCAACCCTTTCCCAAAAACTTCGCACCCATTCCAAACTTGTACCAGATGCCGAATTTGGTTTCGTTAAGATACAAAGTTTATCCACATATAAATTTTCTACAGCGGCATCAGGACCAGCTTGTTCTGAACCACACATCGGATGAGTAGAAATATAATTGTGAGTTTGCGTCCCGTAATAAGATTCCACAGCCGTAACCGTTGTTTCTTTGGTAGATCCTAAATCGATAAAAATGGTATTTCCAGATTTTGGAAGTGTAGGAATGATTTTTAAAATGGATTCCACAGGAGTACTAAAAACCACCAAATCATAGTTAGACCAATCAGGTAATTCCATTTCACTTTGTAAAACCACATGGTTTGCTAATTTTTTACTTAGAATTGTATGTTTACTTTTTTCGGAACGAACCACTGCCGTAATGTTTGTTTCGGGAAATTTCCCGCGAATTGAGAGGGCAAGGGATCCTCCCATAAGGCCCATTCCATAAATCATAACTCTGGAGAGGTTCATGTAGGAAAAGATCCGGCAGTTGGATAAGAACCTAATAGTTTAAACAAAGTACATTGTGATTTTACTTTTTGTAGAAGTTCAGCAATTTTTGGATCTTCTTTATGACCAATAAAATCTACAAAAAAATGGTATTCCCATAAGTTACGTTTTAGTGGCCTAGATTCAATTTTTGTTAAATTAACCGAAGCATCATTAAAAGTTTTTAAAACTGCAAACAAAGAGCCAGTTTGGTTTGGAATCGAAAACACAATCGAAGTTTTATCTTCTTTTGTTTTAGGGGATTCTGTTTTGCCGATCACAAGAAACCGAGTGGTGTTTCCCGAATAATCTTCAATCCCTTCCGCAATTACATTTAAATTATAAATTTCACCAGCTATTTTGGATGCAATGGCAAGGCCGTCTTTTCTTTCGGATACTAACTTTGCCGCCATCGCAGTAGAAGATGTATCCACAACTTCTGCATTTGGAAGGTTTGCTGAAATCCAATTGCGGCATTGTTCGTTTCCAATTCGTATCCCATAGATTTTTTTCACAAGAGAAAGATCGGTTTCAAATCCAAGCAGTGAAAACGAGATTCTTTGGTATAACTCGGAATATACGACGAGGTCTGTTTCTAAAAACATATCCAAAGTGGAACTGACTTGGCCTTCTGTGGAATTTTCTACAGGAACCACTCCGTAATCCAATTTCCCCTCTTCCACCATTCGAAACACATCTGGAATCGAAGTTTGAGGAACTGCTTCAATAGAACTTCCAAATTTGGAACGAAGTGCAGAATGAGAAAAACTTCCTTCAGGGCCTAAAAAACCAATCTTTAACGGGTGTTCTAAGGCGATAGTTCCCGACATCATCTCTCGGTAAATTGCACGAATCACAGAAGAAGGAAGTGGGCCCCCTGATAATTTTGTTACTTTTTCATATACATCTTTTTCACGATCAGGACGGTAAATAGGACCACCTGATTCTTTTTTGACACGACCAATTTCCTGGGCAAAACCAGCCCGTTTTTGAATGAGTGTTATGATTTCTGTGTCTAATGAATCGATACCAGCACGGAGTTTTTTTAGTTCTTCTTCTGCACTACTCATTTAAACCTCTTCTTGTAATTCATCCGGTAGTGTGCTTGTATCAAAATCAGGATTCATTTCAGTCTCATCAGTCACAATAATGGATTCAGGCGTAAATTCTTCAAATTTAAGTTCCTTCACTTCCACAGGTGTAGGAAGGTCTGTGAGTTTACTGAGACCAAAGTGTAACAAAAATTCGTTGGTAGTTCCATACAATGTAGGTCTACCCGGAACTTCCTTTTGTCCCACAGCTTTGACTAATTTTTTAGACATTAAACTTGCTACCATAGCGCGAGAAGAAACTCCTCGAATTTCATCCAGTTCTGTCAAAGTGATCGGTTGTTTGTAAGCAATGATGGCAAGTGTGTCTAGGGTTCCACGAGAAAGGGTTTCTCTTTTTTTATCTTTAAAGATATGAGCTAAGATTTCGCTGTATTTTTGATTGGTGATAAACTGATAACCACCGGCGATTTCTCTGAGCAAAAAACCGCCTTCTTTTTCTTGGTAATCAAGGATGAGTTCATCAAGGAGTTCCCGGGCTTCCGTTTTTTCGATCCCAGCAGACTTGGCAAGCGCAGACAATTTGATTGGATCTGAAGATAAAAAAAGAAGCGCCTCAAGAAGGCCCTTAGTATACGTTCTTTCTTCCAAATGAATCTAAACCTTGACTATTTTGATTTCACCGAAAACTGCGTGTTGGATGACTTTGCAGACTCGGATTTTAACAACTTCTAATACGGCAAGGAAGGCAGCGACGATTTCTTTTTTTTCCGGTTTTTCTGTTTCGAACAAATCCATAAAATGGATTTCCCCGTTTTTTTCTAAAAGACCCTGTAAATAGGCCATTTTATCCTCAACGGAGTATTGACTTACTCCTTCGTAGATTGGCACTAGGTCTTCCATTTCATTGGAAGACTCTTGTTCCAATATCGAATTAAATGCGGAGATTAAATCCACAAGGCTTACATCCAACCAAACTTCGGTTTCATCCAAAACTTGGTTAGTTTCCCGGGTAAACATTCCGGCCGTCAGCCTGTCCAGTTCCGCCAAACGTTGTCCGGCCATTTGGAACTTTTTGTGTTCGAGTAATTTATCGACTAGTTCTTTCGGTAGGGGTGGGTCATAATCTTCTTCCTCAAAACCGGGATCCGGTAACAAGGCTTTGGATTTTAAATATACCAAATGAGATGCCATCACGGCAAACTCGGAAGTAAGTTCAATCGATAAGGACTGACTGGTTCTCAAAAATTGAATGAAATCGGATGTGATACGCGAAAGGGAGACTTCAAAAATATCCACCTTATAACTATCAATCAGAGACCATAAAACCGTTAAAGGTCCTTCTGTCAGTCCTCCGTCCTGGTTCTGCCACCGGACGATAAACTCCGGGGATTGGGACACGATTTATAAACCTAGTGCTTTTGCTGCCGCTTGTTGCAATCTTTCTGGTGGGAAAGGTTTTACAACAAAATCCTTAACACCCATCTTGATTGCTTTTGCCAGTAAATCTTCCTGACCAAGAGCCGTTACCATAATGATTTTGGCAGAAGCATCAAATTTAATAATTTCTTTCGTTGCTTCAATTCCATCTTTTTCACGCATGGTAATGTCCATAGTAACCAAATCCGGTTTTAAGTTTTTGTATTGTTCTACCGCAATGTTACCATTCTCAGCTTCACCTACGATCTCGTGACCCGCACCAACTAACGCATCTTTTACGAGCGTTCTCATGAATTTTGCATCATCTACAACCAAAATTCTTGCCATGTTAATTCCCTCTCGACTTTAATAATTCAATCATTTTTGGTACTAAATCTTCCACTGGAAGGACAAAATCTATCCCTCCTAGTTCTACAGCAACTCGGTTCATTCCGTACACAACCGATGTTGCTTCATTCTGCGCCAAAGTAATACCACCTTTGGCGTGAATGTTGGTGATGGCTTGTGATCCATCTTTTCCCATACCAGTCATGATGATGGATAAAAGATGATCTCCCCCGTAAGCCTCAACCAAACTATCAAACAATACTTCGATGGACGGTCTATGCCCATTGACCTGCCCCGTATGGTTCAGCTCAATGACATGATCCCTTCCTTTAGTAATTACCTTCATTTGGTAATCACCGGGAGCTATATAAGCAGTGCCTGGATGTACCAGATCACCATCTTCTGCTTCTTTAACTTGTATCTTAGACAATGAATTCAATCTGTCTGCAAAGGCCTTCGTAAACCCTGCTGGCATATGTTGCACAACAAAGATAGGTTTCGTAAAGTCTTCCGGAATACTTGCAAATACAGTCTGCAAAGCTTTCGGCCCTCCCGTGGAGGTGCCAATTCCGATAGCCTCTACTTTGATTGGTTTTTGAAAACTTTTATTTAATTGGCGTTCGGTTCTCTCGGGCCTTAGGAGAACTTCGATGCTCGGCTGCTTTGAATCCGAAAACCCTTTGATTTTTGCGGACAAAACCGCAGCAATATCTTCTGGCGAAAACTGATTCCCACTGGATGGTTTAGGAATGAAATCAACAGCACCAAGTTCCAAAGCTTTAAACGTAGCATCAGCCCCATGTTGGGTTAAAACCGAAAGCATGATCACATGACTTGGTAATTTTAATTTTTTGATTTCAGCTAAGGCCGTAAGCCCATCCATGATCGGCATCTCAATATCTAAAACGATAAAGTCTGGTTTTAACTTACCGGCTAAATCAATACAATCCATCCCGGTTTTCCCGGTAGCAATCACCTGTACTTCATCCTTTTTGGTGAGGGCATCACTTAAGATATTCCTTACAAGGAGTGAATCATCAATAATGACAACTGTAGGTTTTTTATTCATGATTTATGAATCAAATCTACCAGTTCATCAAAGTCAGGTAGGAATACTAAAACACCAATTAAATTACTACCTTGGTGGTTAAATTCTGTATGCATGGACAAAAACTTGGTTCGTTCAGGTTTTACAATGTCGATTACATCCATAAAACTTCCTGTAATCATCTCCGGAACTGAAGGAAGGATTTCCTTTTTCAATTTGTTGGAAAGGGAGTTCATGACACTGGAACATACGATATTTGAAATTTCTGATAATACGGATACCATATCTTCTGATAGTTTGTGTTGGTTTCCATCTGCATACTTAGCATCTTCAGATCCAAGAAGTTCTTTTGCAATTTCAGATCCATTTTCTTCGGAAAACATCATAAGTAGGTTTCCATTGAGGTCACCTGTCATACGAATTTTCATTCCAAAAAACTGATCCATAGAATATCTAAATTCTTTTGCCAAACCCTCTCTATCAGTGAGTTTGATCTCAGGAATAAAAAGTTCTACTTCTTTACCAACTAACTGAGAGAGTACGACCCCGGCATTCATCATACCTGTATTTACAATATTCTCTAGTTTTTTGATATCTTTCGAAGACATGATCTCATTAATAGCTTCCGAATTTAAGGCAGTTACTTGATTTAATCTTTCTTCTTTTTGTTCCACAAAACCTTTTATGATTTCTGCGGCTTGTTCCCTTTCGGTTAACTTAACATTTTCGATTTTTGCGACATCAGCCAAACGATGGATTTCATCTGTTTTATGATCGATCACAAGTGTTGCTGTTGCCGATTTGGAAGATTCATTAGAATCACCGTTCACTTCTGTTTCTGTTTTGACCACTTCCGTCTTGATTTTCGGGTTAGTGACAGGTTCTTCCGTAAACACTTCTTCTTTTGGTACAATTACATGTTTTTCTACTTTATGTTTATCTTTTTTGACTCTTGACTTATCTTTAGCACGTAACTCAATCAACTTCGCATTATAGCGGTTTGTTGGATGGTTGGATTTAAACATAAATTCAGAATCAGACATTTCCAAAGAACGAATGGTCGAGGCACGTTTCATCATCTCGCCAGCCACTAATTTGTCAGTCCAATCCACTTTATCGGCAGCAATTTCCACAAGACCTGGAATGTCTAACACTAGGATGATGGTTCCATCTCCCATGATGGTGGCACCTGTAAGACCTTGGATGTCTTTGAAATTTTTACCTAAAGATTTAATTACAGTTTCATGTTTTCCAATCAGATCATCGACCATAAACCCAAGTTTTCTTGTTTTATAATTTACGATGACCACAGGAACTTCCACAATCTCTTGTTTGTCGGCAAGGCCAAGGATTCGGTTCAAACGATAAATCGGTAATACCTCTCCTCGTAAGTTGATGATCTCGTGTCCTTCTAGAGTTGTGATTTGGTCCAAGTTGACTTTAATCGTTTCGGAAACTTCCGAAAGTGGGAATGCATATACTTCCTCTTCCATAATCACAAGAATGGATGGAATGATTGCAAGTGCTTGTGGGAAAGATAGGGTGAAGGACGATCCCTTCCCTTCTTCGGAATGAATGAGAATTTTACCCTTAAACTCCTCAATGAGTTTATTGACCACGTTCATTCCCACGCCACGACCAGAAATATCAGAAATTTTATCTGCCGTAGAAAAACCTGGTGCAAATATAAATTGGAAGATATCGGATTCTGCTAAATTCTGTGCATCCGATTCGTTCACAAGCCCTCGTTCGATGGCTTTTTTCAAAATCTTTTCTTTATTTAAACCTTTACCATCATCGCGAATTTCCACAAGGATATTGGATCCACCTTGGTAGGCATTGAGTTCCACAGTTCCTTCTTCCGGTTTCCCAGAAGCTCGCCTTTCCGCAGGAGACTCAATTCCATGATCCACCGAATTTCGGATGAGATGGATGAGTGGTTCCCCAATGGCATCGATTACTTTTTTATCAAGTTCTGTGTTTTCCCCACGTAATACCAGGTTCACCTGTTTACCAGTTTCCAGAGAAAGATCACGAATGAGCCTTGTGAACCGATTGAATACAGATCCAATCGGAACCATACGGATGTTCATAATTCCAGTTTGTAAGTCTTTGGAAATCCGGTTGATTTGATCAATTTTACCTTTGAGTTCATTGAATAAGGAATCTTCACCGAACTGTGCCACTAAATCATCATAGATTTTTTGAAATCCAGAGTTTGTGATCACTAGTTCTCCCACGTTATTCATGAGTTGGTCTAGTTTGTCAGAAGAAACCTTTATAGTTCTCATGACTACTTTAGAATCCGTGACCGCCTTATCAAAGTTGGCCGAACCTTTTGTCACAAGTTTTTCTTCTGTTTCAAGACTACCAGTAGATTGGTTTGCCGAAGTTGTTTGAGATGAATTCTCTTCTCTTTTTTCAAGAGCATCCATTTCTGTTTCAGGAAGTTTGATTTCCTCAATCGAAAGAGTATCCACCATATCGATATTACATTGAACATGAAGTTCGTGTTTACCAAGTTTTGTGACAGTAACAAAAGATAATGCAAAACTTCCCTGTCCATTGTCCAAGGCATCTTCGGAAGGATTACATTTTATAATAACGCCAGATTGTTTTACGGATTGCAAAATCAAAAGAAGGCGAAGATTTTGCATGGGAGTTTCGTCTTTCAACTTTAAAGAAACTGAATAAGCAGTTTGACCGCTGTCTTCTTTCAAAGATTGACGGATCTCCGAAATTTCTTCTTCATTTAAAGTGATAGAAGAGGGAGAACTTTCTTTTGACTTCGCTGGTTCGTTTGATTTTAGAGCTGGATTTGAACCTGAACCAGATTGAGATGGAGAGGCTTCATAATCTTGCAGTTTTTTAATCATGTCTGTAAAAGGAGTTTCCACCTTTACACCATTAGCAACACCTTCAATCACCTGTTTGATCAAATCAAAACATTCAAAGAGTAAATTAACAAGTTTAACGTTAATTTCTAAACTACCTTCTCTAATTTTTTGGAGAAGGTTTTCCATCGTATGGGCTAAATCGGATAAATTGTACAGTCCAACGAAAGCAGAAGAACTTTTTAAAGAGTGCGCTGCACGAAAGATGTCATTGATGATTTCTGGGTTTTCATGGTCTTTTTCGAGTTTTACCAAATTGGAATTTAGTTCCTCAATTTGATCCTCTGATTCTTCCAGGAAAACTTCTGTGTATTCGCCTAAAATTCCAGCCAATGTCGTATCCCTTTTTCTTTACTTTGCGGATGAAACAAAATCAACAATTTGTTCCAAATCCAAATTCAAAATCAAATGGTCTTCGTATCTAGATACTGACTCAACCATCTTACTATAGTTTAACGACAAGTCATCAGTTGTGTAACTGATAAAATCTTTTTGGATTTTTACAACCTGTTTGACTTCATCAACAAGAACACCAATCCGCTTTTCATCTAACATAATCACGATGATACGCGAAACTGGAAATATTTCAGAATCAGTTCCATGGAATCTTTTTTTCAAATCCACAATAGGAATGATTTCACCACGTAGGTTGATGACACCTAAAATATAATCATCCACGTTCGGAATCCTTGTAATGAGGACTGGTTTTAAAATTTCGTGAACTAGAAGCAAACGAATGCCAAAGAATTCTTTTTCAATGGTAAATGTAAGGAACTGTTCCAAGTCTCCCAAATCGGACTCTTGTTCCATTTTGGTTTTTTCCGCCAGGGATGTGAGTAATGTTTCTTGGTCCATATGCTACCTGGAATCGTGTCAGAATCCTACGTGGATTCAATCTAAAAACGAATGAATCTGGATTTCCGTAATCATTTTTCCTATTTTTAAATCGTGAGTTTCTGCAAGGAATGGGACGGGAAAAAGTTTAGAAAAACTAAGCCCCACTGTTTTCTTTTGGAGAGTTTCTGAATTTAAAATGCGATCATAATAGCCACCACCTCGTCCCAATCTGTATCCTTTTTCATTGAAACCAAGGGAAGGAACAAGAATCAATTCGGCTTCTTCTACGGAGATCTCCTCATCTCCAATCGGTTCAAAGAGCCCAAGGTCGTTCTTCACAAAAGAATGGGGTCGTAGAAACCTCAGTTTTTTTCCCTCTTCCATCCGAGGGAAATACCATTTCGCCGAATGTCTAGCTTCAATAAATCCAGTTGGCCTTGGTAGGGGGCAAGATTCAATGACAGGAAGTACATCTACTTCATACAATAGATCGGGCGAATAGGTAATGATTTTGGATTTGCCTTGTAATAGAGGGAATAACCTTCTTAAAATCGCAGCCTCATGGTCTTCCCTTTCTGGAAGATTCGGAAGGTTCTTTTTTAGAATTTCTCTAGCATCTGCTTTTGAAATTGGATTCAAAAATGATCCCCAATGATCCCCTCTTCCAAGAGAGAAATGATCTTTTTTGTTCTTTCTTCTAATTCAGGATTTTCGTTTAATTTGGCAGAGGCTTCTTTCATTTGAAAAAGTTCATCAGCTAAATTCAGAGCACATAATACTGCCAATTTAGTTTTAGATGCGTTTGGAAGTGCCTTTGCTAAATCTAAAAGACGTTGTTCCACGTAATCAGCAACCTCAGAAATATATCCTGAGGATGCTTCGCCAACAATGGTATACGTCTCACCAAAGATTTGTTTGGTTATTTTTTGCGATTTTGGGGCAGATTCTGCCATACAAATTATTTAGGATCGTCTTCGATAATTAAAAAATCATCATCGTCATCAGCATCAAATACGCTGATTGATTCGTCATCGTCGTCAATGATGATGTCATCATCTTCATCGATATCCACAGTCGGAATTTCTTCTTCCGATTCGACAACGAGTTCTTCTTTTTCAAAGGATGCGGAGGCAGGAGATTTTTCTAGAGTTTCCTCGGTATGGAACTCAGATTCTTCTTCATCCAAAAGGATAATTTCATCATCTTCTTCTGCGACTAAACTGGGAGTGAGAGAAGTAACCGCAGGTGTTTCTGGTCCCACAGAATTGGAATCTGTATTTGGTTGTGGTTTTGGAGCCGAACTTCCTGTTGTAGGAAGTCCATCCAAACGACCAAGGAGTTGGTGGACTTTGGATTCCAAAAGTCCTTCTCTTTCGCGGAGTTGGTTTAACTCATCGTTTGCTTCTTGGAGTTGGGAACGAAGTGTTTTGAGTTCACGTTCCTTCTCCTCCATTGCGAGCTTCATCTGGTCGTTTTCTGCGCGGAGGGATTCGTTTTCCGTCTCCAGACGTGCATTTTCCGTTCTCAGGTCTTGGATTAACTCCAAAGCCTTAACAACTTTACTTTCTAGCTCTTCAATGGTTTCGATTTTTAACATGATAACAATCCGATGGAATAGAATAGTCGAGCTATTCTATTCCAATCAAGCACTAATTTACTTAGCGACTTTGGTTTTTTCTACGATGGCGTTGAATACTTCTTTGTGGTTGTAAGCAAGATCAGCCAAAGTTTTTCTATCTAAGTTGATTCCGTGTGTTTTAAGTGCATGGATGAATTTTGAATAAGACATTCCATTTTCTCTTACTGCGGCATTGATTCTCGTAATCCAAAGTTTACGAAATTCGGACTTTTTCTTTCTACGGTCACGGTATGCCCATTGACCTGCTTTCATCACAGCAGATTTTGCTGTTCTAAAAAGTTTAGAACGTCCGCCTCGAAAACCTTTTGCTTTAGCGAGAACTTTTTTTCTACGATTCTTATGGATGGTTCCGTTGACTGCGCGTGGCATCGTTTAACCTCCGTAAGGTAGAAGTTTTTCTACACGGTTATAATCGGTTTCGTGGATGAGGTGCATTCCACGGCTTTGGTGTTTCATCTTAGGAGATTTTTTCTCTAAGATATGTCTTCGGAACGCACAACCACGTTTAATTTTACCAGACTTGGTAAACTTAAAACGTTTGGCTGCTGCCCTATTTGTTTTTAGTTTATACATAGTTGTTTTTATCCTTTAGGTTTTTCACTAATTGGGTTCATCACGACCACTATCGTCTTTCCGTCGTGTACCGGCATTTTTTCGGGAGAGGCATGCTCTTTTAGGTCCTCGACAAACCGGTTAACAATATTCATTCCAATTTCAGAGTGAACCATCTCTCTGCCTCGGAATCGAAGAGTCACTTTTACTTTATCACCCTTTTGCAAGAATTCTAAAGCATGACGCTTCTTAATCTCGAAGTCATGGTTATCAATCCGCGGGCGGATTTTAATTTCTTTCACCGTGACAACGTGTTGTTTCTTTTTCGCTTCTTTTGTTTTTTTAAGAAGTTCGAATTTGTATTTTCCAAAATCGATCAGCTTACAGACGTGAACATCCTGGTCACCCGAGACTTCCACCAAATCAAGGTTAGCTTCCTTAGCTCTTCTCAGAGCTTCGTCCAGAGTAACGATATCAGACCCTTCGTCACTGACGAGTCGGATCGATGCTACATTGGTAATTTGTTCGTTAATTCTGATGTGGGCGAATTTATCTTGGTTTGGGTTCCCTCTAGGGTTGGGCCGTTTCTGCATTCAGTCTCCGAAATTTCTTTCAATTTCCAATTTCGGATGAAAAACTAAGCACGCAAGTACATTTCTTTAGGAAATGTTAGGTAGTAGGATTAAAGCGACCCTGCGGGCCCTTCCCAGACCACAAGCTCCAAATACAAGGCCTCGGAATCTAGAATTTCTGGCAAAATGGGAACCAGTGAGACCAAATCTCCATGATTTCCCACTCCCATACAAGAACCTCCGTGGCAAAGCCTACCCTCTTGGTTGTAAAAAGCATATTGGATCAAATTATCGAAGGATTTCCGTGGTTGCACTGGGGATTGGGACTGGACGAGAGCTATGTAACTTAAACCTTCGCTCTTTCTGCGTTCTAAACGGATTCGAAGACGGTTTTCATTCGTGAGTGGTTCTGTGGCAAAAAGAAGCTCACCAGTACCAGGATTCCATTTTTGAAAACTATAAGTTCCCACCACTCCCCCTTCCCTTTTCCATTCATATTTAGTTTCTGACTTAGGTTTCCCTTGGGGATGGTTTTGATTGGGATTGGGATGCGGATCTTCCCAACCAAAGGAAGTAATTCCTACAGAGGCTCTGGCAATTTCAGTAATGGGAAAAGGAAAACGACTCCAAAGTCCTGGGATATCATAACTTTCCCAAAGTTGGACAATGTGTTCGCTCGTTTGGCAAGAAAGAAGACGATTTCTGGAATCATAAAAAGCAGCTACCACATAGAGAACCACAGGTGTTCCCCCTAGGTTTTGCCCGCCTGTGATGACAATGCTTGGACAATCAAATTTCAAATCACGACCGAGACCATCCACAAATTGCATTGGACTCACCTTCCAACCCACAGTCAGACCTTCTGCAAAAGGAAGAAGCTGCATGGGAATGGCATCAAACGCATCACGGGCATCATACGGTGGATGGATAGGAAGATCCAAATCGTATGTCACCGGCTCGACTTGTTTGGTGATGATTAGATTTTGTGGCACTGGAGGGAGTGTGCATCCCCCCAATGGTTAGTCAAGAAATTTCTTTATTTAAAGATCACCTTTCAGTAAAGATAAAAATCCATCGCGAGAAACCGTTTCTGTTTTCTCTTCTCCCATACGGCGGAAGGAAATAGATCCTGCTTCTTTCTCTTTATCCCCTAAAATCAAAGTATAACTGCTTCGTTTTAGGATGGAATCCCTAATTTTACTTCCGATCTTTTCATTCCGAAGGTCCATCTCAACTCGGAAACCTTGCATTACTAAATCTTGATATACTTCTTTAGCATAATCATTATGAACTTCTGCCACAGTTAAGACACGAATTTGTGTTGGATTGAGCCATAATGGAAATTTCCCTTCGAAGTGTTCGATGAGAATTCCTATGAATCTTTCCAATGATCCGTAGATAGCTCTGTGGATCATGACTGGTGCATGTTTTTTTCCATCCGAAGCAGTGAAGTCGAGTTCAAAACGATTCGGCATAGAGAAGTCAATTTGTACGGTTCCGCATTGCCATAATCTACCAAGGGAATCCTTGATATTGAATTCAATTTTAGGTCCGTAAAAAGCACCGTCCCCTTCTTTGATTCCGTATTCGATTCCTTTTTTCTTCAATGCATCGTGTAATGCTTGTGTGGCGAGATTCCAATCTTCATCACTTCCTTGGGACTTTTCTGGCCTTGTCGCAATAAACGTTTTGAACTCGGTGAATCCAAATTTTTTATACACATCAAAAGTAAAATCAATGATGTCTTCTACTTCGGATTCCACTTTATCAAGTGGAGCATAAATATGAGCATCATCTTGTGTGAATGCCCTTACACGAAAAAGTCCATGAAGAACGCCCGACATTTCATGTCGATGTACATTCCCAAGTTCCATAAACCGAAGTGGAAGTTCTCTATAAGAGTGCATATGGTATTTGTAAATCAAACAACACCCAGGACAGTTCATTGGCTTTACGGCAAATTCACTTTCGTCGATGTCTGTGAAGTACATGTTCTCTTTAAAATTATCCCAATGGCCTGACTTTTTCCAAAGAGAGGAATTTAAAATCGCAGGTGTTTTGATCTCTTGGTACCCGCGTCTAAAACATTCTTCTCGAATATAAGAAGCCAGAGTGTTCCAAAGGACAGTTCCCTTGGGATGCCAAAAAGGAAATCCGGGAGCTTCGTCTTGGAAACTAAAAAGATCCAGTTCTTTCCCAAGTTTTCTATGATCTCGTTTTTTGGCTTCTTCAATGAGGAAAATATATTCGTCTAACTGTTTTTTGGTGGGAAAAGAGACACCATAAATGCGGGTGAGCTGTTTGTTTTTGGAATCACCCTTCCAATAGGCACCAGAAATCGCAGTGAGTTTGAAAGCTTTGAGTTGGCCCGTACGAGCCACGTGAGGTCCCCGACAAAGGTCATACCATTCCCCTTGTCCGTATAACGAAACAGATGTGGAATCGAATCCTTGGATGAGTTCTACTTTATAAGGTTCGTTTTCTTTTTTAAATTTTTCAATGGCTTCTTCTTTGGAAAGTTCCCAACGTTTGACAACGAGGTCTTCTTTGACTATTTTTGCCATCTCCGCTTCGATTTTAGGGAGGTCTTCTGGGGTTAAAATGGTAGACCCAAAATCAATATCATAAAAGAAAAATCCAGGACCATTTTCAATGACAGGGCCGACAGTGAGCCTTGCCTCAGGCCAAAGTCTTTGGACAGCCATTCCCAGTAAGTGTGCAGAAGAATGATGGAAAACTTCTTTACCTTCTTTATCATCAAAGGTGAGAAACTTTACCGTGGTGTTTGCCTGAGGAATAAAAGAGAGGTCAACAGTGCGACCATCGGACAAAACAACGGCTAAAGCTTTCTCTTTCAAGAAAGGCAGTTGAGCTTGGATGAAATCGGAAAAGGATTTACCCGATTCTAGTTCCTTGGAACTTCCATCTGGTAGTGTGATTGTAAGTGCTGCCATAATTCTTTACCCAGGTTTTCGCACTTACCCTCTCCCGAAAAGTAAAGTTTTACCAGAGTCTACCAGATTCCAATGATTCTGTTATTTTCTGAAAACTATCTTCAATGGATTCTGTCCGGCCAAAACCTCCCGCCTCTTCTAAAACGATAAACCCGTGCAATAGGGAACGTAAAATCCGAATCCTATGGACTGCCGTTTCATCCAAACTTTGAAATCCAAAGACCTCCATACAAAGAAACAAAATCCGATCCCCCAGAGGTTTTAATTCTAAATCGGATTCTGTGGATTCAATGGTCAAAGGATACATATTAGGGTGCGACTTTGCAAAACTTCGATATAGATTCAAAAATTCAGGAATCCGTTTTCGGCCCTGATTTGGATTTAGGTTCTCCAAAGAAAGCCTGTCACCTAATATCTGCAAAGACCTTCTTTTCATTTCCCTACGCACATCCTCTAGGTCACGGATATGGTTATAGAGCGAAGGTGTACGAATTCCTAAATTTTCGGCAAGGCCCGCCAAACGAAATTCGGCAAAACCCTGTTCCATAATTAAATCCCAAGCCAAATCCAAAACAGATTCTCTTGTGATTTGGTTTTGGCCTTTTTTCGGACGGCCCGGTTTGTGTTTTATTTTTTTTGCCATAACAATTGTACGTCGGAAGAAAACCGAGAGGGATCTTCCACAAAAGGATAGTGGCCCGCATCTTCATATATTTTTACAGAGCCCATGAGAGTATTTGCTATCCATTCAGCTTCTTCTTTGGGTGAATCAAAATCAGGATCTTTAGAACCCATGACCACTATGACATTTCCAAAAGCAAGTGGCAAAGCTAATTCGCATTCGTTTTTGGAAGCAAACATCATAGATCTAACAGCTGCCATACGCCCTTCTTCCTTTAAATTCATTTTTAATTCTTCCGATCTATCTTTTAAATCTTTAGGTGGATTTACTGGAAATAAAGACTCATAGAATGATGCCCAGGCACTAGGTCCCCAAGGTCCACGAAAAGCAAGATGGATGAGGGCCTTCATTCCCAAAGACAATGGCTCTTTATCGCGAACGAAAGGACCAGAAAGAAGGAGTCCATGAACTCGATTTTTTTCTTTCGAACGAATGTAAACAGCCGAGGCAGCTGTCATCGAATTAGCGATGATATATACATTTTTTAAATCTTTCTCTTTGATAAATGCCAAAATGTCTTCTGCCGTTTCTTTGGGTCCATAAGAGGAAAAACTGACATCGGATTCTCCCATCCCCCGTAAATCAAAACT
Source organism: Leptospira bandrabouensis (assembly GCF_004770905.1). Classification (NCBI taxonomy): domain Bacteria; kingdom Pseudomonadati; phylum Spirochaetota; class Leptospiria; order Leptospirales; family Leptospiraceae; genus Leptospira; species Leptospira bandrabouensis. The sequence goes on along the minus strand of NZ_RQHT01000014.1, from coordinate 2,020,209 downwards.
ATAAACAGAATTTTCTTTTGCCAGAATTTGGCTTAGTTCAAAATAACTTTCCTTTCTGTCACCAAGTCCTGGCAGTAAAATTAAATTTCTTTTACCATTTCCTATTTTGGAATAAGCAATTTTACCTTCGTCTCTCTGAAAGAAAGAAGTAACAGTCGTTGATCCGAATAATTGGCCATCCATCAAAAACAGATAAGGAAAGATCAATGGAAAAAATAGAGTTAGTTTGTGGTAGGTATTTTTCATAAAACTAATGATATTAGTTTATTTAACTAATGCAATTAGTTTTTTACAAATTTTAACAAATTTGGGAAAATTTCCTAAAACTCGATATTTTTCTGGCTTGCCCTTACCCAAAAGAAATCCAAATCTAAAATGGATAAAATACGGTGATTCATGTATACTGTTACCTTTGAAGATAAAGAAAACTCTCCTCTAAAAACGGAAAAACTAGGAGCCACAATCCTTGAAACGGCACTAAAACACGAATACCCGCTCTACCATCTTTGCGGAGGGAATGCAAAATGTACCACTTGCCGCGTTTTTATCACTGAGGGACTAGACAAACTCAGCTCACGTAATGAAAGAGAACAGACATTGGCCGATAGGAAAGGTTGGCCTTCGGAGATTCGGCTCGCCTGCCAAACAGAAGTTTTTGGAAATGTTTCCTTACGAAGAATTATTAAAGATAATAAAGATTTAAGAACAGTCACTAGTGAATCCAAATCCTCAAAAACGGGAGAAGAATGTTATTCTGTGATTCTTTTTTTAGATATCAAAGGATTTACAGCTTTTACCGAAGGAAGTTTGCCCTATGACGTTGTATTTGTTTTAAATCGTTTTTTTCAAGAAATGAGTGAACCCATCCTAAATAATGGAGGTGGAATTGATAAATTCATTGGAGACGGAATCTTAGCTTTTTTCCAAATGGGAAACAAAAAAGAAGCCATAAAGAACGAAGAGAATTTAAAAAAAGCAAAACAGGAAACCATTCGTTCAGCTATCCGCGCTTGTCTTCGTATGTTTGATCAATTGAAGAAATTCAACTTGGAGATGAAAGATAGATTTAATTTTACCTTTGACATTCGCATCGGACTCCATGCAGGAAATGTAATTTACGGAGACATTGGGCATTCTGAATACAAAAGCCAAACAGTACTCGGAGATACAGTGAATGTGGCCAGTCGCCTGGAAGCATTGAATAAAAAAACAAATACCAATTTTTTGGTTTCCGATGAAATTTATAACTTAATTGGACCTTCTTTGTCTGTGAATAAAAAAGTAATCACCAAACTTCGTGGTAAGTCAGAAAAAATGACTGCTTACTCTGTTCTTGGTTTCAAAGATTTAGATTCCATACTAATGATACAGAAATCACTTGATCATGTTTTAGAAAACAATCCCAATTGGATACAATGTTACTTAGACAAACTTAGTAGTTTTGTAAAAGAGAATCTAAACAAAAATATGATAGAAACAGAAGAATTACTAAATCCAAATGAATTTTCTGCCTTAATTGAATCCATCATTGAAAAGTTAGGAAATCCAGAATCCTTAAAAAAAGAAATTATAAAACTAAAATCAATTTATGAATCTTTTGGCATTACAAAAAAAGAATTACCTAAACTTGTGCCAATTCTCATTTCCACTATGAGAGAAAATCTACCTTCTGAATGGAATGTAACCCTAGAGTCAATATGGAACCAAGTAATCACGGATCTTACTATAGAAACAATAGAAGTGTAAAATCCTCCTTGCATTTAGTAAAAAACTCTGTTTTTCTAATCATTAAGCAATGCCATTAGAAAAAAGTAGAAAAACATCCCAAAACTGGATGCGTTTAACAAACACAATACGACAACTTATCCAATCCAAACAAGGACCAACTGCCATTCGTTACGGGATTACCTTGGTAACCCTTGTGATTTTATTTAATGTATTTAATGTTATCAATAGTTATGTAGGCCGCGATTTTATATCTTCGATCGAACAAAAAAACACAAACGCATTTTATACAAATGCCATTTTATACTCTGTCGTCTTTGTAATCTCTTCAGCCATAGGCTCGTTAAATCGATATACAGAAGAACGATTGGGGATTTTATGGCGCGAACAACTCACTTGGAAATTTACTGAAAATTATTTAACCGAAAGAACATTCCAACAAATCATTGGAAGTCCAGGCATTGAAAACCCTGACCAAAGAATCACTGATGATGTGAAAGCATTTACCACAACTACCATTTCATTCACCTTACTTTTTATAGGTGGAATATTTTCCGCAATTTCCTTTTCCGGGGTTCTTTGGAGTATTAACCCAATTTTGTTTTTGGTGGCAGTCGCCTATGCACTTTGGGGAACAGTATCGACCATTTTTCTTGGTAAATCACTCATTCGGCTTAATTATGACCAATTAGATATGGAAGCAAGTTACAGGGCAGATCTTTTGCATATTCGCCAACATGCGGAATCTATTGCAGTGACTCACAGAGAAGCAAGGATGTCTGTCCGATTAAAATCAAGACTTAGAAAGTTAGTGAATAATTTTCGTAAACTCATTTCTGTTAACTTACGTCTAAGTTTTTTTACAAATAACTATAACTACTTTATTCAGATCATTCCTATGCTAATCATTGCGCCGAGCTATATGAGAGGAGAAATTGAATTTGGAGTGATCACACAAGCTGCCCTTGCTTTTACGACTTTACTCAATGCTTTTTCATTGATTGTGACTCAGTTCCAATCCATCTCCGCATTTTCTGCAGTAGTCAAACGATTACATTCTTTAGAATCAGCCATGACTCTATCCGGGACAGAAGCTAAACAAAAACGAGAATCCAATTTTAGTCCCAATGAAATTTGTTTTGAAAACTTTACGTTGTATTCGAATGACAGATCAAAACTTCTTGTGGATAATCTACAATTAACCATTCATAGAAAGGAACGTTGGCTTATCACTTCTAGTGATGATGCGGTAAAACTCAGTTTATTTCGATCCATTGCAGGTATTAGTAACCATTCCGAAGGTAATATTAAAAAGCCTAGCTGGGATGAGATTCTATTTTTGCCAGAAAAACCTTATCTTCCTCCTGGGAGACTCAGGAATGTAATTGTGCCTGCTTACCTAAACTTAGAAGTATCAGATTCAGAAATCCTAAAGGAACTTAAGAATATGGGTCTCGAATCTTTAGTGCGTAGGTTTGGAGGAATTCGGTCTTTAAAAGAATGGGACGAAGAACTCTCGTTAGCTGAAAAATATAAAATTGCATTGATTCGTATCCTCTTTGTTAAACCTAAGTTTCTCATTCTTGACCGACCAGGTTCCATTTTAGGGAAATATGAAATTTCAAAACTTTTAAAATTATTTCACAGATTGGGAGTTACCACTGTTGTCATCGCCAAAGATGAAGAAACAGTTTTAGAATATGATTACCATTTAAATATTTCTCATTTTGGAGAATGGACTCTTTCTTCTCTAAACTTAACAAACTCACACACATGATGCAAAACATTCAAAATAGTTCAGGCCTAAAATTTAAATTTTTATATAATGGGAATGTACATTCCATTCGTTTCAACGAGTTGCTGGTTAATCTATATCTTGGGAACGAAATGGAACAAGCAGTCAGTAACCTTTATTTGAGAATTCATTCAGAAAATAGCCTCATCGTTTTCCCCTTACTTGGACCAAAATCAAATTCAGAATTCCAAATTTCGGAGTTTATTTTTATTGCCCAAGGAAATTTCCAGAAAATTGACTATCAGGTACATTTGGAACTTCATCCGAACCAACCTACTTGGCGATACAAAGTAGATCTCACAAACAAAAACAATCACCCTGTCAGTTGCGATTTGGTTTATGTACAAGATATAGGTATTTGTGATTATGCTGCTTCCCGATTGAATGAATACTTTGTTTGCCATTACATCCACCATGAACCAATTTTATCTAATGATTACGGTTATGGAGTCCTTTCGAGACAAAACGAATTAATGTCAGGGAAAAACCCTGCTTGTTTTTTATTTAGTTCGGAACCGATTCGAAATTTTGCCACAGATGGTCTTGACTTGTATCCCAATGGCATTTTAAACCAACTAACAAACAAACGTAGACAAGGTGAGCATTCCATCATTGGATTAGAAAGAGAACCTTTTACCTTAGAACCCGATGAACAACAAAACACTTGTTTTTATGGATCTTTATTCTCCCATTTAGAAACCATTTCCTCATTTCAAAATAAAGAGATATTCATAAAAAAAATGATAACGGGATGGAACGATAACCTTAAGACAGTTTCCTCGTTTCAAAAACCAATCCCTAGCCTTTTCACTAACGCCAAACAAATACAAGGTGATAGTTTAAACGAAATGGAACTAAAATCATTTTTTCCTGATCCTTGGCGAGAGGTTGAAAAAAGGGAATCAAGCTCCATTTTATCTTTTTTTACCGATGAATCAACGCACGTTGTATTAAAAGAGAAGGAATCTCTTTGTTTACGCCCTCACGGACAAATTCTAAGAACCGGCCTACCGATGGTTCCAGACGAATCTTCCCTTACTGTTACTTGTTATATGAAAGGCATATTTTTATCCCAACTTACCGAAGGTCATTCAAGTATTAACCAATACATATCGCGTAACCACAGCTATCTTGGGTTATTTCAGTCTTATGGATTTCGGATTTTTTTGGAAGATCATTCAGATTTTTTTCTCTTAGACTCACCTTCTGTTTTTGCAATGAAACCAAATCACTTGGAATGGATTTACAAATGGAATGCTGAAGAAATTAGGGTGCAAGTGGAAACAACTTTCGACCATAAAATAAAATTTAAATTAAAAACTAATACTAAAACATCCAAAAAATTTTTATTTTCCTTTCATATCGCACTCGATGGAGATAACGGTGCCTTAGAATTACCACCAAAGGTAATTCAAAACAAAAATGAACTTCGAATAGAACCAAACCCAAAATCCAATCTTTATCAGAGATTAGATGGAAAAGGTTTTAAAATTATCTCTGAAGAACTCAATACTTGGGAAATCGCTGATGATCGTTTTTTATACCTGGACGGTAAATCGAAAGGCCAGTCATATCTTACCGCCAAAGTATCCATAAATGATAGTTTCCAATTTACAATCCAAGGAAACTTAAATGAATCTCAACAAGAAAGTTTAGCGATAAAAAACCAAAAACTGACTTTTTTTCCATCTTTCAAAGAGGAAAAATTGGATAACAAGTCAATGCAATCGATCAAACAAATTCAAGAAATCCTTCCTTGGTTTGAACAAAATGCTCTCATCCATTATTTGAATCCAAGAGGTCTGGAACAATATTCGGGAGGGGGTTGGGGCACAAGAGATGTATGCCAAGGTGCTTTTGAATTTTTACTTGCAACTGGTGACTTTGATTCTTGCCGCAACATACTTTTAAATATATTCCAAGAACAGAATGAAGATGGAGATTGGCCCCAGTGGTTTATGCTTTATCCTCGGGATAAAGCGATAAGAGCCGCTGACTCTCACGGAGACATTGTATATTGGCCTATACTAAGTCTAACTTCTTACTTAGAACGAACCCAAGATATAAATTTTTTGAAAGAAACTACAAGCGGACCCCAAAGGCAAAAACCTATAACGATACTTGCTGCAGTCAATCAGGCAGTAACTTTAATTAACAGTCGCTTGGTTTTGGGAACAAAACTTCCTATATACGGTAATGGCGATTGGAATGATTCCTTACAACCCGTAAGCGAGGAATTTCGGACAAAGGTTGTTAGCACATGGACAGCTGAATTACAATCTCTCACCTACCAAGCACTTATTAAAATCTATCAGCTAACAGGCGATAGAAAAAATATAGAACTCTACCAAGCCGAATTAGAAACTATAAATCAAAATATCAAAGAACATTGTATGGATGATTCTGTCCTCTCCGGTTTAAGATATTTTGGTGAGGGAAATTCCAGAGAATTTTACTTACATCCGAAAGACAACAAAACGGGAGTTCGTTATAGTGTCCTTCCTATGATTTATGGAATTTTGTCTGAAATTTTAGATAACAAGGAAGTGGAAACCCACCTATCTCTTATCAAAGAATGGCTTATGGGCCCAGATGGTGTCCGGCTTTTTGATGTTCCAATCTCTTACTCAGATGGAGAAACTAAAGAGTTCAAACGTGCCGAAACTGCCAGTTACTTTGGTCGCGAAATCGGACTCATGTATACCCATGCCCATCTACGTTATTGTGAAGCATTGGCACATCTAGGTAAATCGGAAGAACTTTTATATTATTTGAATTTAGTAAATCCGATTGGAATCAAAAATAAAATTCCGTCCGCAAACAGAAGACAATCTAACTGTTATTATTCGAGTTCTGATGGTTTATTCTTGGATCGTTATGAAGCAGGCAAAGATTACAAAAAACTAATATCTGGAAAAATTCCTTTGGAAGGAGGATGGCGAGTTTATTCCAGCGGTCCCGGAATTTATATCAAATTAGTTTACGAGTGTTTGCTTGGGATTAAAGTTTTTTCAAATGCAATCGAGTTGGATCCAGTTCTTCCTAAAGATTTAAGTGGATTAACATGGAATCTTACCTTGATGGGTAAAAATATCTGTATTACCTACATAGTTGAATCTGAAAATGCAATCATCGACTCTGTAGAGTTCAACGAACAATCGATTCCATTTGTTCGGTTGATAAACCGTTACCGTAAAGCTGGTCTCAGGTTTAATTTTTCCGATATATTACCTTACTTGAAAGAAACAGAGAATTTAGTCACTGTTATATCAAGATAAAACGTAAAAAACGTGTAGGGAAAATTCCCCACACGTTTTCCGATTTTTCCTTTGCAAAAAGGAAGTTTTAAATGGCGCTTTTTCCTTTTTCGCCAGTTCTGATTCGAATGACTTCTTCGAGAGGTGAGATAAAGATCTTACCATCTCCGATTTTTCCGTCACCACTTTTTGCTGCCTTAAGAATTGCATCAACAGTAGGTTTTACGAATTCATCGTTAACGGCAATTTCCAATCGAACTTTTCTAAGTAAGTTCACAGTATATTCGTGACCACGAAAAACTTCTGTTTTCCCTTTTTGTTGTCCGTAACCTTGAACGTCCGATACTGTTAGACGGTAAATTTCGTTTTTAGTTAATTCTGCTTTAACTTCTTCCAACTTATGTGGTTGGATGATTGCAATGATCATTTTCATAATGTTATACTCCTATTCCCTTAACCACGAGCTCGGATATTGAAATCAGGGTAAGCTTCTGCTCCGTGTTCCCCAAGATCCAAACCACTGAGTTCTTCTTCTTCACTCACTCGGATTCCGCCAGCAAGTTTCAACACATACCACAACACGAAAGAAACAACAAATGTGAATCCACCGATTGCTAAGATTCCGTAAAGTTGTGTTAAGATAGAAGGAACCTCTACTCCAGCTGGTGCACCTTCATAACCGAAGATTGCCACTGCTAGTGTTCCCCAAATACCACAGACTAAGTGAACAGAAGTTGCTCCTACCGGGTCATCAATTTTAATTTTGTCAAAGAAAAGAACAGACAATACTACTAAGATTCCAGATACAGCGCCGATGATGGCCGCAGATGTTGGACTAACAATTGCGCAAGGAGCAGTGATACCAACAAGACCTGCAAGTGTCCCGTTCAGAATCATACCAAGATCAGGTTTTTTCAAAATGATCCAAGCAGTCACTGTGGACGCAAGTGCACCAAGAGCTGCTGAAATGTTTGTAGTCACAATCACATGTGCCATTACACTTCCGTCGCCTACACCCATAGTAGAACCTGGGTTAAACCCAAACCAACCGAGCCAAAGAATGAGTGTTCCCAGTGCCGCTGAAGTCATGTTGTGACCAAGGATTGGTTTGATTCGACCATCTGGTAAAAATTTTCCTTTCCTTGCACCAAGAACGATGGCACCAGCAAGAGCAGCCCATCCGCCTACCGAGTGTACTACGGTAGATCCAGCAAAGTCATGGAAACCAAGTGCGGAAATCCATCCACCGCCCCAAACCCAATGACCTGTGAATGGATACATAACGGCAACAAGGATAAAGGAGAAGATAAGGAAGGAATGAAATTTAATTCGTTCTGCCACAGCTCCAGAAACAATCGTTGCTGCTGTTGCTGCAAAAACCAATTGAAAGAAAAACTTTGCAAGAAGAGGAACCCCTGTCCAATTCATGGAGGAATACACACCTTGGTATGCATCACCGATAGCCGGCGAGTTATCAGCTCCGCCTAAGAAAAAAAGTCCTTCTGTTGCCATATAGGGAGATCCGTCCCCAAACATCAAACCCCAACCGATTGCCCAATAGGAGAAAGTGGCTGCAGCAAAAACGATAAAGTTTTTTGCGAGGATGTTCACGGTGTTCTTCGATTGAGCAAAACCCGATTCAACGAGAGCAAAACCGGCATTCATAAAGAATACCAACATACCAGCAACTAACACCCATAAAGTGTCTAAGCCGACTGTCAAAGTTTGAATTGCGTTTGCGGTTTCTTGCGCCGGGTTCGCGACGGTTGCAGCTTCATCTGCAAAAAGGAACATCGGAACAACCAGGAGCAGGAAGGCGATTGATTTGAAATACTGTTTCATATTACCATGTTTCCTTTCCATGTTATTTGCTTACTTACAGTGCAAGATTGGTACCCGTTTTATGCCAGATCGGATTTGAAGGAAAAAAAAATGGATTAATGCTTAAAAACCCTCCATTTTGTGTAAATTTCTGAATCAATGGGCAGGGTAATCGATAAAAAGAACTGGTGATATTAAATCAATTTGCTGGATATAAGGTCACAAAGCATAAATTATAAGCACATCGAAAACCTAAACTAGGGTCGGCTTGTTAAAAAACAAAGCATTCAAGATCCAAAAATACTCTAATAAACGTGACCGAAGAACGAATCAGAAATTGTAACCAAAATCCTTTTGCAAACAACGGAAAGTACATCTTGTATTGGATGCAGGCCTACCGGCGATTTGATTCAAACCATGCCTTTTTTTATGCATACTCTCTAGCGAAAAAACATAAGAAAGAACTGATTGTGTATGAAGGTTTACGTTCCGACTATCCTTGGAATTCAGAACGAATCCATAAATTTATTTTGGAAGGAATGTATGACAACCAAACAAGAGCAGACGAACTAGGAATCAATTACTGGCCCTTTGTTGAATCCAAATTTAATCCCGCCCGTGGTATTTTAAAAGAAATATCCAAAGATGCGGCAGCCATTGTCACAGATGACTTTCCTTGTTTTATCATTCCCGAACAAATCACAAAACTGGCAGGTAAGGTCAATTGCCCGGTATATGCAGTGGATAGCAATTCCCTACTTCCACTCTCTCGTTTTGAAAAAGAAGCCAGTGCCGCAAGGATTTTAAGGATTTGGATTCATAAAGAATTTCTAAAAGGAATGCCTAAATTCACCAAACAAAAATGGGAAAAGGAAGATTTACAAGGACTCCACCAAAACTCAAAACCACCTAAAGGATTTGGATTACCAAAAGATTTAGATTCTTTTTTAAATACCATTGATTTTAAAGAAAATGTTTCTCCTGCCACAGGGATAAAAGGTGGTCGTAATGAAGCACTTAAGATTCTGAAATCTTTTGTATCAAAAAAATTAAAAGATTATGAAATTGGCAGGTCCAATCCCAATCCTCCGAATCTAACAGCCACTAGTGGACTTTCCCCTTATCTTCATTTTGGGCATATAGGAATCGAAGAAATTTTCAATGCTGTTTTGGAAATATCATCAAAAGGGAAATGGAATCCGGAAAGGTTAAGCCACCAAAAACCAGGGGACCGGGAACATTTTTACTCGGATTCAACTTCCGCCAATCACTTCTTGGACGAACTTATCACTTGGAGAGATATTGGTTATCTTTTCTTTTGGAAAAACAAACCAAGTCGTATCCATTTAGAAAATCTTCCAGATTGGGTTAAATCTAATTTCAAAAAACATAAATCTGATACCAGGGAATATCTTTATACTTTAGAGCAGTTTGAATCTGCAAAAACTCACGATGAACTTTGGAATGCAGCGCAGATAGAACTCGTAAAAACAGGCAGGATGCATAATTATATGCGAATGTTATGGGGGAAAAAAGTAATTGAATGGACAAAAACTTACGAAGAAGCCTTTCAAATTTTAGAACACCTAAATAACAAATATGCTTATGATGGCAGAAATCCTAATTCTTATACAGGAATTTTATGGTGTTTTGGACTTTTTGATAGACCTTGGTTTCCCGAACGAAATGTATTCGGAAACGTAAGGTTCATGTCTTCAGATTCCACAAAAAAGAAGTTTAAAATGAATACCTATTTGGAGTATATTGATGAACTGAGCGGAAACTCTGACTTACTTTTTCCATGACAGAAGAGAACCAACCATCATTAATAGAAGAAACAAAAACCAGTTTTGATTCAATTTATTTCTACTTCGTCATTCTGTTCAATGATTCGATTCATGAGTTTTCTTATGTAGAAGATTGTCTCATGAAAATTTGTTTCAAAACGAAAAAAGAAGCTAAAAAAATTGCGATCGAGGCTCATACAAATGGGAAAGCAGTTTGTTTTCAAGGAAGTATGGAAGAATGTGAGACCGTTGCAGAGAATATGACTAATGCCAACTTAACTGTAATTTTAGGCGTATGAAACAAATCTCACAAAATATCATTTCTGATTTAAAAAGAGAAAGTAACAAAGAGAAGGCGGAATTTTTCCCCAAATTTTTTAAAGTTGGACCCGGAGAGTATGGTGAAGGAGACAAGTTCTTCGGAGTTACAGTCCCTATCCAAAGACAAATTGCAAAAAAATATTATAAAAATATCGATCTTAACTCTTTAGAATCACTTATCACCTCACCTTTTCATGAAGTACGTCTCACAACCCTTTTGATTTTAGTTTTGAAATTCACATCCAAAACTTGTAACGAATTAGAAAAAAAGGAAATCGTAGACTTTTATCTTCGCCATACAAAATACATCAACAATTGGGACTTAGTAGATTCTAGTGCTGATAAAATATTAGGTGAGTATTTTTTCAGACGTAGTAGGAAGATCTTAGATCAATTACAAAAATCAAAAAATCTATGGAAGAACCGAATTGCGATTCTTAGTACATTTTATTTCATTAGGAAAGATGACTTTGAAGATACTTTACGTTATTGTGAATCTTATTTATCTCACAAACATGATTTAATTCACAAAGCCACAGGATGGATGTTACGCGAAATTGGAAACAGAGACCCTAATGTGTTAAAAAACTTCTTAAAGTCTCATGTTTCTAAAATGCCACGAACGATGCTTCGTTATTCAATCGAAAAACTACCCGAAAAAGAAAGGAAGTTTTGGTTATCACAAAAACCCAAACTTTAAACAACAGGTCTTGGTTTTACCTTCGTGACAAAATAAACTTTTACAGGTTCTACTTTTCCTTTGAGTGTGAGCTCTTTGGTGTCTTCAAATTCAATGTATTCCGCTCCCCCAGCTGCAAGAAAGGCCGCTTCCGAAACAGCAACTTTTCCTGGGATTCCATGGCTTTCTAATCTGGCAGCAGTGTTCACTGCATCACCAATCACAGTATAATCCATACGTTTGACAGAACCAATGTTCCCGACAATGGCCTCACCAAAATTAACACCAATTCGCAAACGGAAAGTGCCAGGTGGAACACCTAATTCACGATTGATTTCCTCCATTTTTTTCTGCATATCCACAGCACAAGCAATGGCATGATAGGCATCAAGTTCTGTTTGTTTCGGAGCTCCCCAAAAAGCCATAATGGCATCACCAATAAACTTATCTAGGGTGGCAGAATAATGGAAAATTAAGTCTGATAAGGACTCAAAAATTGTATTTAAATTTTGTAAAACAACACCTGGTGGATTTTTTTCAGCAAATGTTGTAAACCCTACAATATCGGAAAACAAAGTAGCAATGTGTTTTTCTTCGCCACCTAACTTGATATTATCTGCAACAATGGTTTCCATGACCGCAGGAGAAAAATAACGAGAAAGACGATCCTTTTCTTCTCTTTGTTTTTCCACAAGCCTTCTTGAATCAATCATATTCTTGACAATGGATAATGCCACCGAAATGGAAAAAGCTGCAAAAGCATAATCTTTTAGGAATGTATGACTTGGATACCATTCCCATTGCATTTCCACAAACACATCATTCATTATCAATAAAACAAAAACACAAAAACCGAGGGACACCGTACCTATCGAAGGAACTTTCCTTCCGAGAAAAATGATATAGAATAATGCCCCACCAAGTAGGATGGTGACAAAACTCCAATAAAAGAAAAATTTAGAAAGAAACAATAGGTTTGGAGAAAAAAGAACCACAAACATTGACAATACACCAGCACCGTCAATATAACGGTTGGTAATTTTTATCCAACCTTGCAGAACGTGAGCAAATCGAACGATAAAGTTAAACAGTAAGTGTACGAGTCCAATCCAAGCAAAATATTCTATTTTTTTGATCCAAAATCCATCGGCAATTACAGAGTAAATAATCTGGCTTTGAAACAAAGTATTCAAAGCCATAAAAATAGAACCTAACGCAAAGTAAATGGTAGCGTCATCTTCACTTCTAAACAAAAATTGCCAGTATAAATAAAAACTTCCTAGTAACAAAGTAAGTACAATTACAAAAATTTTCTTAAAGTCGTTCCAATACTCTGCACGTTCGGAATATTTTACAGAAGAGATATAAAATTTATCATGAGAAAGTCCCGGACTCAATGGATACTTAGCATACACACGAACGGCAAGAACATTGGGTTCATCAGTTTTAAGTTGGTCTGTGGGTATTTGGTAAAACCTAATTTTATCACTATAAAGAGATTTATCTTCTAACTCAGATCCTTCTTCTGTATCGAATAAAAGACCTGTTCCTCCAATGAATTTGCCATTCCAGTAGACTGCATCCGCTTGACTAATTTGTCCTAATCGAAGGGTTAAGTTTCTTGATTTGAATTTAGAACGTATGTCCTCTTCTGTAATCAGAATTTCTGTTCTATACCATCCATAACCCTTATAGGTTTCTCTATATTTATGGAAGTCTGGGAAATAAAATTCTCCATCCCCGTCCCTCACCTTGTCCCAAGCGGTTTGGATTTGGAATCCGGAAATCCAACCATTTCTAACTGATTCTTCCAGAATTGGTTGGGCATGGAGAAAACGTAAAGCCTTGGTCTGTCCAGATTCTTCATCTAAATAGAGATCATCTTCCTTCTCTTCTGTAACCAATGGAGAATCTCCCGGTTTAAAACTCCATTTATGGATCGATTGCCCAAAAGAGGTTTCTGATCTCAAATCCAAAATTTGGTTGGTGAGGAGGACTTGAGCAGAAAGGTTTGAGAGAAATCCCGTAAAAAATAGGAAACAAATCCAGGAAGAAAAGAGTCTTTTCGAAAAAACCATGTCGGAAATCCTATAAAAATCAAAAGGAACTGGCAAGTAGAAAACATTGGACAAAGTCATTGTAGAGAGTTTAGATTCCGACTTTTCTGGAATCGTCACCACACCTAACGGAAAAAAGGTGAATGTTTTCTTTGTTTATCCTGGTGATGAATTACATGTGGAATATGTAAAACGTAGACCAAGACAAAGGTCATTACGCATACAGGAAACCATTCGCAATCACGACTGGAAACTTGTAAAATGTAAAGTATTTGGTGAATGTGGTGGATGTACAGGCCAACACATAAACTACGAAGAACAATTAAACCTAAAATTTACACCGATAATCAACTCTTTTCATAAAGACCTAGGAATCATTATACGACCACTTCCATCAGAAAAAATTTATGAATACAGATCTCGTATGGATTTTTCTGTATTTCCTGGTCCCACCATTGGACAGAGACAACGCGGAAATTTTAGAAAAGTAGTACCCATTTCCAATTGTTCTATCCAATCGACATGGGCAAACCAAGCTCTAAAAGATGTACAAAATGTACTAAACCAAATGCCAGAGGTTATATGGGACAGAAGATCAGAAGAAGGTGGACTGAAATACCTCACCATCCGTAAAGCGCAGAATACTGGTGATGGAATTTTAATTTTTACATTTACTGATGGATATGAATCACATACTTTGATGGATCAATTTCGAAACCAATGTTTGGAATCTTTAACTCAAGACTCATTACTCTTTTGTTATAACAGACCAAAATCAGAAGTCTCTGCTTTCGGAAGACCCGAAATTTTAAGAGGGAAATCCACATTTGAAGAAGTGGTTCTTGGAAAAACTTTCCATATACCTTTTGATTCTTTTTTCCAACCCAATCCCAATGGATTTTTACCGATCCTTTCCTTTATCAAAGAAAGGTTACCCAAAACGAGCGAAAATCTAATCGATTTGTTTTGTGGGAATGGCTTCTTCTCTTTGTTATATGGTGATTCATTCACAAATGTAGATGGGTACGAACTTACAGAATCATCTATTGAGATAGCTTCGAAAACTTTCCAAGAAAATCATCCAAACAAATCTTTTTCCTTTCAAATCACCAATTTGTTTATGACTACAGAACTACTGAAAACAAAGGAAAACACTACCCTAATTTTAGATCCACCTAGAGCAGGAGCGGGCAAATTAGTAAACCAATGGATTCGGGACTTTGGACCTGAGTATATATTCTATGTCTCTTGTAATCCCTACTCGCAAAAAGAGGATGTTTCTGTTTTTATTTCTAAGTATGATTTTGTAGACGGGATTCTGATCGATCCTTACCCGCACACACCTCACACAGAATCAGTGCTTTTCTTCCGAAGAAAGTCAGTATAAATCCCTTCACCAATTTCGGATTTTTTCCGAAAATTGAAGGGAGGGTACTATGAAGATTCAAAAATCGATTTTATTCATCAGTCTTGTTATTTTAGGACAAATCGGTTGTGCGAGTGTGATGGTGACCAACTGGGCTCCAGAAGAATCCAATTTCAAATCCAAACCAGTTCGCGTGTTTCTTGGATATGCCACTGAAGAAGAAACATTTAAGTCTTCGGGTGAAATCATCGTTCGAGATGCCAATGACCTCACCATCAAAAAGGCTTATGACTTCCTATCTTTAAATCCTACTGTACTCAAGGCACCTATCTCCATTCACAGCAATTCACAGTTTTTAGAATATAAGGGAGTCAGTTACAGAGGATCGGTTCTTCTCAAACCCATCGAAGGAAAAGTTTATATCATCAATTTAGTACCGATTGAAGAATATCTTTTATCAGTCGTTCCTTCAGAAGTAAGTGCCTCTTGGCCCAAAGAAGCTTTAAAAGCACAAGCCATTTGTGCAAGGACTTATGTGGTGCGAGAAATGTTAAACCGCAAAAAACAAGAGTTTGATGTGGATACATCAACCAATACACAAGTTTATAAAGGTAAAAACAAAGAACATCGAAATACTACAGAAGCAGTTTTCGAAACAGAAGGTCTTATCCTCATTCACAAAGGCCAACCGATCCAAAGTTTTTTCCATTCTAATGCTGGTGGATATACCGAAGATCCCACAAATGTTTGGGGAAGCCCCGTAGAATATTTAAAACCGGTTCCTTCCGAATATGACAAAGATGGGGAACAGTATTCTTGGGAAGAAAAATGGAAACCTGATTTCGTAAATACAAACTTACAATACTTAGGTGTGGGAGAGATCCAGGATATAATAGTATCCAGTAGATTTCCATCCTCAAGGGTGAATGAAATGGAAATCATTGGAACATCTGGTTCCAAAAAAATCAAGGCCACAGAGTTTCGAAAAAAACTAGGAGCGACCAAACTAAAATCCACAAGATTTGGAATTCGCAAAGAAGATTCAGGAGATTATTTTGTAAAGGGACTTGGATCTGGACACGGTGTGGGAATGTCTCAATGGGGAAGTTTTGCAATGGCAAAAAGTCAGTTCAACCATAGGGAAATCTTACAACATTATTTTAAAGGAATTGAATTCGCAAGAATCGTAGCCAGATAGTTGGGAGTTTTTAGTTTCCTTAGTCTCATCGTTTTAGATTCTGACTTTAGGTCCCTATCCGAATGGCAACAGTAGAAGAATACCTTTCCCAAATCAAAGACCTGACGATTGTACCGCCAGTCTTACTCTCCGTACTATCCCTAGATGATGACAATGAACTCTCTTTTGGAGAATTAGAAAAAAAAGTCCAATCAGACCAAGTGCTTGTGGCAAGGCTTCTCAAACTGGCCAACTCCCCATTTTTTTCCCGGGGAAATCCTGTGGCCAATATGAAACAAGTCATCACTCGTTTGGGATTTAAAACTGTCCGAAGTATGGTGGCCATGTCGATGACAGACTCCCTTTTTAGCCAAGGGAATTATAAAAAATTCCGGGATGAAGTATGGGACCATTCGGTGGCAAAAGGAATTTTTGCACAAATTCTTTGTGAAGAAAAGAAATTCAAAAAAGAAGCAGAACTTGCCATCACTTGTGGGCTCATGCAAGACCTCGGACGAATTGTACTCAATACCATTGATAGAAAAAAATATGTGGAAGTCCTTACTGAATTTCAAACCTCAGACTCTAGTTTGATTTCCCTCGAAAAAAAATCCTTCGGTGTGGATTCTTATGAAATGGGAAGTGCTGCCGCTAAACTTTGGAAAATGCCAAACATTATCATTTCCTCTATTGAAGATCTTTCGAAACCTGTGGCAGAACAATCTCCTCTAGGACAAATCATTGGATTTGCTGGACTGATTGCCAAGTTTACTGGTCACGGAAAACAAGAACCTGATACTTTGGAAAAATTTGAAGAATACAAAACGGTATTAGGTCTTACGATAGAAGACCAAAAAACATTTGTAGATACAAAAGAAGAAAAACTGAAAACAAACGAATTGTATCAGTTCTGTAGTACTCTTTAAAAAGAAAAAACCATCAAAAAAGTAACAATCGTTAGATAGGCTTTACACTGAGAATTCGGTGTAAACCTTCTTTTCCTTTGATTTTAACGGGTTCTAATTCCTCATATTTGTATTTGTTAGCATATTCCTCTGGAAGGAAATTATAAAGTCCTTCTGATACATAAACTTCCATTGGTTTTGCAATGGATTCTAGTCGACTTGCCATATTAACTGTATCACCAACGGCCGTATAAGAAAGTTTTTGAAACGATCCTACGTTCCCAACAATTGCCTTTCCTGATGCGAGGCCAATTCCAATCTGTGGCACAAATCCATATATTTGTTCCCACTTCGGCTGCCAAAGTTCAAACACTTGGACCATTTCTACAGCACAATCTAGAGCATTCTGCCTATGATCTTCCTGAAAAACAGGAGCACCAAACAAACACATAATGGAATCACCAATATATTTATCGATCATCCCACCATAACCTAAAATCACTTCTGTCATTGCCGTGAAGTATTCATTCAAAAATGAGATGACTTGCTCTGGTTTCATTTTTTCAGAAAGTGTCGTATAACCGCGAATATCCGAAAACAACACAGAAACTTCTTGTTCTTTTCCTTTTTGGTCAAGGGAGAGTGTGTTATTCATCAAACTTTCAACAATGATAGGATCAACATACATCCCGAAAACATTTTGCATTTTCTTTTTTTCGGTTTCTAAATTTAATTTTTCTTCGTATTCTTTTTCTAATTCTTTTTTGAATTTTTTCACCATCGAATTCAAATCCTGAATTTCAGATTGGTTCATACCATAAAGATCTTGGAATCGTTTTAGGCTATCGTCCATTTGAATGGAGACTACTTTTTTACGATAAACTTCTCGAAACAAATTTCTGAATCGATGTTCCAATACATTTTTCTTTAACCTTCGTTTGCCGAAGTATTCATTAATACCTAGTTGGAAAGCATGGATTGGTAATTGTTTTCCTTCCGCTTTTGTGAATACAACCACAGGAAGTTCGGATGGACCAGCTAAATCCATAATCATTTCTAAAACGGATTCAGGAGAATCTTCTAATTCGGGGAATTGGATTTCTGTGATTAAAAGATCGTATTGAGCTTTTTTAATTTCTTCGGCTCCATTTTCGAAAACAGAGCGCCAAGTAAGTTCGATGTAATCTCCAAACCACTCGGCGAGTAGTTGGGAGATGGTATCATACGATTTTTTTTGTGGTTCTAAGACCAGTACACGAACGATTTCTTCTTTTTCTAAATCCACACACCTTATTTTTCATTCTCCAAAATTTTGTGAAGCGCCTCTTGAAATCGGAAAGAAAATCTTCCCATTAAAAGACGAAAACCTTGTAGAATGACATCCGGTCTTGGGGGATCTCCTGAAATATAGAGGTCTGGTTCTTTTGGCAGTGGACCCATAGGATAGAGTCCACCGCTCACTGCTTCAGTCCCGCAAGCAATCAAGGCTTTGGGTTCAGCCATTACATCCCAAGCTGTCTGTAATGGAGCCGACATATTGATACCAACAGGTCCAGAAAAGACAATGGCATCCGCATGTTTGGGACTGGCTACACAACGAACCCCTTCTCTTTCCGAATCAAAGACAGAATTAAAAGAGGCATTCAGTTCCGATTCCACAGTATTGTTCCCAGATGCCGCAACCTCTCGATAAAGAAAACCACGTTTTTTAGTTAAGGATCGAAATAAATTTTGGTTTGGTGCTAGTGGGTGAGGGTCCTTTATTTTTAGCATTCTTCCATTTACATAAGAAACTTTTAATTCTTCACGATGCAAAGCGAAGGTATAAATAAAACCAGAATCACGAAGTTTTCCAGCCGAACATTCAGTACAAAGTCCACATTGTAAACATTTTCCATAATCAAATTGGACTTCAGAATCGGAAATGATTTGAATGGCACCCGTAGGACAAACTTCGGCAGCTAATTTTAAAGTATGAGGCCCTTCTAACATCTTGGCAGTAGGCACAGGGATACCACGGCTATTGGGATTTACAGGTGAAGCCTTATCAAAATCCAAAACATTTTTAGGAAATAAAAAACTTTTTAATTCATACAAAAAATTCATAAATCAAAACCAACATAACTAAGATTAAACGATTTATTGTTCAATGGAAAATCTCCAACTTGTTCGCCGCGAACTGCTAACTCCAAAGCATGCCAATTCAAAACAGAAGGATCACGAATATAAGAATTTTTGACAAAACCTTCATTATCAAAATCTAATGATACTAAAAGTGGGCCCCTCCATGCTTCTACCGAAGCTGTATAAATTCCAGGTTTTGGTTTTCCATTTTTTTCAATTTGATTCCCAAAGTGATTATCTGTATCCGACCATAAGGACTCCCAATTGATTTCTTCCAAATGAGATTCCATCCAGTTTAATGACTGTTCAATCTCTGCATAACGAATGTACATACGAGCCCAAACATCCCCATTATAATGATGGTGTTCCTCCTGAATTGGTAAAGGAATCCAACCAGGATAATCTGGATGGTTAATTCTCAAATCATCACTTACTCCAGCCATACGCGCCACCATCCCTAAAAATCCATTTTTTTGGACGTCCAACTCTGAAATGAAACCACAACCTTGCATCCTTTCCTTTAAAGTTGAAACAGAAAGTGCTCTTAAAATCTGCGGACGAACTCTCTTAAAGTAAACTTTTTTTAAATTGAAAAAAGCATCTTTCGCTTGTTTTGCGGAGATACGTTTGTTCACTCGAACACGCCCAGGTCGAACAGCGGCTTTTCCAAAACGATTCCCAGTCCATATTTCCATTAACCCGAGGGCTGCTCCCCGATCCGTCACACAAACTCCGTAGAGAGGGTAATATCCAATATCTTCGGAAATTCCACCGAGATCCCCAATATGTACAGCAATTCGTTCCAATTCGATTAAGAAGGATCGAAACAGAGCAACATTTTTAGGAACCTCAATTCCATACATTTCTTCGTAGATTTTACTAAATGCAATCGCATAACCAACGCTAGTATCCCCTGATATGGTTTCCGAAAAGGGCATAACCGCAGACATAGGTTTTCCCTTTATTTTTTCACGAATCCCTCTGTATTGAAAACCCAAACGTATCGTTAAGTGGCGAATATCTTCCCCCTCTACAATAAAACGAAAATGCCCCGGTTCGATGATTCCTGCATGAATGGGACCAACCGCATGAGAATAAGTACCTGCTTGAAAAGGGACTTGTAATCCATGGTAAACCAAATCTCTAACAATACCCGTTTTTTGATGTAAGGAAAGGTTTTTACCACGATTGTCTGATAAATAATCTTCTTCCTTTAATTCGGAATAATCTTCCTCACCCATGTCTTGACCAAAGGCATGACGGACAAGCCAAACTGGATACTTAGTATCTAAAAGAAAATCAATATTACTTTTTTTAGATATTACTTCTTCCCTAACTATTTTTTGATCACGAAACACATAATGGTGATAAACACCATCAAAATTAGTAACGCCTGTTATCTTTTCCATATATAATCTGCCAATAAATAGGTTAAACCGTATGTTCCTACGAATACGGTGAATAAAAAACTAAACCAAAAGAATACCATTCTCGTTTGTAATATTCTATATACACCGGAATCAAAATTTCGATTTGGCAATCGGACTAATGGTAAAACTTTGTTAAGCGAAATAAAGAAAAATATAGCGCCGATAATAGGAAACAAAAACAATAAAAACAACTTTTGTTTGATTGCAATTTCAATTACCTTTAAATCCAAAACAAAGACTGGCGACAAAGGAAAAACAAATGCCACAAGTAATGCCAGGAGATACATATACAAGGCTTTATGACTCAGCGAAGAGTTTTCTAAAATTTGCGAAATATTTCTTTTCCCTGCATCCATCCGTAATATCCCCATGGAAAGAAATACTAAAAGTTTCACAAGGACAGTTGTTGTTAACAAAAAGTAAAATATATCATCAGATACATCTAACCATAAAAACAAAGTCAACATACCCGAATGGAAAAGAGCGACCTTAGCAGAAATCCTTCGAATGTCTTCTTTTGAAAAAAGAATCAAAGTAGAATAAAGTATGGTTAGAACACCTATAAACAAAATTCCATTTGCTGCATTAATTATATGGGGATTAATTTCACGTTCCAACTGTATGAGTGGACGGATGGCTAAAACCACGCTGACTGGCACAAAGGAAGCAATCAAAGAAGAGATTTGGCTTGGGCTCTCAGCGTAAGTATCCCCTACCCAAAAATGATTCGGAACAAGCCCCAACTTTCCACTATAACCATAAACCGTTAATAAAATTCCGGTCTCAATCAATAGCCCGCTCTGACCAACTAACCCCTGTTTTAACGAATTAAAGTCTAAGTTATCCAATGGAGTAGAAACAAACAAAAGAATGACAATTCCTAAAAAAGCAAGACCAAGAGCGTAGGAATTGATCAATAAAAACTTCCAACCTACATGAAAGGAGCGCTCCGTTCCACTGGACGAAATTAGTAAGGCTCCAAATAAAGTTGATGCTTCAATTAAAATCCATTTAAGAACTATGTTATCGGTAAACCAAGAGTAAAACAAAGATCCGAAAAAACAGATCTTCAAAATACTCCATAACCAAATCCTTGTTTGTCCCTTAGTAGGTGCCAAAACAGAAACTAAAAATATAACAACAAAAGCAAGAACTCCTGAAAAATAAAATAGTTCTGTCATCATAGTTTTCTCTCCTTAGTATGCATATGGGGAGAAAGTTGCAATATACCACCAGAGACAATGACGAGTATGGCATCCAAAAAAGATCCAAATTCAAGTCCAAAAGGAAGACCTTTGTCTAAAACCAAAGTTAAAACAAAAATTCCATTTTCAAAAACACAAAATCCTGCAATGAGCGCAAGCCAGTTTCGCCTAACAACAAAACAAAGAATCCCCACATACACAAGTAAGATGACGTAAATCAACCCAATTTTATGTACTGGAATCGAAAGAACAGAAACACCTTCTGTAATCTTAACTGCCAAAACCAAACCAAGTACCATAAACAATAAAGTGGCTAAGTAGCCAAAACGAGGTGTTGTACTTTCATTCATTTTTGATTTATTAGCAGTCCAATTCAATACCCAAGGAGTGAGAATTCCCTTAAACAGCACTACCATAACAATCAGTGAAATGGCATGTTTTAAGTCGCCCTCATGTGTTTGTAAAACAGGGAAAACCAACAGGAACCCCTGCACACTTAAAAAAAAGATAATTCGACTCAACCGGTTTTCTACCAAAACAACAATTCCGGTAAGTAGCAGTAATAGATAAATAAAATCGTAAATCATAACAACCTTTAAGACAATTTAACCAATGTGCCTAAAATTAATATAGCAATGAATGTTAATCCCATAAACTCAGGGATCCAACTCCACTTCCTTCGAACACTATTTGACTCCCAAAAACCAAGAATGATTGCAAGTAATATCACCATAGGAGCAATCATAAGTTCTCTTGCAAAACTATCCAAAACTTCGTTGCGAAATAATTTGGAATGTTCGAGTGCTAACTTCACAAGAAAAACAAGTAATGTAGAAAGTTTTATGGAACTTGCTAATTCAAAAATGCCTAATTGTTTTCCTGATGCTTCTAAAATCATCGCTTCGTGAACCATAGTTAACTCTAAATGTGTTCTTGGATCATCGAATGGTGGTTTGGCAAGTTCTGCAAGGATTGCAATAAATGCTAAGGAAAGAAAAAGCAAACCTATCAGAGCACCTTGTGGGCTAACTGAAATTTCGATATGGGACTGGGCCGCAAGGATCATCAAAATGAATGTGGGTTCAGCCATTACCGAAAGTAAAATCTCTCTCCCAGATGCCATCCCTCCAAAAGAAGAAGCACCCTCCATAGCAAAGCTAACATAAGCAAATCGGTAAAGGGCAAGAAAAAAAGGAATGAGGATAAAAGGAGCCCATTCGAACAATACAACACTCCAAATCATCACTGAAGAAAACAACGCAATCCTTGGTGCAAGATGTGTAAAATCAGAAATGTTTTTGTGCGAAATCGGAGTTTTTCGCAGAGATTTATCCACTTCCAAAAAAAACTGAAGTAATTTCGGACCTCGCCTTCCTTGCGTATAGGCCCTTACCTTTCGTATAATCCCCGTTAAAAGAAAGGGCATTACAATAAAAAGAATTACTAAGTAAGTATAATAAATAACTGTATTCATCTATAAACCTCCAAAATCACCTAAGATAAGCAGTGAAAAAATGAAGATTAGAAAAATTGATGAAATGGCTAGGTATTGACTTACATCTTCATCCTTAGGATGAGTTGTTTTAGACAATATCCCGATTCCCAAACGAAAGAATGCAGTGATCCCTCTTATGAGAAAAGAGTCTACTTTTGATTCCCCAGTTTTACTTAAAAAATATCTTCCAAGTGAATTACGTAAAGGTTCAGAAAACACTGATGTTGGGATAGAAAGTTCGTGACCACTGTAACCTCCACCGCAATCCCAGTTTTTAGTTCTAGGTAAACCATATTTTTTCAATTGATATCGATCATACAAACGGAAAATAATCACAGTTCCAATCGTTACATAAGATACCAATGACAATGTCCAAAACCAATCTACCAATTGTGGGTCAACAAAAGGACTTAACATTGGTAGTCTAACAAAGTAAGGAATCACTAAAGGAAAAACAAAAATTACTATTGCTAAACTAAATAAAGAAATGGTTACCCATCTACTTTTTTGTTCACCAAATGGTTGGATATTGATGTCTTTGCCTGGAGTGGACAAAAACAAACTCATAAATAATTTGATATGTGTAAATCCACCAAGTACGATTCCAAAAAAGATAAATATCATTGAAGGCAAAAGAAAAACTGACCGACCAATCGGCATATCTAAAATACGTGCGTTCAAATAAAAGTAAGTTGCTTCAGATACAAATCCCAAAGTGCCAGGTAGCACTGCATAACTAAAAGTTCCGGAACCTAACAATAGAGGAGAAATTCCAAGGAGCCTTCCAATCCCTTTTAACTCATCACTAGAACTTGAATTTTTTAGTCTTGCTACCATACCTATTGAAAACAATTGGAATGTCTTTGAAAAAGAATGATGGAATAAACCAAGAAAAAACAAGATTCGAAAAGAGTTACTTAAAGTCATTAGTTCAGAATCTACCGAAAACTGAAACATTCCTGCTATGATCAAACACAACCAGAGAAAGTTAATCGACTCTATGGAACTATAAGCCAACGCGATTTTTGGATCTTTATGAAAGAAACTAGTAATGCCTCCGAAAAATATTCCTAATGCAGCGAGAGGAAATAAAATCTGATAAATGATCGGATCTAATTGGTTCGGTAGAACGTATCTGTAAAACAGTAAAAGAGGAAACACCTCTAATACTCCGGCAAAAGCACCTAAAGCATGGGATGGTCCACCTTCATTTACTTTTGGTATCCATAAATGAAATCCAGAGAACCCAGATTTAATTAATAATCCAATAAGAAGTAAAATGATTCCTACATTATCGCCATCGGGTAACATTACCCAGGCGGATAAAAACAAAGCAGAAATCCCTGATGCTAAAAGTAATGAACCTAAACTTTCGATTTGTTTTTTTCCAAACTCAGTACCAGAGTAGATCAAAATAGTAGAAAAAGATGTTACTTCCAGAGCAATGGGAAGAAGGAGTGATTTGCCAGACAAATAACAAAGACCCAATGCTGACCAAAAAATAATATAACCAACAGTGACTTTATTTTTTTCTTTAGGTTCATAGGACTGAACCAACATAAAAGAAGAAAAACCTATATATGCTTGAATGACTAAACCCACCAGTATAGGAAAGTCAACTGACAAAACATCATAATTTGAAAACAAAAATATAGCAAGTGGCGAAAGAGCCGAAATACCAACTAAGATCGATCTGAAGATTGAAATTCTTTCATCTTCTAACATAACTACCTCAAAAATTAAATTTTAAAGAAATAAGTCTGTTATGTAAATTGGGGAGAGCCCCGACGATCTGGAAATTTGATCGAGAAGATATTATATGCGATAAAAGGAATATTTCGAAAAGGATAAGGTTTTGAAACTAAAATGAAAACGGGGAACAATGGAAAAGAAAAAACACTTTCTTCTTCCCCCGGAAGGTCTTCTAAATTTTTTTCACAGGTAAAGACCTCACCTGACTCGGTAAACTCCGCAAGAGAAGTCCAAGATTGTGACTTACCAATCATTAAAACTGACAGAAGTAGAATAAAAAATATACGTGCTATCAATCAGTTTTACCGTTATCTTTATATTCTCGACTGTCTTATAAATGGGAAGTTATTTTTCGTGAGCAGTAAAAAAAAAGAATCGAACACAAACTCTGTCATAAAAATCAAAAATGTTAACAAAACTTTTTACCAAGGCGAATTTGCATTTCCTGTATTAAATGATATTTCCTTTGAAATTGCTGAGAAAAAATTAGTTACCCTTATGGGCCCTTCCGGCAGTGGTAAGTCAACATTGCTAAACATCCTCTCTGCAATTGAATCGGCAGATTCAGGAGAAGTCAATGTGTTCGGGCACCAACTCTTCGGGGCCGATGAAAAGGAACTTACGATTTATAGACGAAAAACTATTGGAATTGTCTTTCAGTTTTTCCATTTATTTCCTTACCTTTCAGCCATTGAAAACGTTGCTTTACCATTATACCTCTCCGGAACTGCAAAAAAAATTGCTGTTTCCAAAGCGAAGGAAGCTCTTTTTCATGTAGGGCTCAAACACAGGTTAGAATTCACTCCTAAAGAAATGTCGGGAGGCGAAAAACAAAGAGTATCCATTGCTCGGGCGTTGGTCCACAAACCCAAACTCATTCTTGCGGACGAACCAACGGGAAACTTAGATTCAAAATCTTCCGAAATCATTATGAAATTATTCCATCAATGTGTACATGAATTAGGCATATCTGTTTTTCTTGTGACTCATAACGAACAAATCGGTGAATCGGGAGACATTAATCTGCGAATGTTAGATGGTAAAATTCAGAAAAAATGAAAGTTCTTTATTACTTATTTATATTTCGATATTTTAAGGAAAACCTTTCTAGAACCTTATTATCGATTATAGCAATTAGCCTTGGAATTGCCTTATTTATTAGCACACAGATCAATGCTTGGCGAGCTGAACAAAGTGTACTTGACCAAATGTTAGGTTATTCCTCCGAAAAATTCATAGGTAGGTATGTTGCAAACAATCAAAACCAAGGTGCAAACGATAAATTTCTAAAAGAGTTGAGCTCTCGTGTCCCAGAAAACATAAAACTAGAACCTGAATTCCAAACCAAAGGAACATTCTACGTAACAAAAGAACAAATTCTAAGTTTTCCTATAATCGGAAAAGATGTTATTTTATCTTTCCAAGTTTTCGCTTCTAAAGAAACTAAAAAGAAAATACCCAAATATTTTTTTAGCCAATCTCTTTATGAGAAAATCCAACTACAAAAAGATACAAAAAAAATTTTAATCTGCGAAAGGGAAATCTCTGTATCACAGGAAGATTACCAAGTGATTCCTCTCGATGGCATTTTTCTTGTGATGGACATAACAAGGCTGCAATCAATTTGTAATCAAAAAAAACAAATTACATCGATTTGGTTAACTCAAGACGAAAACAGTATAAATTCACAAACTATAAACAAAATCAATTCTCCAGAATGGACTTATGAATCTAAAGAATTAATTATCGAACGCGCAGGGATTGCTTTAGGTTCCCTAAAAATAAACCTAACGATTGTTTCATTAGTTTCTGTATTGATTTCTTTTTTTATGGTCTCCAACATGTTCACGGGACTGTATTTAGCACGAAAACATGAATTTGGGATTTTATTATCGATTGGTTCTGATAAAATTAATAACTTTATACTATTTTTAGCCCAATCCATTGTGATAGGCGCTTTAGGTGGAATGATAGGAATCTTCTTAGGCATATTGATTGCTAATACAAATTTGTTTACTACTGTAAATACAATTACAGATTCCAATCAAATTCGTTCTTACCGCAACATTCCTCTCTCCATTATCATTTCAGGTTTTTTGATCTCTATCATAGGATCTGTGCTCGCGTCCCTTTACAACTCTTACAAAACTTATAAAATTCATCCAATAGATCTGATACGAGAAAGAGACCATGCCCAAACGAATATCTTTTTTGGTTTCTCAAAAAAAAATACCTTATCTCTTTCTATTCTATTGATTTTTATTGGGGTATCCCTCGGTCTTCTTAGTTTCGCAAAACAGATATTACCAGGGATGGTCGGAGTTGGATTTGTGATCATTGGTTTTGTTGCACTGAACTTTTTGACGATTCCTTATTTGGTTCAAATTTTAGATAAATTATTCTCAAAATTTCATTTCCCACAATCGATTAAAATCGGATTAAAAGAGATTGAAATGGAGCCTTGGAAACATGGACTCACTGCTTCCACCATAATGTTATCAACTTCTCTGGTTTTTACTTTAACTAGTTTGACGAATAGTTATGAAAGTTCGCTAATCCATTGGGTAGATGAAGAAAACAAATCAGACTATTCTCTAATCAACGAAAAAAAATTAAACACAGGTGAGCCGGGAGTTCCCGTTTCCCTCTATGAATCACTAAAGACAGTGCCGGAATTCTCTGCAGTAGAACCCTTCTACATTGATTCAAAATTTATAGTGAACGGGAAATACTACACCTTACATGTATTAAACTTTGGAAACAACTATGACAAAAACCAATTGATCGTTTCAAAAAACTTATGTTTTTTAGATCAAATATGCAAAGGAGATTCAATTACGATCAATACAGAACTTAATTCGAAAGTCGCGATAAAAATCCAAGAGGAAAAAGATCATTTTTTCTCCGAAAGAGGAACCATCATGATGGATTATTCTTTTTTTCAGAAAAACTTTTCTATCAAGTATCTAAGTTCGATACGAATCACTAAAAACAAAAAACTTCCTGAAAAAAAGATATTAAATTTATTACAAGATATCACAAAGAAATATGGATTAAAATTCATAAACCAAACAGAATTAAAAAAACTATATTTAGAAGGAATGAACCAAGTTTTTTCTATTTTAGACACTTTGAAAATATCGGCACTTTTTATTTCGATACTTGCCTTAACAACTTCTCTCATTTATTTTATACGAGAGAAATCACAGCTGTTAGCGGGATTAAAAGCCATAGGTATGGACTCATACCAAATGTTCCAACTTATTTACAGCCAAACATTATTTCTTGTAACTTTTGGAATCACTTCAGGAATTTTTAGTAGCTTCTTTTTATCACCCATCGTTATTTTTGGGATCAATCGGAATGCATTTGGCTGGATCCTCAATTTTCAATATCCCACGAACCTTGTAGCAAAACTCCCGATATTAATTCCCGTAATCACATTTTTCATTTGCCTAATCCCATTTTATTTTCTGAAGAAGATGAACATTTCCAAGGAACTGAAATATGAATAATTCTTTACCGAAAAAGTGCTATCAATAAGTTTTATTCATGGCCGGAAGTATCAAAGTTTGTTTGGAACTTGCAGAAATGATTCGGAAAGAAAACCTCGAATCACGTGAAAAAATTCCGACTTCAGACACTCATTTAAGAGTTTGGTCCTCACAATTATCAAGATCGGAAGAAGACCTAAGGAAATTACTAACCGCTCTTAGAGATAGCCATTATATTTTTATTGTTTCGATTGTTGCGCCTGACCCCAACCTATTTGTTTACGGAGAAGACGCTTACGTATTCGCAGAACCGTTCATTTTGAACGAATTAAAAAGGCATTCCGAAGAATCTTTGGAAAAACTATACGAAGCAAGTAATTACAAAAGAAAATCCGCATTTCAAATCACTCGTGAACTCTTTCCTAAAATTAAAGAGTTCAACAATACCCCACTTGGACGATCGATTAACTTGTCTGTAATGCTCGAAGAATTCCAAAGGATGCTGACTGCCCAAAGTTACGAGTACACCGACCAATGGCGAAGAGCAAAACTCCAAGAAATATTCAAAGACGAAGTCATTGCTTCTGAAGAATTAGCTAATGCAGCCATCAAAGACTACGACCCAACCAAACGAGCTGTAGACCAGTTAAAAGAACAAACACCAAAAGAAAAGGTTGATCAAAACTGGATCAAAGCAAAAGAAAACTTTTCCACCGAATTCTTGTTACGTGTACATTTCAGAAAATACGAATTTGATGTTGTAAAAAAACTTATCCAGTCGGGAAAACTAAAGGATGAAAAAGATATTAAGTATGTTCGAGATACATTGCAGCTAATGGAAAATCGGATGGACCAAGACAATCTATTAAAGAGATATGCAACAGAAATGATCGAATTAAGAAGATATGCCCAAGCAAAATTAAATTTACTTAGGCAAAATATAGGTTCAAGACAGGATCATTAAAATTAGTTTTTTAACCAACCGGATTTATCCAATTGGATATAAACCTGAAAGAAAAATACTACCAAACTAATAAAAATCATCCTTCGTTTTAGTGAAAACTGACTAATGGTATAATTTTGTTTTTCAGGTAAATACAAAAGGTAAATGATCAAATTTACATTAAAAAACAAACCCAAAAACTCATTCGAAAGAATAGGAAATTTTTCCTTAACCATGGGAAGATAGGTTGCAATTAAAACCAAGATACTTGGTATAAAATACAAAGGGGTTTTTAGAGTCCATATCCTATCTTCTGTTAGGTCATTGATTCGTTTTAGTCCAGATTCCTTTTCCAAAAGAGAAACTAATTCTTCCTGATTTTCAATGTTTACTAGCGGATAAATTTTTTCTTTTGTTTCCAAAACGATACGATTGTATCCACGAAATTTATCGATTGTGATCTGTTCTAAATCTTTCATTCGAAGCGAGGCACAATTTCCATTGGAATCAAATTGTTTGAGTGATCCACCTTCGATTTCAATTCTTCCCGATGATAAAATTTCAATTTGTTTTAGGTAATTTTTTCTAAGAAACCAAAAGAACAAAACTAACAAAGGAACAAAAATAGTAAAAAACTGAATTCTGCCTTCTTTTGGCACCTGCAGACTGTTATATGCAACAAAAACTACAAATAAGGAAACAACAGCCCAAGTTCTTTTTAATAATTTATTTCTAAATAAACTTACATCATACTGAAATGTCTTTTGGATACTCATTTAGAAAAACTCACTTTTGCGAAATATAGATTCCATCCGGACACCTTCTTTTTCCAAATTTTCTGCACCACCTTCTTCGCGGTTTAAGATACAAATCCCTTGGGTTACGGAAATCCCGACCTCTCTTAAAGCTTGGACTGCTTTCAGAGTCGATCCACCTGTAGTAATTACATCATCTACGACCAAACAGGATTTTATTTCCTTCCAGAAACCTTCTATTTGTTGGCCAGTTCCATGCCCTTTGGCTTCCTTTCTGACAACAAGTGGAAAAATGAGTTTCCCCTTTTTTTGGTAAGCAAGTGCTATGGAATAAGCTAATGGATCAGCACCTAACGTAAGTCCGCCGACAGCTTGGAAGTCGGCACCCATTTTAGGAATGATTTCTTCCACAAAACATTCCGCAAGAGCAGCAAGGCGCTCGGGATGGAGAGTGATCTCCTTACAGTTAAAATAATGATGGGATTCAAGGCCACTTGCTAAACGAAAGGGAGCTTCTGAATACCGATAGACGTAAGATTTCATCCAGGCAAAGAGTTGGTCTCTATAAGTTGGGGACATAGTCTAATTATTCTTCTATTTCTGCCCCGAAAAGTATATTTTTATTGGTTATGGATTAATTAGGTCAGTTGGGGAATATTCCCCCTTGGACCACCAATATGGTTTTTAGGATCCAAGGAGATACCAATCAAAGTTGGGAATTAGTTGGCGCGATTTTTATCAGATAAAGTTCCAAGGAAGGTAACAATTTTTTTTGTTTCATCCTCAGAAAGATTCATACCCAATTGGTGGTAAGCCATCTTCTTCACTGCTTCCTCTAAAGTTTTAACTTGGCCATCGTGGAAATAAGGTCCAGTCAAAGCAATGTTTCTTAAACTTGGAACTTTGAAGAAATATTTATCCTCTGCTTTTTTAGTGACATTGTACAAACCAAGATCGTTAGTTTTGTATTCATTCACTTGGCCCATTTTACGGAAAGAATTTCCTCCGAGAAGGTTTCCAGAATGGCAAGATGTACATCCTGCTGCCATAAATGATTTAAACCCCTCTTGTTCTGCTTGTGAAATTGCTTTGTAATCTCCGTTGATAAAATCATCAAATCGTGAGAAAGTAACCAAAGTTCTCTCAAAGGCAGCAATGGCTCCTGCCAAGTTTTCATAAGTGACTGGAGTTTTTTCATTCGGATAAGCTTTTGCAAATAAAGCTGGGTATTCTGCATCCGCGTTCAATCGTTGCAAAACTTCTTTTTCTGAAGGCATTGCCATTTCCACTGGATTTAAAATGGGACCTTTGGCTTGTGCTTTCAAATCCGCAGCACGTCCGTCCCAGAACTGAACAAAATGAAATCCTGCATTGAGAACAGTAGGAGAATTCCTGTCTCCATTTTTACCGAAAGCTCCGGGAGAAGTAGGAAGGTTGTCTACACCAGCCCCTTTCCCTTCCACATTGTGGCAAGAGTTACAAGATTGTGTTTCGTTCAAAGAGAGCTTTTTTTCGAAGTAGAGTTTTTTTCCCAAAGAAATTAACTCTGCTGTATCATTTTCAGAGCCAGGCATTTTTTCAGGTAAGGCACCAATGATTTGTTTGGCCTTGCCTTGCAAATCTTTGGTTTCTTGTGTTGGCCCACAATAGGTAAAAGTGGCGAGTAGGATGGAAATGAATAAAGGTGTAAGTATTTTTCTCAGCATATAATTGGAATCTTCCTAAAAAGAACCGGAATCGGCAAGTTAGAAATAATATAAATTCAGTCTAAACTTAGAATCATTTCAATTGCATACTAGTCAGACAGATTGATGAAGACCTGTTCAAAGCCCAGTTTTTCCTAGATGGAAAAGGCGACAATTTAGGGCAAATGGATGTCTTCCCCATTTTATCCCAGTGGCAAACGGCAAAAACCTCCTATTTTCCCCTATTGGCACGATTTATGCTTATTAGTGTTCTAGACCTTTAGGAGTTGTATATGTTGAATACAAGAAGAACCGATCGCATTGAATCTTTAGATTGGGATGATTTGGTCTTAAAACTATTTTCTATCAATGACCAACCAGAATTCCTGATCGCAAAAATTGGAAATATTTCAGAACTCGGAGTGAGTGGAAGTTTAAACCAAGAGATTGAAATCAATGACCGAGACCTAGTGGCTGGGGTGATTGAAAGTGATTTAACCAGGTCACGAATTTCCTTTAAAGGGAAAATTGCTTGGAAAAAGGAAACAGACCAAGGCCTACTCTTTGGCATCAAGTTTTTGGAAGAATTGATCCTTCCTAATTTTATCATTGCAAGGTCCATGGCAGAATCGGTAGCATAAAAAAGAAAAAAATAAGATTTTAGGGTTAGAATCTTATGAGAATCTCTCGATTTGCTTCTCATAAGATCCGATATTAGTTGGGTAGCTATGTCCCAAGTCAAACATTTGATATCTTGGCAAGATTGGAGTGATGGAGAAATCCGGGAACTCCTTGAGTTTGCAGTTTATGTAAAGAAAAATCGCGTTTATTTTTCTGGGCATATGGCTGGACGTTCTCTTGCCATGTTGTTCCAAAAAACTTCAACAAGAACCAGAGTTTCCTTCGAAGCAGGAATGACAGAACTTGGTGGACACGCAATATTTTTGGATTGGATGGCTTCCAACTTTCTACTTTCTGATATCGATTTTGAAGGGAAATATCTTTCGAGTAACGTTGCCATCATCATGGCTAGGCTAAAAAAACATGAGGACCTACTCGTGTTAAAATCAGGATCCACGGTTCCTGTGATCAATGGTTGTTGTAATTTATTTCATCCCTGTCAATCTTTAGCAGACATCCTAACAATCGTTATGGACTCTCCACTAGATTGGCAAAAGAAAACTTTATGTTATATTGGTGTTCACAACAATGTTGCTAATTCTCTTATAGAAATTACCGCAGCACTAGGAATCCATTTAACTCTTGTAACTCCTATTGCCTCAGAAGATTCGATTGTAAAACAATCAGTGGAAAGGGCCAAAAAAAAAGGTACTATCTCTTGGGAAACCGATGTTAAAAAAGCAGTTTCCAATGCAGATTATGTTTATACAGACACTTGGGTGGATATGGAATATTTTAATGATCCCAAATTCCAAAAAGAAAAAGAAGAAAGAATCCAACTCATGATGCCCTACCAAGTGAATGCAGAACTTTTAAAAAATTCAAAAGCAAAAGTGATGCACGATATGCCAATCCATGCCGGATATGAAATCACAAGGGAAATGGTAGAAAGTGATCGTTCGATTATTTTTACGCAGGCAGAAAACCGTTTGGATGCGCAAAAAGCAGTCATTCTTAAATTATTAGAAAACCATAACTAAAGTTATCTCCCTCTGGAGAATTTTTGTACAAACCAAACCTATAGAATCCAATTCTATAATGTTAGTTTGTTTAATCCTTTATCGAATCTTTGCGATTGACCATCCAACCACTAAATCCATCTAAAAAATATAAAAAATCAACTTTGTCTTCGTGTTCAAAATCAAAGTTTTGTAAGGCTTCGTCATAACAATGAAACCAAACAGCTCTTTCTTTTTCAGAAATAGGAAAAACAAAATGGCGCATCCGCATCCTGGCAGGTCCCCATTTTTCTAGATAATAACTTGGGCCACCTAACACTTGTATTAAAAAATCAGCTTGTTTTTCTTTGGCCAAGTCCCAGTCGCTTTGAAACATCCACTGAATTTCGGATGTTGCCACAAGGTCATAAAAATCAGAGACAAGTTTTCGAATGTTCTCTTCTCCCCACTTTTCAAATAGGAATTTAACATTCGGACTGGGTGGAGGCGGACCACCGGCTGGTGTGTAAATATCGTTTGGATCCAAATCAATTTCCAGAATTGCGAAAGGGACAGGAAGGGGAAGTCGATTTTCGACCGGAGCCGAAGGCGTAGCCCGGACTGGCCCGGCCCTTTGGCACAAAGGGTTCGCCCCAACATTTCAGAAAGGCAGGAGAAGACTACATGTGTAAAATTTCCTGGAAGGTTTTGCCTGACTCGGTGCGGTTCCGGTTTTACGATTATTTCCTCGACGATAGGCAAAATTCACAAAACTTGGTAAAAAAATCCGAAAAAGGTATATTAAATGGCACTGACTCACCCGCAATCAGCTCTCTTTGCAGGAGAAAAACCTTTCCCTATCATCCCTGCTTGTGAACACTTCGCTGGATCTGAAAAACTCATCACAAAAGCTCTCGAGTTACAAAATAAACTCGGTGGACTTTTTGATATCACGATGGACTGCGAAGACGGTGCCCAAACAGGAAAGGAAAAAGAACATGCAGAGATGATTGTTCGCATCCAAAATTCTGAACTCAACAAACACAAAATGAGTGGAGTTCGTATCCATGACTATACCAACGAACATTGGAGAGGTGATATTGATATCATCGTTCCTGGTGCCGGAAATGTAATTGCTTACATTACAATCCCAAAACCTACAAAAGCAAGCCAAGTGAAAGAACAAATCACTTACATCCAAGATGCTTGCAAAAAAGCAGGAATCAAAAGAGAGATTCCGATCCACGTATTAATTGAAACTCACGGTGCCTTAAACGATGTATTCGAAATTGCAAGCCTTCCATGGTTACAAGTTTTGGATTTTGGTCTTATGGACTTTATCTCTGGCCACCACGGTGCAATCCCTGCTTCTTGTATGAAGTCACCAGGTCAGTTCGATCACGAATTGTTAAGACGTGCAAAATCAACTATGGTTGCGGCCGCTCTTATGAATGGAGTGATCCCTGCACACAACGTAACTTTGGACTTAAAAAACACATACCAAACTTACCAAGATGCAAAACGTGCACATGATGAATTTGGTTTCTTACGTATGTGGTCCATTTATCCTGCACAAATCCAATCGATTTTGGATGCAATGGCTCCAAACTTTGCAGAAACACAAACTGCTTGTGATATTTTAATCAAAGCACAAGACGCAGATTGGGGACCAATCCAACATGATGGAGACCTTCATGACCGTGCAACTTACCGTTATTTCTGGGAACTCGTCCAAAGAGCAAAACTCACAGGACAAAAACTTCCAGACGAAGTAGAAAAAAGATTTTTTTCTAAATAATCGTTTTTAGTCAGAATTAGACCAAAAAAAAGGCTCCTCTTTGGGGCCTTTTTTTATGCCTGGGAGGATTTCCGCTTCAGAATTCAGACCATTTCCGTTTCGAAACATCCAGTAGTTTTCGTTTTTACGGAATTTTTGTTCAATATATTGACTTTTTATTTGCAATAACGGATCGTTGATTAGTTACTGTCCTAACTTATGGACATGCGAATCTCAAAAACGACCCTCTCTCTTTTCCTTTCCGTACCTTTGGTTCTGGCCTTACTTGGTGCCTGCGAACTCTCCGCACAAGTGGAGGCGAGTGGCACAAACCCAAAACAAGAACCCGTGGTTTTGGAACAGGTTCCCCCTCCTCCCAAGGAAGAAAAAAAGGAAGGGTACGTGAGTCCGCAGATAGGAAATTTATCCGGAGAGTATTTGCGAAGTCTGCAAGTGACGGCAAAACAAAGAAAGGCAATCCAAGAAAACAAATCACTTTGGTTTGCTGACAAGTTTCGAGTTGGGTTTGGAATTCGGCCGAAAGTGGACTCTCTTTATAATACTGATTTTGACAAGTCCACAGCAGATAACAGAAATAATGCGCTAAGCCAAACACAGTTTTTTGTGATAGGTGACCTAAACGAAAATGTGTTATTTAAAGTTACCTTACAGGATGTACGCCTTTGGGGAGGTGAGATTGTAGCGGGCGGAAATGCTGACCAGAAATATGGAGCCATCGCGAACGCAGGAACAACGATTGATACAAGTAAACAAAAGGAAGTTGTTTTAAATAATTTTACTGGGTTTCGGGAAGCGTTTTTAGATTTAAAAACAACTAACCAAAACTTCAGGCTTCGAACAGGCAGGCAAATTTTAGAATTCGGAGACGGAAGGATTCTTGGTTCTAGAAACGATAGTTTGAATGGGAATTCCTTTGATGCACTTAGATTTACTGGCAAAATTAGCAATCATACTTTAGATGTTTTTGGTTCTGTCGTTGGTGCTGAAAACAATTCCAATAGTCTTGTCTCCAATAACTCAACAAAGTTAGGTGGTATTGGAGATTCTTATTACGGAGGTGTACATTATAACTGGAAAGTCGCAGACTGGTTAGGACTTGATTTATATAATTATAGTTTATTCAAACAACAAAAAAAAGCAAGTGCCCCGCCAGTTCTCTCCGATACACGCAATTACCGTGGGGATGACCAATTGAATACCTCTGGATTTCGACTTACCAATAGAACCAAAAACAATTCCCTACCAGACGGAACAGGTATTGATTGGATGGTAGAGGCGGCTTGGCAAACAGGATTTAATGGCGAGAGAGTGACTCCTGATTGGTTAAACCAAAAAGGAAATTATGTTACCAATCAGAAAACGGGAGAACTACCTCCTTTCTCGGAGGCAGTGAGATACAAAGCCAATATCGTAGCGGTCCAACTAGGTTATACTCCCGTAAAGGAATTTAGAATTGGAGTACAATATGTCCAAGCCTCGGGTGATCCCAATCGAAATGATTCCAGTGTTGCCACATACAATCCTTTGTTTGCCACAAGAAGGATGGCAGGTGGCGCACTCCCCTTTGCCGGAAACGGAAATTCTGGGCTTGTATTCTGGCAAAATATCAAAGACTACTCCATCCATCTGAAATATGAAACATCGCATTATGGTACTTTTATTTTTAATCCTCACTGGTATTATAAAGTAAAATTACAAGACGGATATTATGATAACAATAATTATGTGGCAGGAAGTAAAGCCACTGGGGAAACCGCATCCACCGAAGATTATTTTAATAACCAAGCTTACAACACAAACAAACCGCAATTGGGTAAACTTGTCGCAACAGAACTAAACTTTATTTATATCATTACACCTTTTGAGAATGTTTCTTTTTGGTTTGGGGCCACAGTCATTCGAGCAGGTGATGCCATCAGAAATCAAAAAAACAATCCTAACGAACCAGATCCACTCCATAGATACGATTTAAGCCCTACGGCCACTATGGTTACATTTCAAACCGTATTTGCAATCTAAAGTTTTTAGTTTAAAAGAGAATGACGCCAAAAGAATGGGAACTCTAATGAGTTCCCATTCGAAAAGGAAACCAAATCGAAAATTTTTACAAAATGGGAAATGTTATTTTAATTTAAATTTTTCTACCTGCGTGGAAAGATAAGATGCCTGTGAGGCAATTTCTCCTGCAACGATCGTTAGTTGGTCAGAACCACTGGCCACATCTTGAGTTCCATTCGAAATACTAATGATGGTTTTAGAAATTTCCTCGGTCGCTCTTTTTTGTTCAAATACAGCGTCTTCAATTTGTAAGTTTAGGTTGGTCAAAAGATTTGAATTCTCCGCAATATCTTTTGCATTGTTTTCTTGTAAAAGTACAGAACCAAGAACTCTTGTTGCCGATGTCTCAAATTCTTTTACCCGACTATTGAGTAAGTTTAAAACTTCTGCGGCTTCTGTTACTTTTTTGTTTCCATTTTCCACAGCAGAATTTGTGGAAATAACCAGATCTCCAATTTCTTTTACTGAGGCTCCCGTTTGTAGAGCAAGTTTTCCGATCTCTTCGGCGACCACAGCAAACCCGCGACCTGCGTCACCTGCCCTGGCAGCCTCTATGGCCGCATTCAATGCTAATAGGTTAGTTTTTTCTGAGATTTCTGTAATGATGTCCAAAACTTCACTAATTCGTTCGGCTTTTTCACCAATGTCTTCCATCGCACGAGTGGATTCATTCATAGCAGTTTCCCCGACAACAGCATGTTCTCTCGATTCCGAAGCAAACTTGGCTAGATATTCCATTTCTTTGTTAATATTTTGAACTTCTTCTCTTAAAGTTAAAACGGATCTATCAATTTCTTTCATTTTCACAACCGCTTCTTCCATCGACTTACCGACATTCTCAGCCGATGCTGATAATTCTTCCACAGCAGCAGAAGATTCTTCTGCTGCTGAGGCTTGAGTTTGCGAAGTATCAGATAATGTTTGTGAGGTGGATGCCATTTTATTCGATTGGCTTCCCAAGGATTCCACTGTTTGTTTGATATCTCCTATTATGGATACTAAACTATTTTTCATTTGATTCATTGAATGTAACAAACTACCAATCTCATCCTGGTTGATTTCTTCTGCATTGATTGCTAAGTTTCCGTTGGCAATTTCAGAAGAGAACTTCATGGCATTTTGTAAACGAACGCTGATTTGTTTTTTAAATACAAAATTTAGAAAAAATAGAACCACAACCAATATGATGATTGATATAAAAGAAGAACTTAAAATTACTTTGGTAATTTGGTTAGTAAAAATCGAATCAGGAATACTCACTTGTAGGGCCCAAAATTGAGGATCTTTTCCAATATGAAAGGGCGAAAAATAATGAGTGTATCCATCGCTTTGAATGGTAAACATTTTTCCAAGTTTTAGATTTTCTAAGTAAATTTTTAAATGTTCAGAATTTTCAATTTTTTTCCCAAGTTTCGTTTTGTCCTGACCATACATCACATAAGTTCCGTTGTCCGATAAAAAAGCAATATGTCCTTGGCCACGAAAAGGACGACTATCACCAATTTTTTCTTGTAAGGAACTAACTTCTAAGTCGATACCAGCAGCCCCCTTAAACTGACCTTTCGGATAAATGGGAACCACAAGAGAAATCATCTGAACTTTTTTTCCATCAGCTACATATTCATAAGGCCCAAAAACCTTTGCTTTGTTAGTTTTTTTAACTTGGAGGTAATAATCACCCGCACCATTAGGATTGTCATAATCAACAAGATGATCTAATTTAATTTTTCCGTCACTTGTATGGTGTAAATACGGAATGAATCTACCTGTTTGGTCATGGCCCGGTTTCCCAATGAAAGAAGAATCCCTTCCTTCATAAGCATTTGGTTCATAACAAAGCCAAATAGCAAAAATATCATCATTCCGTTCCAGAATTTCTCTCATACTGCTAATCATAGAATCGCGAGGCGGAGAAGTATAAAACAAAGCGAACCGGAATCCTCGAATGACACCCATCATGGCATTCAGATGTTCTTGGATTTCAAATGACCATTTCTCAGATGTGATTTGTGCATTTTCTTTAATTTCAGCTCTTAGGTCTGTGATGGTTCTGTATATTTGAAAAGAGGTAAGGATCACAAATCCAATAAATAAAATTCCAGCAATGGATAAAGAGACTCTTTGTCGTATACTCATAAAGATCGATCTTAGGTTATTTAAATTTTTTGTAAATAGTTTACCGTTCCTTGAAAACCAAATCTGGAACCTAATGGGAATTAATTATTTCTCATAACTCCTTTGGTTTCCGTAGATTTACTAATCAGTAACCATAAAAAATAAGAATTCTTTGAGAGCTGCTAATGGAAAAGGTCCACCCAATTCCTATCAAACAAAAGAGAAGATTTGTTCTACGATCACTGTACGTTTTAATTTGGCGATTGCCAATTCTATGGAGCTCTCAGAAATGAACTCCATAGTTTCCTTACATTTTTATTCGAATCGGCAAAATTAACGAGGGTAACTTCTGCGTTTGGATTATTTTTTTGCCCTTGTTTTTACTTTAAAATTTTTGTATTCCACATATTCTATATCATCCACAGACAGTTGATAAACACCTTTTGTGGAATGAACAATAAATATATCACCTAACTGAGCAACGACTGCCCCAGATAGGACATCCCCGTTAGTTTTATGAATGGTTTCAAGGATGCTATAATGGTTATGGATTTCTTCTTCATTATCCAAACCTGTTTTTTCTGCTTCCTTTG
The DNA here is from genome assembly GCF_004770905.1 of Leptospira bandrabouensis. Classification (NCBI taxonomy): domain Bacteria; kingdom Pseudomonadati; phylum Spirochaetota; class Leptospiria; order Leptospirales; family Leptospiraceae; genus Leptospira; species Leptospira bandrabouensis. The sequence continues at coordinate 1,980,253 of NZ_RQHT01000014.1, read as the reverse complement.
CAATTTGATTTAAAGCTTCCATTCGTTTGGCTTCATGTTCCTGTTCTATGGTTCCGACTTCTGTTTTTTCAGTCGAATTTTCCTTTTTTGATTCAATTTGTTTGTGAATGGTTTCTGAAGTAATGGAAACAAGAGTCTCCGCTTCCGCTTTTTCTTGCGGGGTGATCACAGTTTGTGATTTGGAAAGACCGCTATCAATATCAATCAATCCAGAAATTTGTTCATTGGTAAGGGCCTTGGCAGGAACCTTTGCATTGATCAAATAGACCAACTCATTAAGGTTAGGATTCACTTCCAACCTTTCTCCAGGTTCCAAAACCACTTCGTTTTCTTCTAGAGTTTTTACCAAACGATTATAGTTCTCCGCAGATAGTCCTTCATTGATCTCAACTAACTTGGGCGAGGTTTTGAAAGCAACGGAAACGGCACCTTCGTAGACTTTCACTTTCGGTACAGAACCTTGGTCTAACTCAAAAGAAAAAACAGTTCCCCTAACACCCGCCACCATTGTAGGCGAAGTTACGGAAAGATTTTGTCCTGATTTTAATTTTACTGATTTCACCAGTAAATTTCCTGCTATCATGTGAATGTCTGTATTGGGACGGTTTTCCCCAGCTATATCTCGAAACAAAATATCCGAGTTGTCTTTGATGCGAATGATTTCCCCACGATAGGTTTGTAAATCGACCCTACCTAATTTGGTAACGATCCGATCCCCTGGACGAACCACATCTCCAATCTTGGCTTTGGATTCCTTACCTTGGGAACTGATCGTAATATTTCCTTGAAAGAAGGTAATGACTGCACCTGCGGTTTCGTCTTTTGTTTGGTTAGATCCAAATTGGAAACGACTGCAATGAAAAGTGATCAGTAAAATAGCAAAAAGTGTAACGATAGTTTTCATATTTTTTTTCCGAATGTCCTTGTAGAAAAAGAAACAACTCAATGTATCTCCATTATCAAAATTGTAAAAACAAAATTTAGTTTTTAAGAAATTAAATAGGATTTTGCCCAATTCCAAAGTGATAAATACAAAAATGTCACAATGGATAAAGTCCCCACAAAAAGAATTAAATTATAAATACGATTTTTAGCTAAAACTTTTGGATCCAAATCGGGGCCGACCGGCCACACAAAGGAAACTAAAATAAGAATATAACCAATGGCGGCTAATGTTGGACCAATAAACAAGAGTTTACCGCCAAAACTATAACTTGTGAGTGTTAAGGAAGAAACAATACCAATTTCTCTCAAAGAATCTAAACTGCGAAAATCTAAATTCCCAAACTGGTAGCCGACAGGTGTTCCAAAAATTAGAATGTTTTTCCCATTTCGTAAGTGGATTTCTAGATCAGACCCGGAAAAACCGCTGGAACTGACTCCTGTCTTTTGCCTGGCTGCACCTTGGTAATTGTACCCAATTCGTTCAATTTCTCTGGGATTAAAACGGTCTTCTGAACTTTGTGTGAATTGTTTACGGTTGAGGATACATTCCTTGGGATCACAATCCAATCGGGCTCCGGTTCCACTAAAAAAGAATAAAAAAATGGGAAAAATCAAAAACAAAAAACCAACGATTGTTTGTTTCCATAAAAAAGTTTTTAGTGATTTATTTTCAGCTAACATTAGTTTCTCCGTCACACAGAAGTTGAACATGAAAAATAAATGAGCAATGACTATTTGAAAATTATTTTTTTAAGTCAGAAATTTTTTTACCAGAATCTGAAGGCCGACTCAGTGGTTTGGTTTTGCCAATCATTTGTGATTGATAAATGCTTGTGTGCCCAGAACAAATATAAGCAATTCCAGCACTCAAAAGAAAAAAGATTCCACATTCCCATCCAAACAATTCCATTCCCATCACAGCACATGCCAAAGGAGTGTTCGTGGCACCTGCGAATACAGAGATAAATCCAATTCCCACAAACATAGTAAGATGAAAAGGATCAAAATACCCAAATAAATTTCCCAAACTGGCTCCAATAAAAAAGAGTGGAGTCACCTCACCTCCTTTAAAACCAGAGCCAATGGTAGTCACTGTTAAAAGTAACTTCAAAAGAAATGTTTCCCCTGGTAATGGTTCCAAAAATGCTCTTTGGATTGTGGGAAGACCTAAACCAAAATATTCGAGGTTGAATCCGAAAACAAAGACAATCACAAGTATAATACCACCAACAAAGGGCCTAAGTGGTGGATAAGGAATCCACCTAGAAAACAAATGAGAAATAGAATGCATAAGCCAACTAAAAAGTTTTGCTACCCATCCCGATAAAACAGCTAACACGAACAAACAAATCAAAAGGGTTCCATTATAATCAAAGGAAATTTTTGGATAATGAGAGTGGGAAACACCCCAAGACAAACAAACCAAGTGAGATAAATATGCTGAAAGAAAAGCAGGAATGATCCACTGATAACGATAACTTCCAATGCGAATGACTTCAATAGAAAAAATAGTCGCGGCGAGTGGAGTCCCAAAAACAGAAGCAAAACCAGCACTGATTCCAAGGATAATCAATGTTTGGTGTTCATGAATCTTCATTGGAAAGAATCGAACGATTTGGTGAGCGATGGATCCTCCCATCTGTACTGCTGTTCCTTCTCTACCAGCAGACCCACCAAAAAGATGGGTAACCAGTGTTCCGAGTAAAACCAAAGGTGTCATCCGAAATGGAATGATGGAAGAAGGAGAATGGATTTCCTCTAAAAGAAGGTTATTTCCTTTGTTGGCATTTTTTCCGTAATGAAAATAGAACCAACCTATCGCAAAACCGGCGAAAGGAAGAAAATATACGAGCCATATATGAGATTCTCGAATCGATGTGACTGTATCAAGGGCCACCAAAAAAAAGGCAGAAGTAGAACCGACAGACAAAGCAATGAGAAGGATAAAAAATAACCACTTGGTTAGGTACCTTAGGCAAAAAGAGTCCCAATAGAGAGATACCAGGTTCTGAAATTGAGAAATTCCTCGCTTCATTTGCCTTTCCTATAAAATGGAAAGGGTTTTCTAAGAAAACTATCTTTTAAAAAATACTTAAACCCAATACTTAGGTGTTGACCTAAGTATTAAATTCTGTTATTATGCCTCTATGGTCAAAAGGTCGTATAATATTGATGTGGTATTCCATGCACTTTCTGATCCAACAAGAAGGCAAGTTGTAGAACGACTGAGCCAAGGCCCTGCCAGTGTCAGTGATTTGGCAAAACCTTTCTCCATGGCCATGCCTTCTTTTATGCAACATTTAGATATTTTAGAATCAAGTCAGTTGATCTATACTAAAAAGGTAGGAAGGGTGAGAATCTGTTACCTAAATCATAACCCATTTTCTGTCATGGAATCTTGGTTGCAGATTCAAAAATCTTTATGGAACACAAGGTTAAATCAATTGGATACATTCTTGTTAAAGACAAAGGGGAAAAAGTATGAGTAACGAATCAAATGAAACATTCAATCCTGAATTGGATTTAGTGTTAGAGAGAATTGTCGAAGTACCAGTAGAATTGGTTTGGAATGCATGGACGAAACCAGAACAATTAATCCATTGGTTTACACCAGCACCTTGGAAAACTATCGATTGTAGAATTGATTTAAAACCAGGTGGTGAGTTCTATACAATGATGGAATCACCGGAAGGAACCCAATTTCCCAATAGTGGATGTTTTTTGGAAATTGTCCCCTTACAAAAGTTAGTTTTTACGGATAGTTTACTTCCAGGTTATAGACCTTCTGGCAATAGTTTTATGACCGCATTCGTTACAATGGAACGAATTGGTAAGGCAACCAAATACAAAGCGTTAGCAAAACACAAAGATCCTGAAACTAGAAAACAACACGAAGATATGGGATTTATGGACGGTTGGGGCGCTGCACTAGACCAATTAGTAGCGTTTACTAAAAACTTACCCAAATAACCAAAATTAAAAATTAATAAGTATTCGCCGTTATACGGTAACGGCGGACATTTCAATAGCTTCAATTTCTCTTTTTTTATTTTTCATCATCGTTTCTGCCGCTGCTAAATAGGCTTCAAATGTAGAATAATCCTTTGCTTTGATGGATCCGCAAAAATGGAAATAGATAGTTTTAGATTTTTTTAAATGAGAGTATTCTTTGAGATTAGAATAACCCATCATCCCGCTGACAACAAAAACGTCTAAATCCACATTAAATTTATACGCAATTTTCATTACTCCTGTCTGAAAAGGTTTAACTTCTTCGGTAAATGTTCTCTCACCTTCAGGATATAAAAAAATAGATCTAGTTTTTAAAACTCTAAGTACGTCCGTTTTAAAGTTTCTAAAATTCGGTTTTTTTTCTGAATAAATAACTGCTTCCACAATGGTTTTATGCATCATAAGAGGAATGATTTTATATCTTTGAATGATATCCCCACCCAAATAAGATAATTTAACATCTTTAGAATTTGCCAAATACGGTAGAGCAACGATCAAAGGAACTTCCAAGGCATTGGTATGGTTACAAATTAAAAAACGATTATTTCCATTAGGGTCCCAATTTCCCTGTACAAACTGTAACTTTCTTCCCGTAATTACAAAAAAAGAACGATACCAGAAATAACCTAAGTAGTTATTGATACGGTTTGACCACTGGTCTAAACCAGTGATTTTAAAAATATAAGAGAAAGATAATCCAATCGGAAAAAGAATCACAAAAAATGGAATTGCATAACATAATACAACGAAGAGTTGAAGTTGGCCCATGGGAAAATAGAAATGAATTCCTAAACGAGGTAAACAAGAATTCGTTCGAAAGAACTTAAAATCTAATTATTTTTAAAAGTAAAACATAGAACCAATCAAAGACTTAGTTCTAATAGAAACTTTGGAATTGGGTTTCTAACAATGCTAATTTTACCTTCAATCTGGTCCACGAGCATCCCTATCAATTGCAGCCCAAATCCAGGTGAATGTTCTATTGAGATAGATTCGGGAATCCCAGGTCCGTTGTCAGAATACTCTAAATACAGTTTTTTTTCTTCTCTGAAGATTTTTAAACAGATCTGTGCTTTGGTAATTTCATTGAAGGCATGTTTCATTGAATTAGTGATGAGTTCGTTCAGAATAATTCCCAGAGAAGAAAGGAGTTTGGCATTTAACTCAATTGGTTCTTGTAGGATATCCATCTTCAATTCAATTTTTTTTGGAAAAATATTAACAATTTCCTCAAAGATGGCTGGGAAATAATCTTGCAAAGATACAGTATTGTCAGTTGCCGAATGATAAAGTTTATCATATAAAACAATCATACTTTTGACTCGACCGGCGGCCTCATAAAGAATGGTTTGCGTTGAGGTTTCTGTCTGCGACCTTGCTTGTAGAGTTAACAGTGTAAAGATGGAACTCATATTATTTTTTACACGATGATGAATTTCTTTGAGTATGTTTTCTTTTTCGTGTAATAATTTTTGGATTTTTGATTCAGCAAGATTTCGGACGCTCACATCCCTTAATATCACTGTAAATAGTTTTTCACCTTTAACAGAAATTTGAGATATGGATGCTTCGAGAGGGAACTCTTCTCCGTTGGATCTGAGACCGCGAATCTGACCAAGAGCCCCCATTGCCCTACGACTGACTCCTGTTTTGGAAAATGAATCGATATGGTTATCATGTTGGTTACGGAAATCCAAAGGAATCAAACGATCTAAAGCTTGTCCTATAATTTCAAAAGATTCGTATCCAAACATCTTTTCGGCAGCACCATTAAAGAGAATGATTTTTTTAGATTGGTCAATGCTGATGATGGCATCCATAGCCGATTCGATGATTTGAGTGAGTTTTGCTTCTGATTCTCGAATTTGTTTCATCGCATTCAATCTTTCGGAAATATCTCTCCCAACAGCAATATATCCAATAGGCAATTCACTTTCATCATTTAACAAAACTTGGTTCACTTCGATATTACGAATGTTTCCATCTTTTGCAAACTGGATGACCTCACCAATAAAACTTCCATCTGTGTTTACTCTTTCTATCACTTGGTCGCTAGTTAATTGTAGATAATCTGTTTTTAAAACTTCAAAAACGGATTTACCCATCACCTCTTCTGCTTTCCAAAGGTAGATTTTTTCTGCTGCTTTATTCCAATAGTTAATACGATGATTAAAGTCTGTTCCGATAACAGCATCTAACACATTATTTAACATATTTGCTTGTTTTGCAATATGACTTTGCACATTGTATTCGGCTGTAATATCTCGAAATACCAAAACGACACCTCTTGTGTCTCCATTTAAATCTTTAATGGGAGATCCAGAATCTGAAATTTGATATTCAGAACCATCCTTAGAAAGGAGGACTGTATGGTTGGCAAGACCAACAATTGAATTTGTACGTAAAACTATATCAACGGGATTTTCCACCAAACTACGTGTTTTTACATTCACGATTTTGAAAACTTCACGAATGTTATGGCCTTCTGCATCATCGTGTGTCCATCCTGTTAGTTTTTCAGCAACTGGGTTCATTCGAATGACTTTGCCTTCGCTATCGGTTGCGATAACACCATCACCTATAGAATGTAATACGGTTTCTAAATGTTCTTTTTTACTTTTAGTTAATTCATTTGCTTCAAAAAGTTTGAATGCCATTTTTATCGAAGCATCAAGCACGGTAAAACCTGAGTTTTTGACCACATAACCATAAGAGGTGATGGTCTCGGTTTTCTTTACAATTTCTCTTTCTGTATGAGATGAAAGAAATACAACAGGGATTTCTTTATAGTTTAAAATTTCTGTAGCAGTCTGGGTTCCATCCAATCCACGCCCTAAGTCAATGTCCATAAGGATTAAATCAAAAGGTTTTTCCTCTCGGATGACTAGGTGGATGGCATTTTCACCATTGCTAACATGGGTAACAAGATATCCCCCCTGTTCCAATTGGTTTTTTTCGAACATAGCAAGAATTGCTTCGTCTTCGACTAACAAAATAGATTTATCAGCGACTACTGTCATCAAACATCCTTTGAGAATTCCAAGAGGGGGGATAGGATTTCTCGACTACAAATGATGACAAAAAGAAAATTTAATTCAACCAAATATTTAGAATTTTTCTAATAATAAGTTTTTCTTTTAATCAATGACACAAATTCCTGTTAGTCTCTATTCTTTAGTACATTCACAAAAATGAATGCACCTGAAACTAAAAAATAGAATCCTCCCAAGGCAATCATCCAATTCCCTAAACTTTGGTATAAAGTAGGAACCACAGATATAGGAACTGATGCTACTAATACTCCGTCATTGTCCTCATAATAATCAAGAGTTCCCTTCGGACGACCATAAGCATCATAAATCCCCGATAAAGCACCTCGCGTGGAACGTACAATCGAGCTACCATTTTCGATCCCTCTTAGAGTTGCCATTTCCGTATGGAACGGATTAATTCCCTTCCAATCGGAAGCAGGGATATAAGTGACTCCTGTTCGCAATTCAGCATGTTTTTTTGTTAGTTGGAGACTATCAAAATCATAACAAATGGCCACTGACATTTTACCCCATTCTGTTTCAATCGCCCTGATTTCTGAAGGTGTATGAGAAACTGGCTCACCGGGTGGAATAAATTGTTTGAAATAAATTTGGCGGGTTGAGCCGTCTTTACCTATCCAATACAATTTGTTTTCCATAAAGAATTCTTTTTCCTTAAGTGGAACAATGTAAGCTGCGATGATTTCTGATTCTATCTCTTTGGCAAGATTACTTACTTTTTTCAGAAAATAATCTTCTTCCTTTCTGTTGATAAGAACGGCTCCTTCATTCCAAACGATAACTTTAGCACCTTCATCTGCCGCTTGTTTGGTTCTCTGAAAAACAATTTCAGTATTTTTTTGATTTGCGATTGGATCTAACCACATCGTTTGGATTTCTATTTTAGAAGTAACAGTCCCGACTTTTATACTTTTTCCTTCGATCGTATTGGTAAGACGGAAGGCACCATAAAACAACAATCCAACGAATAACAAAAAGCAGGTGATTAACGAAATTCTAGAATTTTTTGAAATCGTTGAATTAAAAATCAATTCGGATAGAGTTTGTTCGAAACTACCATTTACAAAAAAAATAAGAAAACTAATTCCCGTGGCTCCAAATAACGACGCCGATTGCATAAGAATCAAATTGTTAATTTGCGTATTGGCAAACATACCCCAAACTCCTAATGCAGAACCATAACCACCTAACCATTCAACTATGGTAAATAAAAAGGCAAAACTAAGTATAGGTGAGATATGGTTCGAAAATTTGAGCCTAATTCGATTCCAAATCCAAAGTAAAATGGTAAATACGATTCCCCCTTGGATTCCCGAAACAAAAGCAATTCCTATGTGAAATGGTTCAGAAACAATTCGCATTGTAGAAGCAGTTTGAATCAAAATAAGGGAAAAAAGAAGAATCCACCAGGAATGACCTAGTCGAACATAACGTAAAAAAGGAACCAGAGCAAACCAGGCAAAAAAAGGAATGTTCCAATTCATTCCAGTAAAACCAAGGAAAACCCCTCCCATGAATAACAAATATCGTTTTTGATTAAAAAATTTCATAAATATTTCCTTATATTCTAATGTATGATGACTCAAACTTACCTCGACCAAACCTCTCCATTTTATGCCTTTACTTTGCCACCTGCTCCACGCCAAAGATAATCAAGTGATTCGATCCAGAGTTTTTCTAAGTTTTGGTTCATTTGAAAGGCAAGAATGGGAACACCAAAAAAACAAGATGCAATTGCCATTGAAAAAGATTTCCAATCCGTTGTTGCCGGCAGTTCGCCATTTTGGGCCGCAAGAGTTAAGGCATTTCGAATGATTCCTTCTACACCATTGGCATCCAAATCTTCAATACCAACAATTTTAGGGAAAAGTAAAACGCGTTCTGCTTTTGTGAGTTTGGGCTCTTGTAACTTTTTCTTTGTTTTAGCTTGGAAGGAGATAATTTCCAAAAGAATTCTCGGATTTTTTTTGGATTCTTTGGCTGTGTATCGAAAGAGTGCACAGAGGATTCCAAATCCGGATTCCGAAAGTTTTTTTTCCTTAGCAAAAACGGAAACTTGCAAACTCCAAATCTGAATGTAATGAAGGATCAAATCACCTTTCTCTGGAAAATAATTATAGAAAGTTGGCTCTGATACTTCTGCCATTTGACAGAGATCTTTGATTTTGATCTCATCAAAGGATTTAATTTCTAATTCAGAAAGGAAGGCAAAAGTTAAATTAGTTCTAGTTTTTGCAAATTTTCTCTCCTTCAGTGAAAACTGTTGGAGTGAATTTGAATCATATTCTGAATATCGCAGCACTTCAGAAATATAGCCTACATAATTTTTATAGTCAACTATAATTATTTCAATTTCTGAGCCAAAAGATGAACTTTTAGATTATATTTTGTTGAAGTTGGAGATTTTAGTTTCGAAAACGGGGAAGTTATGATAGAGGGAAACCAATGGGTGGCGGGTCTAGTTCCCCACCCTCAATTCAGGGCGGGGAGATTCTATCCGCGCGCAGAACCTAAATCCCATCCCTATTTCTTCGCATGGGGATGGGCATTTCGATACACTTCTTTCAATCTGTCTCTTGAAACACTCAAATACACTTGTGTGGAAGATAAAGAAGCATGACCAAGTAACTCTTGTACGGCGCGAATATCTGCACCGGCATTCAAAAGATCGGTGGCAAAGGTATGTCTAAACTTATGAGGAGTGATGGCTTTTTCCATTCCCATAACAGCCCTTCGTTCTGATAAAATATAACGAATCCCGCGTGTAGTGAGTTTTCCACCACGTTGGTTTAAAAAGATTTCCTCAGGTCCAGTAGTGCCTCTTTCCTCTAAATATTCGCGAAGTGCACTCTGTGCTTCTTCACCAATAAAGACAAAACGTTCTTTGCGACGTTTCCCCATTACTTTGAGTGAGGTCAATTCATGATTGAGATCACTTAACTTGGCATTGACCAACTCAAATACACGAAGGCCCGTACTATACAATACTTCGACAATGGCTTTATCCCGCTTTCCAAGCACTTCCGCTTTTTCACCGTCTTCATAATCTAAGATGTCTTCGGTTTCAATAGGTGTGAAGTTTTTTGGTAACTTCTTTTTTGTTTTCGGAAAACTCACTTGTAAGATGGGATTGGCACCAATCTTTTCTTCACGGAATAAAAATTTATAAAAAGTGCGAAGCGAAGAAAGTTTACGGCTTTGGGTTCGTTTGTCTTGTTTTTTCGTAGATTTTAAATCAGCAAAGTAGGCCCTAACATCCAAAACATCGACAGTCAATATGTCGATTTCCTCTTTCAAACAAAACTCAAAGAAAAATTTCAAATCACGTAAATAAGCAAATAATGTATGTTCCGAATAATTTTTTTCAATCTTAAGGTAAGTTCGATAACTGCGAAAAAGTTCAGCCATTGTTTGGGGAAAATGGTCGGGAATTTGGACTTCAAGAGTTGGCAGGGTCATACAGAAACACTATCGGCACAGTTTTCTTTCTCCAACGGCAAAAAAATACTATACAAGTACTTACATTTTGTTTAGTGTTGAAAACGACAAAAAAAGACATAATCCATAAAAAATTTCGCCATCTTCCTAATTTGTCCCAGGTCTCATGCATAATGGAGCCAATCTGGAAGAGAAAAAGAGTGGAATTCGGAGGGGATGGGTTCATCCTTGAGAGAGTCGGTTCAGAGTTTTTTTGAAACCAACTGCCCTAGTCCCCTACCTAGTCTTTCGGAACACCGATTTTAGGAGAACGTTTGATTCATGAAAAAAGAGAAAGCTGACAAGGCTCTAGAAAAAGAAACCGACCAAAGAAAGCAGGCCATTGACGCTGCCCTCGGCCAAATCGAAAAACAATTTGGTAAAGGTTCCATCATGCGCCTGGGCGCAGATACCCGTATGGCCGAAATGAATGTTGTATCCACTGGTTCTTTGGACTTAGACATCGCCTTGGGGATTGGCGGGTTTCCTTCTGGTCGAATCGTAGAAATCTACGGACCAGAGTCTTCGGGTAAAACTACACTCACTCTTTCTGCCATTGCAGAGACGCAAAAAAAAGGAGGCATTGCTGCCTTCATCGATGCAGAACACGCTCTAGATCCATCTTATGCTAAAAAATTAGGGGTCAATGTGGATGACCTACTCGTTGCCCAACCAGACAACGGGGAAGAGGCATTAGAAATTTGTGAATCTCTTGTTCGCTCCAATGCCATTGACCTCATCGTCATCGACTCGGTGGCGGCTCTTGTTCCAAAAGCTGAGATCGAAGGAGATATGGGAGATTCTCATATGGGCCTCCAAGCACGACTCATGTCCCAGGCCCTTCGTAAACTGACAGGAACCATTTCAAAATCCAATACCACAGTTATTTTTATCAACCAAATCCGTATGAAGATTGGAGTGATGTTCGGTAGCCCGGAAACTACTACAGGTGGTAACGCATTGAAGTTCTATGCATCCATCCGATTGGACATTCGTCGTATCGAAACACTCAAAGAAAAGGAAGAACCTGTAGGTAACCGTGTCCGAGTGAAAGTGGTGAAAAACAAATGTGCTCCTCCATTCCGACAAGCCGAGTTTGACATTATGTATGCCAACGGAATCAACAGAGAAAGTTCTCTCATTGATCTTGCGGTTCGCCACGACCTAGTTGCGAAAGCAGGTTCATGGTATTCTTACGGTGGAGAGAAAATTGGACAAGGAAAGGAACAAGTTAGAAATTTCTTCCTCGAAAACCCAGACATTGCCTTTAAAATCGAAAACCAAGTTAGGGATCTAAACGGCCTTCCGCTTATGGACCAAGTTAAAATCCAAACCAGAGAAGTGAAATCCATTGAAAGGGATCCAAAGGAAACTAAAGAAACAAAATCAAAACAACCAGTTAGTTTCTCTACCGAAGCAGACGGAGATGTTGCTGTCGGAGAATAAAACCATTCGGCTTTCTTTTTAGGAACCATTGACCGGTTCGGGGTTACCCGGGCCGGTTTTTTTTTGCTGTAACAATGGATAAACGATCAATCAGACCACTGAAAGTTGGTTCCCAACATTTGATTCACGGCACCAACGAGTCTTTCCGGTTCCCAAGGTTTCGATAAAATGATACTATTTTTATCAGATTTATAAACAGAAAGAATGTTTTCCTTAGTAGCAAAACCAGTTACAACAATCACAGGTAAATCTGGATAAAGCTTTTTCACTGCTTCAACTAATTTATCACCGGTTAAATAAGGCATCTTCACATCAGAAATCAGAAGATCTGGTCTACTTTTTTGTAGATATTCAAATGCAATTTCAGGATCTTGAATGTCGATGATAGACAACTTAACATTATCTAATTTTCTTGCTACAAAAGTTAACTCTCGTTTCATGGAAGATGAAATCGATTTTATATCATCTACCATCACAATTTTATAAACTTTCTCTTCTTTCTTGACATCCGTTACTTGAGACTCTACTTCTTCTATCAACTGGTCGATACTATTCGGAACCATTTTCATCCTCCAGATTTGTTGGCAATAAAATTGAAAACGTTGTGCCTTCACAACGAATACTCTCTAAATCTATTTTCCCTTTATGTTTTCGAATGATATCCATGCTGATGGACAAACCAAGTCCCGTCCCTTCGCCTGTTTCTTTTGTAGAAAAAAAGGGATCAAAAATTCTCGATTGGATATCTTCAGAAATACCAATCCCATTATCTTTAATCTTAATTTCTGCAAATTGTTGGTTGGTTTCGGAACTAATGTATCTTGTTTTAACTTCAATTTTTCCAGGTTTTTCACCCTGTATGTCAGAATATAAACCGTGATTTTTCTTTTCTTCAATTGCGTGTCCAGCATTCACGAGTAAATTAATGATCACTTGACCAATCTCTTGTGGATGGCAAGGAATTTCAGGAAGATCCTTAGCAAATGAAAACTCAACTACACTATCATATTTTATATTATGATGACTTATATTTATGGCGGAAGTAATCACCTCGTTTAAATTACACATTACAAAACTTTCTTCTTTATTCACATGAGCAAAACTTTTGATATTACGAACAATTTCCACAACACGACTGGCACCATCTATCGACTCCTCCAACATATCCGAAGTATCTAGTAAAACGTTAGTTACATCATAATGATCCCAATCAGAAAGAATTTTTGAAACAGTAGGATCTGTTTGGTATTTTTTTAAAACTAAATTTACACTTTCCATTATGGTATGAAGCTGTTTGTGATACCTCCTCATTGTTTCTAAATTACTTGATATAAAAGCCATAGGATTATTAATCTCATGTGCCACACCGGCAGCCAATTGTCCAATCGTAGCTAACTTTTCACTTTGCAAAAGTTGCATCTCTGTATCCTTGGCCTTCGAAAGATCATTAAGATAAACTAAAATAGAAACTTCACCATTATATATTATCTCAATGGCCCAAAAACTAACCCATTTTTTCTGACCGTTTGATAAAATAATATTTCTTTCAACTACATTCTGATCAGGAGCAAATCCATTATTAGATAAAGATTGAATGAACTCGAAAGGGTCCTCTCCATTTAAAAAACCAAATACCTCAGAAACTTTTTTATTTTTCATCTGGTTTTTGCTTTGAGAGAGAAGAATTTCCGAACTTCGATTATAAAATTGAATATTACCATCAAATAAAATCAAAATTCCGTTTGGAGAACATTCTACAATAGATTGTAGATTCCACTCACTGGTTAAAAGTAAATCTTCCGTTCTTTTTCGAATCAGAATATGAACTAACTCAGTACCAAGTAATTCTACTTCTTTAAAATCGATTCCTTCATATTCAGTTCTTTTATTATAAAGAATTAATTCGACAGTTTCATTTTCTTTTAAATTAAACTTAATTGGTAATTCTCTAATGATGCGAGGCAACTTAAAAGAAGAATCAAGTGGCATAAAAACAGAAGCAGACTGGTCCCGCACTGTATAAAGTCCAGATTCACTTATGATCAGCCCATCACGACAAATCCGTACGTATCCACAGTTACTCTCTGTTAGCTGCAATGAATATCGCAAAGCTAAAAGTAGTATGTTATCTTCACTCTCTGCCCGAGAACTTTTTTGTCCTATTTTAATTACAGCCTCAGTTCGAATCTCTGTTTTTTTACGTTCCGTTATATCAATATGAGTTCCTATCACACGAATCGGTAAATCATTCTCATCTCTTTCTACTACCTTTCCGCGACTCCAAACCCAGATGGTTTTCCCTAATCTTGTGTACATCCTAATTTCTAGATCATGTGAATCTATTGAGCCATTAAGATAATTTTCAAATAATGCCCGAATTTGTTCTCGATCTTCCCAATGAACCAAAGTCTCCCAATGAGAAAAGTTTTGTGGGAAATGTTCTGGCTCAAAACCTAACATCCTAGCATACTCCGGACTAAAATAGGCCTTCCCTAATCGAAGAGAAAAATCCCAAACACCACTCTGCCCACTTTCTAAAGCCAATTTCAACCTAAGTTCATCTGTGCGGTTTTCCGGTAGACGAATGGTATCCAAATTTATAATATAAACTACAAGTCTTTCTAAAGAAATTGATTGGGAAAGAATTTGGTAAGTTCCTTCCAGAAACGAAAGAATTACAGGAAAAGAAGACTGATCCGATTTGCGACTCAAAGAAGTCCGAATTTCTTCTTGAATCTCCTCCTTACAAATTAGTTCTACAAAATCCTTACCTAAAAGCTGAAAAAAAGATTTCTGAAAAAGTTCGGTCGCAGAAGCATTACATCTGAGGATTTTTAGGTCATGGTTTAATACAAACGAAGGTAATGGATTCCCATCCCAGGCAGCTTCCAGCTCCTTCTTTGCATTTAGTACTTTGTCGTTTGCCTCGCTGATTTCCATACAAACCTACCAACAAGATATGACGAAGAAATTAATTATTAGTTTATTATTTTTAACCATCCATTGCCAATTCCAAGAAAAGAAAACAGAGATCGCGTTTGCTGAAACTAACATTTATGATGAATGGGCAGGTCTTAGTGACTCGGATCTTCTCCATAAAAATGAAATGGAACTCAGTTGGAAAAAACTAACAAACACTAAAGATTTAATCGGAAACTATTTAAAAAACAAAGATTACCAACCAAAAGTAAAAACAGTCATTTATCCGTTTAGCGGAATTGATGTTTTAAATCTTTTTTCATTTTATCCAAATGCAGAACGTTATATCCTATTCGGATTAGAAGATCCCGGTTATCCCAACCAATATCAGTCTCTTTCTGAAAAAGAAAAACAAATCGTGAAACAAGGGATTCGCAATCTATCTGATCACTTAGCTGGTAGAAACTATTTTACCTATAGAAAAATGAAAGAGGAAACAAAGAAAAAAGAACTGAATGGAGCTTATCCAGTGTTTGTGGCCTTTCTTCGTCGTATGGGCAAAGAAATTCTTGATTCAAAAGAAGAAACAATTGTAGGCAAAGGCGTTACCTATAAAGGATTCACAATTTCTCTCTATGATACAAAACTACAAAAACAAGAATCACTTTCCTATTTTAAAATATTCTTAATTGGAAATGAAGGAAACCCTGGAGACGGGTTATATGAATATTTTTCTGACTTAAAGAATGTCGGGATATTTACAAAGTCTGCTGAATATTTATTTCATGGCGAAAAAAGAAAAGTATTCCGTGACCTATTATTAAAGAATGCTGAATTTGTAGTCCAGGATGAGTCAGGGTTTCCCATTCGTTTTTTTCCAGAAGAAAGTTGGAAACGTCAAGTTTTTGGAAGATATGAAAAGTCTTGGAATTTATCTGGAGCTGTTACCCCAGAAACCCAACCTGAATTAAAAACCCTAAGTGAAGTTACAAACGACGCACCTCTGCCTTTTCCTTTTGGTTATGGATACTTAGGAACAAAAGACAATCGCCAATCGGCAGTTCTCGTCTTTTCAAAAAAATAAATCGAAAACGATTTATCGAAAGCCCCATTACTCTACAGAGGTGGGGTCCCAACAAGTCCGGAAATTTTCATTCCAACTGGAGATTTCCTTCATATCTTCTTCCGATAAAACAAAATCAAATACATCTGCATTTTCTTTGATACGAACAGGATTTTTCGATTTTGGAATTACCACATGCCCTGCTTGTAATGACCACCGGATTAAAATTTGTGCATTCGATTTTTGATAACGATTGGCAAGTGCAGTAATTCGTGGGTCTTCTAACTTTTGTCCATGAGCCAGAGGACTATATGCTTCAAGGAGAATTCCCTTTTTTATACAATAATCTTTTAAATCATTATCTTGTAAAAAAGGATGATACTCTACTTGGTTCATTGCAGGCACAGTCCCAGTTTCTTTTAAAAGTTCCTCAAGATGCGAAACCATAAAATTACTGACACCTATCGATTTAGCTTTTCCTTCATTTTTGATTTTTTCCAAAGCCTTCCAAGATTCATTTCTCTTACCAGTTACAGGAAAATGAATTAAATACATATCTACATAGTCTGTACCAAGTTTACTTAATGATACATCTATTGCGCGTAAGGTGGAATCATAACCTTGGTCCGCATTCCAAAGTTTTGTGACGAGAAAAATATCACTTCGGCTCACTCCACTTTCCTTAATGGCAGCTCCTACATCGGCTTCATTCCCATAAATGGCTGCAGTATCAATATGCCGATAACCCAAAGATAAAGCCGATTTGACAGCTTCAAAACATTCTTTTGGACGAGACTTCCATACTCCGAGTCCAAACCTTGGTACGGAAACGGATTGGTTGGATGGTAAAGTGGATGTGATTTCTAGGTTTGTCATAAAGTAGACTTTAGACTTAAAAAACCCAACTATAGTTTTCATATAGTTGGGTTCCCATTTAGAATCCGGTAAAAATTATCGTTTGGATCCCACCCCTTCTGGAATGGCTGCAAATACTAATTGTTCTCCATTCCAATCGGCACGGTATCTACCTTCACCAATGGTTCCTGATAGAATCTCCTTTGCCAAGGGTCGATTGACAATTCGGTTGAACACACTACCCAGAGGTCTTGCTCCAAATTTTGGATCAAATCCTTGTTCACGTAAAATATGTTCAGTGCTTTCCGAAAGTTCCACAAAGATACCCTTTACCTTCAGACGTTCATTCAATTGACGAACTTGTTTTTCAATCAGTTTCTCCATAATAGAAGAATCTAATGAATGATAGGTTAGAATTGCATCCAATCGTCCTAAAACTTCCGGTTTAAAATCTGCTTCAATATTTTTTGAATTCGTAGTCAAAATCACAATGGTATTTTTAAAATTGATGGTTCTACCTTTGTTATCTGTTAATCGACCTTCATCCAAAATTTGAAGTAGAATATCCGAAAAATCAGGATGTGCCTTCTCTACTTCGTCAAAAAGAACCACAGAATAAGGTTTTCTTCGGATGGCTTCTGTAAGAATTCCACCTTCATCATAACCCACATACCCAGCTGGTGCTCCAATCAGTTTTGCGACCGAATGTTTTTCCGAATACTCACTAAGATCCAGACGAACCAAATTCGTTTCTTGATCGAATAAAAATTTCGCAATGGCCTTCGCAGTTTCTGTTTTTCCTACACCAGTAGGTCCTTTGAGTAAAAAGGATCCAAGTGGTCTTGTTTCTGAGGAAATACCTGCATAGGATGTAAGAAGAGTATCCGCAATTTCACGAATCGATTCTTTCTGTCCATAAACTACAGTATTGAGATCTTCTTCTAAATGGAGTAGATTGTCCTGTTTGGTTTTAAGAATTTTTTCTACAGGAATACCAGTTTGTCTAGAAATAACGGCCGCTATATGATTTCTTTCGAGAATCCAACTGTTTTGAAAAGTGCTTAGTTCTTTTTCCAATTCAGGAAGAACTGCATATTTCAAACGTGAAGCCTCTGTATAATCGGCTCTTTGTTGGGCTGCATCCAAATCAAACTTCACTCGATCAATTTTGTTTTTAATCGAAGCAATTTGTTTCAAAGAGTTTACTTCTTTTTCCCAAACCAATTTTCCTTCTTGGAATTTTTTTTCTAAAACCTCAATTTCCTTTAGAATCTCTTCGTTTTTCTTTTCAACTTGAGCAAAGATTTTTTTGGAACGAATTTCACTTTCTAACTCTACAAGTTCTGTAGGCATTGCTTCAGCAGAAAGTTTCAATGCGGAGGCCGCTTCATCAACCAAATCAATTGCTTTATCCGGTAAAAACTTATCGGTGATGTATTGGTCTGATAAAAGTACAGATGCATAAATTGCTTCATCAGAAATTTTAATTCCATGATGGATTTCATGTTTATCACGAATCCCCATAAGGATTTCGATTGCATCTTCCTTACTTGGTTCATTGACAGGAACTGCACGGAATCTTCTTTCTAAAGCTTGGTCACCCAAAATATATTTTTGAAATTCATCCTGAGTTGTGGCTCCAATACAATGTAATTCCCCACGTGCCAAAGCTGGTTTCAAAAGATTGGCCGCATCCATTGCTCCATCCGTTTTACCTGCTCCCACTAATTGATGAATCTCATCGATAAATAGGATTGCTTCACCTGCTTGGCCTTTGATATAACGAAGTAATGCGGTTAACTTCTCTTCAAACTCACCTCTATATTTTGTTCCGGCCATGAGTTGCCCCATATCCAAAGAGTAAATGGTTTTTCCTTTAAGAACATCAGGAACTCTTCCTTTAACAATTTGTTCCGCAAGACCTTCCACGATGGCAGTTTTACCAACTCCCGCACTACCAACTAACACTGGATTGTTTTTTGACCTTCGCCCAAGAATTTCCATCACAGAACGAATTTCTTTACTCCTTCCAATGACAGGATCTAGTTTTCCTTCCCGTGCAAGGTCATTCAAATTCACAAGGAAGTTGGGAACTTCTTCATCCGTTTCTTTTACCTGCAAATCTTCATAATTGATTTTTAACTCAGGTAAGATCTGCGGTAGAAACTTTAAGAAGTCTGCTTCTTTCAACTCTTCCCTGCCATTTTCGGCAGCGCGCGAGGAGGCCATCGTGAACCACTGCGCTAACTTCGGGGAAGTTCTTAGTGACTCAAAAGGAATCTCACCGGAAGCTCTTGCTTGTTTTTTTAGAAATTCATCTACTGTTGATTTATACTTAATTAATGATTTTCCAGAAACCGAAGTTGGTAGAGTCATGAACCCCCAAACCAAATGGTAAGGAGTGATTTCTGTATTTTGTCTCCTCATAGCTTCTGTTTGCGCGATGTCCAAGGCTCCCTGGACGTTGGAATCATACTGTTTCATAGTGTTTTGCCCCTTTTAGCACTCTATCGGTTAGACTGCCAATTCTGCGTTCTTATAACAAGTTTTTTAAGGAAATTCACTTTATCTGTCTCAAACTCGTCCCATTATAGTAGAAATGTTTTGCAGTCGCTTTTCTTTTTTTGATTTTTTGGTGGAATCTCGCAGGCGCTACTTTCAAGGCCCGAGCCAAAACCGATCCAAAAAGAAAACAATGTTCTCGTGCAACTCCCCCTTCCCACTCCTCCTTCTCGGGTTTAGCCTATTTATCCATTCTTCTCTCGAAGCGTTTCCTCTCTCCATTGAAGAATCCAAAAACTACCGAGACATCGGGAAATACTTTGAATATGTAATTGTACCCGAAAGGGAGTCCAGTTTGGACAGGATTTTGAGAGAAGATACCATCTGGAGACCCAACCCCAAAGCAACGATATCATTTCCCAGAGTGAAAAATCCCTTATGGATTCGCATTACACTCGTCCACTATGGGAACTTGCCCCATACATTTTTTTTACATTTCTCAAGCCCCGTAGTCGATGTCTTCGAACTACATTCTCAAGTGAAAGGGAATTGGGTGACACAAGTATCGGGAGAACAAATACTCCAAAGAAACAAACCTATCTATTCCCATATCCCAGCTTTTCCCATTACACTTTCTCCTGATGAAACAAGAACTATTTATGTGAAGATAAACTCAGCCAATCCAATCTTTAACTTTGTTTCCCTGTATAACTCGAGAAGTTTTATAGCCTTTTCAAAAAAACAAGACATCTTCTTTGCCGCTTATTTCGGCGCAGGTTTTATGATGTTTTTATTTAGTTTATTTTTAGCGAGTACCTTACGATATAGAAAATTCTTTTACTACTTCTTCTACTTAGCAACAGTACTTTTAATCAATTCCTTTTCGACAGGATTTATACAGTATATTGAAATCGGAAATTCTCATACATGGAAAAATTATCTTTTCCCGATTACAATTTATCTTACATCAGTATTTGGATTATTGTTCACGATCGAATTTTTAGAAACGGAGAAAGTTTTTCCGAAAGTTACTAAACTTACAAGAGGATTCATTTTTCTCTTTATATCTTTAATTTTTTCAATTTTCTTTTTAGAATTAAGGAATTTTATCCAATTGGGAGTAACACTCGTTATCATTCCCATTTTGTTAGCTTTATCAATCTCAACGATGGCATTTTTTAAAAGTAAGAAAAAATTAGAAGTGATTCTATTTTTATTCGCCTTTGGTTCCATTCTCCTTGGTGCTGCCTTAAATTCGTTAACAGTTCAAGGTTTAATTCGACCAATGCATATTTCATCTTATTCCTTACCATTAGGTTCTGCTGTAGAAGTCTTCTTTTTATCGATGGCATTGGTTTTGAAGGTATCGGATTACAGAAAAGCAACGGAAGATAAACAAGAAATTGATTTACAAATGAAGATCGCACAAAAATTACAAAACGGTCTTCTTCCGAAAAAAAGAACCCATGCAAATGGATATGCCTTAGGATTTCGATATTCACCTGCTTCAGATATAGGTGGAGACTTTGTACAAATCTTTGTGAAAGAAAATGAAATAGGTTTATTTTTATGTGATGTATCTGGACATGGAATTCCAGCAGCAATGATTGCTTCGATGGCAAAAGTTTCCTTACAATTTTGGGATGATTCTTTAGACAAACCAGCCTATGCTGCAGAAAGAATTCGGTTGTCTTTACTCAGCTCCCTCTCTGGTCATTTTTTAAGTGCCTTTTTTGTTTATATCAACCCCAAAGAAAAAATTCTAAAAATAGCGAATGCTGGACACCATCCCATGGTGTATTTAGATCGAAAGGGAAATTTAGAACATATCACCAGTTATGGAAGGGCCATTAATGAATATATCGAATCACAAATGATCGAAAAAACACTTCCCCTTCCCGACTCTGGAACGTTGGTATTATATACAGATGGTGTAATTGAGGCAAGGAATGCTACAACAGGGGAACTCTTCGGAGAAGACCGATTTTTCCATCTTCTAAAAAATTTGAAAGACCAGACTCCTCAATCCATTTGTGATCAGGTAATCACAGAAGTGGAAAAATTTCAGAAGTCAAAAAGATCTGACGATGACATAACTATATTAGCAATTTCTTTAGAAAAAGAACTTAATTAGAAATCCAGTGAATTAATTTTTGTTGCAAATCGTTAGGATAAAACGGTTTAGAAATAAAATCGTTCATTCCCACCGCATGAATTTTCTCCTGTGTTTCTAATTGTGCGGATGCGGTCAAAGCAATGATAGGGATTTTCGACCAAAAAGAATTTTCTCTAATACGTTTTGTTGCCATATACCCATCCATATTTGGCATATGTAAATCCATTAAGATCAAATCAAACTTTTCATTGATTAACTTACTGATTACTTCTTCTCCATCAGAGGCTTCTACACATTCAATGCCCCAACGTTTTAAAAAACGAACCACAATAGATCGATTGATTTCAATATCATCAGCAATAAGAACCCTTTTTCCGGCCAGATCAAATGATTTTTTTAACGTATGTTTTTGGCTTATCGAATTTATTTTTCCAATTTTACATGGAAACGTAAAAGAAAATTTAGAACCTTTGCCTAATTCCGATTCTAACTCAAGATTTCCTTTCATCAGTTCCACAAGACCTTTTGAAATAGCAAGACCAAGTCCAGAACCACCATACTTTCTAGTTGTATCGCCACTAGCCTGCGTAAATTTTTCAAAAACAAACTTAAGTTTGTCGGGTGCAATACCAATGCCTGTATCGTGTACTTCAAATCGAATAACCACTTCTTCATTAGTCTTAGAAACTAAATATACGCTGAGAGTGATTCGACCTTCTTTTGTAAATTTTATTGCATTTGATAGAAGGTTATTAAGAACTTGTAACAAACGAGTAGGATCAAAACAAATAGATTCTGGAAGATTAGAATCAATTTTGGTTTCAAATAACAAGAGTTTTTCTTTGGCTTTTATTCCAAAAGAGGAAGCAACAGAACCAATGAAATCTTTTAGATTAAAATCTATTTCTTCAATTATAATCATTCTTTCTTCGATTTTATTAAAATCTAATATATCATTAATCAAAGTAAGAAGTGTTTCACTTGAAAACTTTAAGTTTCTCAAATATTCGATTTGTTCTGGTTTAGGATTATCTTCCATTAACCACAAAGAAAGACCAATCACAGCATTTAAGGGCGTTCTCAGTTCATGACTCATATTAGAAAGAAACTCCGACTTTGCACGGTTAGCTTCTTCAGCCTTAAGGCGAGATTCTATTAATTCTCGTTCATATAAAACCATTTGTGAAATATCTAGGGAAACAGCACGAGAACGAATCACCTCATTATTTTTACCATAAATTGCCGTAGCGGAAAGATTTAAAAACAACGAACTTCCATCTTTACGGATCACTTCGAATCGCAAATTATCCACTTGACCCGTCTTCTTAAATATCTGGAAGTGATTCTCAAAAATTTCTTTACTTTCCTTGGTTAAAAGATCTGGCCATTTAACTTTCCCAAGTAATTCTTCTTCCGAATAACCTAGCCATTTTTGTTCTGTTTTATTGATTTTTACTATATAACCATCAACATCTAAACTATGAAAACCTACAGGTGAATTCTGATACAAATCATCTACTTCGAACAGACGATCCTCAATCAGCTCTTTCTCAAGTATGATCTGAGCATTTCGTTTTAATACAAAAATCATCCAGATGATGAATATCGATAAGATAAAAAATAAACCACCTGAGATCGTAATTAAACGAATTGTATACTTACGACTTTTTTCCCTATCCAAACTTTCTTTTTCTGATTTCTTTTTCAAAAGAGATTGAACTTCACTTCGAAACAGATCCATTCTTCTTTTGCTTTCGATAAATTCACCTATTTGGGGTCGCTTCGCAGGAAAGTTTTCAATAAAATTTTGAATCCAATCTAACTTTAATTGTTTAGCGCGAATGATTGAATCTAAGTCTGACTCATAAGAAGGTTCACATTTCGCTCTCAGGAATTCTTCCGCAATCCTCATTTGATTCAGAGAATTACTATATGGTTCTAAAAAATTTGGATCACCGCCAGTAAGAAGATAACCGCGAACTCCAGTTTCAGCGTCTTTCAAATAGGATGCATAGTCGTTTAAGATAGAATTCCATTGCGTTTTTTCTTCAAATGTAATTCGATCCACTCGACTTTCATAAATTTGATAAAAGAAAAATAAACATGAAAAAAATAGTAATCCAAGAAGTCCCCACAGAAATCCTAAATATAAGGACTCAAAGTATTTACTTAGAAAATATTTCATGTTACCAATTCAAATCATCAAAAAAAGTCAATTTGTCAAATGATTAAACCATCGCCTTCCATGCTGGAAAATATAAATCAAATTCAGTTCCAATTCCTACCTTGGAATTTGCAAGAATGGTCCCACCCATTTTTACCATGATTCCATAAATGATTGGTAGTCCTAAACCTGTTCCCTTTCCACCTTTTGTGGTAAAGAATGGATCGAAAATTTTTTCAATAATTTCAGGAGGTATACCAGATCCATTATCAGCAAAACCTAACTTCCAATAATCGGTATTTTTCATAAAACCTATATGCAGCAATTCTGACTTTTCATACGAAACTTTTGAAAGCGAAATGGAAATCTTCGGGTTTGGTACATCTTGCAAGGCAAAAACTGCGTTTTCATATAAATTAGATAGAATCTGAAAAATTTGGATAGGATCCGCATTCACATAAGCCGCTTCATTTCCCAAATCTGTAAACAAAGTGATTTGGTTTGAAGAAACACTTCGCACTTCTTGTAAAACCTGCAATAAATGTTCGCGCAAATCTAATTGTTTCGAAATAGAATTATCAATTTTAGAATATGTCAAAATCTGTTGGATTAAATTTTTGGCCCTATCTAATGACTTGGAAATTCCCTCAATGGCTGGCAAAGATTTTTGTATCGCTTCGTTTGTTTCCCCTTTCGACCATTCTGAATTCAAATATGATACATAAGCCATCATCGGAGTAAGAAGATTATTGAAGTCATGCGCAATCCCGCCAGCAAAGGTGCCAAGTGCTTCTAGTTTTTGCGATTGGGCATAAGCGCGTTCTAATACGATTTTCTCCGTAATGTCTTTTGCTTCGAGTACAATATATAGAATTTTTCCAGTAGCATCTGTAAGAGAATAAAAATCACAATCAAAATATTTCTCACGACCATCTAACAAAGTATAACGAACAAACACTTCGAAACTTTGATTTTTTAATGCTAGTTTCATCCCATAGGTTAACTTCTTTTTTGACTCTTCATCTGAATTAGAAAAAATGGAACGAATTAATTCTAAACCCTGTACATCCGTCTCATCTCTCTCAAAAGATAAAACAGCCATACGATTCATACGAATCACATGACCCTGCAAATCTAATAAAAAAATTGCCTGTGAAGAATTATTAAAAATACCTTTAAATAACTGTTCGTTGAGTTGAATGGAATGTTCTAGTTCAGAAAGATCTGAGATATCATGGATGGTACCGAAAATACGAAAGCGTGAATCTTCATACCTTTCTGCCTCCAACCAAAGATTAACTTTTTTTTTGCCTACCTTCGTATTCAATGTAACAATCATCTCTTTGGAATGGTTGTCCTTTAGTAGATCTTCCCATACTACTTTGATGTGTTCTTGTTCTGCTTGGTCTAAAAGCGACCAAACCTTTTCCATCAGAGGAATTTCACTGAAATCAAATTCTAAAATTCTATATAATTCTAAGGACCATAAAGTATTTTTTTCTGGGAAAATTACTTCGAAATGGCCAAGATGGGAAATTTTCTGCGAACGAGTTAATAACTCTTCACCATGGACCAACATATCCCAAGCTTTTTTTTGAGATACCTTAAGGCGATAAGCTTCCAACTCGCGATTGACTACAAACGGAAGTTTGATGATTGAAGATTTTGGCAAAAATTCAGCAGCACCCAAATTCAGAAATTCTGAAGCTGCATCCTCAGGAAGAAATTCTGTAATTAAAATTACAGGTAAATTTGGATTAATTTCTTTAACTCTAGTGATGACATAACGTCCATCAAAGTCGGGAAGATAAAAGTCCGATATGACGATATCCCAAGTTTCATCCAAAAGTCTTTGCTCAAATTCCGCCTTCCACTCAGCTCTTTCTGGAAAAATGGAAAACCCAAAATTTTGCAGTACAGATACAATTGCTTTGTAAGAAGCAAGAGAATCTTCAACAATCAAAACATTGAGTTTCTTTTGAATGTCCATAGAATTTTACTGATTAAAAAAACCAAATATTGGCAATTCTAATTCTCCTAAAATTTCAGCTTTATGCCTGTAGGCAGTTCCTCGTCCTTCAGCAAGCGCAAACTTACCTCTCGAAAAATCATTGGGAGATAAATATGGAGTATTTGTTTCGAGTCGAATGAGCTTTTTCCCTTTTTCTTTTGCGAGTAAAGATTTTAAATCCTCCGATTCCGACTCGATGATTTGAACAGAGGCATCTAACGCTCGTTTCATTGTATTTTTACTTAGGGGTCTATGATTGTTAATTTGGTGAATTACTATTCTATCAATACTTGGATCTAAAATTAATTCTTTGATAGGTTCACCGTCACCAATTCCACCATCCAAAAACTCCTGACCTTGAAATTCTTGCACTTCATAGAGAAACGGAAAAGCAATTGATGCCATCACTGCATCAAGAACATTCCCTTCTGTAATTAATTCTCTTTTATTTTTTGAAAGATTCGAAACAGCAATGCCCAATTTAATCGGTAAATCGGAGAACTTCTTATTCCCTAAATAAGGATATAAAATTTCACGAGTGGCCTTTCCCGTAAGAACTCCGCTATAACCGTTTAGGCCTTTTTTGAATAAACGACCAAGCATCGTCAAAGAATTGCCTTCCCAAAAATCTTTTTTCCTCAGTCCCAAAACAAGAGATTCAAATTCTACCATCTCTCGTCCTGTGGCATATAAAGCACCGATCATGGCTCCAGAGCTTGATCCAGTTACAATAGCAGGTTTAAATCCAATTTCTTGTAATCCACGCACAAAACCCGTGTGCGCAAAAAATCCAAAAAAGGCAGATTTCAAACAAAGGGCAGAATATTTTTTAGGAAAGAGAAGTTCAATCATAACGTTTTGCTAAGTTTAAGTACCGGCGATTACTATGTCAGCCACGAAGTGATCTGGAAACCAAAACTTTTGTCATATCGTAAAACAAAACTCCGACAAATGCAACTAGTATCGCCGTTGAAAACTGAAGAAAATTAAGTGGTACAAATCGAAACATTGTATTCATTCCCGGCAAATACATAGACAAGATAAGCACAGCTATCGTTCCTGAAAAAACATACCGAATCGTTCGGTTAGGAATTCGCATCCTACTCCACATGGACTCATGTAAGGATCTATTAGCAAGGATTAAGAATAAATTCGAAAATACTAATGTAACAAAGGTGGCAGTACTAACTACTTTCGGAGAAGAATCTCCTTTTAGGAATAGTTCCGTAATCCAATAAGAAGAAACTACCGACAACAAAGAGAACGCACCTTGAATCAAAGAGTTAATGAATAATTCTCTATCTAACAATGGCTCCGATGTTTCTCTTGGTTTCCTCTTCATAAGATCAGACTCGGCTGACTCTCTTTCGAATACAATTGTACAAGTAGGATCAATTACCATTTCCATAAATACAATATGGACTGCCGACAAAACAATGATAGGCCAATCGAAGATGATTGGAAAAAAAGTAATACCAACAATAGGAATATGAACTCCGATAAGATAACCCAATGCCTTTTTTAAATTATCAAAAATCTGCCTACCAATTCTTACCGACTCCAAAATAGAAGAAAAGGAATCGTCCAACAATACGATATCTGCGGCTTCTCGAGCAACATCAGTCCCACGTTCCCCCATCGCAACACCAATGTTAGCTGTCCGCAATGCTGGTGCGTCATTGACTCCATCTCCCGTCATAGCAACAATCTCTCCATCAGCTTTTAACATTCGAACGATGCGCCATTTATCTTCTGGACTGACTCGAGAAAAAATATTACATTTACGAATGACTTTTTGCATTTCTTCTTCGCTAAGATTGGAAAATTCTTTTCCTGTATATACTAAGTGGGATTCCTTTAATCCTATTTGATCAGCAATGTTTTTTGCAGTTTCTGGATAATCACCAGTAATCATAATCACTCGAATTCCTGATTCGTAAGCAGTTTTTACAGCCAATGGTACTATCTCTCGAATCGGATCCAAAAATGCGAGAAGGCCATAAAAACGAAACTTAACTTGTTTTCTTTCGTTGGGAATTTCTTTGGATGGAGATTCCGATTTTGCCACACCAAGTACACGAAAACCTTGTTTTGCAAGTTCATTGGTTTTTTCTGTCCAAAATTCCAAATCGGGACCAGTAAACTGGCATAAATCAAAAACTGCTTCGGGAGAACCTTTTGCATAACTAACAAATTGCTCTTCTTCCTTCAAAACACGAACCATTGTTAAATGGTCAGGAGACAAAGGAAAATCTCGAACTGACAATAAAGCTGAATCGTCATCATGTTCTAACAAATCCCAACAATCCGATATGGCAATGTCCATTGGATCAAAACTTGGATGTTTGGAGGCACAATAAGCAATATGAAGTAATTCCTTTGTATCCTCAGATAAATTTACATTTGGATTTAATTCACATGTCTCTGATTTTGTTACAACGAAACCAACCTTCATTTTGTTTTTCGTGATTGTTCCCGTTTTATCAGAACAAAGAACTGTAGCAGCACCTAGAGTTTCAATAATCGAAGATCGCCTGACTAAAACATTTTTTGTACTCAATCGGAATGCACCTAATGCAAAAAAAATAGTTAATACTAAAGGGAGTTCTTCTGGCATCAAACCAATCGCTAAAGTAAGCCCCGAAAGTAATCCTTGTAACCACTGGCTTCGGGCAATTCCAAAATAGAGTGCAAGAATCACACACAAAGAGGCCGCAACTATAAATATATTTCGAACCAAACGAGCAACTTCTACTTCGAGTAAGGTTCTACCTACCGCTTCATCAGCAATTTTACGACCAATTTTACCAATCTCTGTATGGTTACCAACGGCTGTAACTCGGCATACTCCTTCCCCACTAACAACTAACGACCCACAAAATACCGGATTCGATTGAGATTTGGTAACTGGAACAGATTCTCCTGTCAGTAAAGACTCATCACAGGAAAACAATCTGTCAGATATAAGTTCTGCATCAGCAGGAACTCTATCTCCCTCATTGAGAATTAATAAATCATCAAAAACAACATCCTTCCCTTCTATACGAAGGATTTGCCTGTCACGAATCACATTGGTTCTAGGACTGGCAAGGGAACGCAAAGCAGAAATAGCGGTTTCTGTTTTTTTCTCTTGGATGAAGGTGATGGTGATGATTCCAATGACAGAGCCGAGTAACAAAAGTGCCTCTCCCTGATCTCCTAAAAGTAAATATACGATACTTATGGAAATGAGAAGCAAAATCATTGGCTCGAGGACCACTCCCAATAACATCTGAAAGATTCCCTTTTTTTTGGAAGAGCTGATCTCGTTGGCACCATACTTGATACGGTTTTTTCTAACCTGTTCTTGGGTTAGGCCCATAAGGATGTATTCAGAGATTTGTTTAGGTATTGAAGGCATATTCTTTATGATTTGGTCTTGTATTTTAATAAAATTCTGTTTAACATTCTAGAATGTGCGATACATCTCTTGCCACTGAAAAATTTACTAAGACTCAAAAAAGAATCTTTGCCAAAAACTCGGATCGCGAACCAAACGAAGCACAATCCATATTGCACCTGCCTCGTATAGAACACGAAAAAGGTTCTTTATTACGCACAACTTATATCGAAATACCTCAAACTCCTGTTACGTATGAAGTTTTTTTAAGCAAACCCTTCCATATGTGGGGTGCCGAAATGGGTGTAAATGAATTTGGAGTTTGCATAGGAAATGAAGCAGTTTTTACCAATTTAAAAATCCCCAAAAAAAATAACGGTTTAACGGGAATGGATTTAATTCGGTTGGCCTTGGAACGATGTAAATCTGCCAGAGATGGATTATTTTTAATTACGGAACTTTTAGAAACCTATGGCCAAGATGCATGTGGTGGATATGAAAATAAAACTTTTTTTTACCATAACAGTTTCATCATTGCCGATCGAACGGAAGGTTATGTTTTAGAAACCGCAGATAAATTCTGGGTAGCCAAAAAAATAGATACTTTTTACGCCATTTCCAATGGACTTACAATTGGATCCGACTTTGAATATTCTTCACCCAATCTAATTGATCTTTTAAGAAAAAAATCAAATAAAGAATTTTCATTTAAAGATCATTTCAGTGATCATTTTTACACCTACATGAGTCATTGTAAAGATAGAAGAAAATTACATGAAAAAACTGCTGATAGTTTAGAAAAAGAAACAGAAAGTTATACAATTGCGCAAGCAATGGAAACTTTAAGAACACATTCCATTGACATTGATGAATTCGAACCTTCTGCCTCTTCCATGAAATCTCTATGTTTACATGCTACAGGTCCAACTACTCCAAACCAAACCAATGGCAGCTTAATTGTGGAATGGGATACATCTGAAAATAACCAAGATCCCCTTAGAGTATTTTATACCGGAACATCCACTCCTTGCCTTAGTTTGTTTAAACCATTTTATTTTGGTACAAAAAAATTTATTAGATCTTCTAGTTTATCTTCCGATGCAACATATTCCGAAACCTTATGGTGGTTACACGAATCTATAGCAAGAAAATCAAATTTTGATTACCAAGCGGTTAGGTCTATTTTATTACCAACATTGGTTGGATTACAAGAATCGGTAACCAATATCGCAAAAGAATTTCTTTCACCGCAAAAAAAAGAAGAAGTGCAATGGCGTTTTCTAAAAGATCATGTCAATATTCTAAAGAAAGTAGATGAAGAATTAATTCAGTCAAAAATTGGAAGGAGTCGTTGGCAAAATCCGCTATTCCAAATATACTGGTCTGGACAAAATCGAAAACTAAAGATTCCTTTCCGCTAGTAGAAGGATCAAAAGATCATTCACATTGGTTCCTGTGGCTCCAGTAAATAATAAAGAGTTTGTATCTTTTAAGATAGGATAAGCATTGGAGTCATTCAGTTCTTTGTTAACATCCCAACCATTTTTTTTCATTTGTAACAAAGTGTCTGGGCCAACAATTCCACCGGCTGCATCAGTTGGTCCATCTGTACCATCAGTTCCACAAGACAAAAACATCCAATTTCTGTTGATACGAACCGATTCAGATAAGATGGCCATACGAAGCGCAGTCTCTTGGTTTCTGCCACCCTTTCCATTCCCTTTTACAGGACAGACCATTTCTCCTCCAAGTAAAATGGCTTGTTTTTGGTCATATTTATCTGCTAACAGCAGTTCCTCTATTAAACGACTTGCGGTTTCTTCACTAGAAAAGCCCCATGAATCCGAAATAATTTTTACTTTATAACCTAAACTTTTAGCAGCAACTTCCATAGCGGAAAGTGATGTAGATAAATTTCCCATTACATAATACTCGCTTCCTGGATAAGTTGGCCCAGAAGCAATCACTGCCGGATCATCACCTAACACATCAGAAATGGCAAAAGTATAAACTTTTAAATTTGGATGCAAACGTTTAAGAAGTTTACCCGCCTTTACTGCGGAATATTTTTTTCTCTCAGCATTGATTTCATGAATCCCTAGTCCCTTCTTAAGTAATTTTTCACTTAATTGAATGATATCATTCAAATCGAATCCATCTTCTGGAATTTCAAAAAGACTAGAGCCACCTCCAGATAACAAAACTACCAATTGGTAACTTTCATCTAATCCTAAAAGTTCTAACAAAACCTCTCTAGAATACAATTCTGTATTTTTATCGGGGATAGGATGAGAGGATTCCCTACATTTCCAAACACCCATTTGTCCAATGGATTTAATTTCGGAAGGTAGGTGATCGTATTTTGTAAGAATGAAACCTGAGTTAACTGGAAAGGATTCTTGAAACGATACTGCCATCGCAAAAGCAGCTTTACCCAATGCAAAAACATAAGTTTTTTTCTTTGGATTCTTTAACTCTTTTCTTAACTCTGAATGCAGATTCCAAAATCTTGGTGAGAGATACTTAGGTGTTGCCGCTTTTACTCCTTCCCAAAAAAGAAATTCAATATCATTTTTTAATGAATTCAGATTTTATTTCCTCAATTTTGCCTGTAATGAATCATAACGAATTCCGGACGCAGTGATGAAACCAAATTCTAAAACATCTGTCGGGCAAAGCGAAACACAGGCAGAACATCTTACACATTGTACGCTATCCATTGGTATACCTCTACTTGCGTATCCCATAACATCGATCCCCTGGTGGCAATTTTTCGTACAAATATTACAAGATATACATTTCTTTTTTTCAGAGAATATACGGAATTTACTAAACTTTGCATAAATATGCATAAGCGAAGCTAAAGGACAAAACATTCGGCACCAAATTCTTCCTGAAAATAGGAAAAAAAATCCCACACCTACAACACCGGCAAGCCCAATATCTACAACAATATCATAAAGCCACTTGATAGAATCTGCAATGGACTCACTTAAAACAAAGTTAGAATTTATGCTCTTCCCATATACACCAACTAACTTTAAGAATGTTAATAAAAATGCCAAAAGTAGAATGTATTGTCCAGAATGTTCCAACTGATAGGCCCATTTCCCATGAGGCATTTTTTGCCTATGTTCATCACCCAATGTTTCCGCAAGGCCGCCGCAGGAACAAATCCAACCGCAATAAGCCCCCTTCCCATAACGGTAAACTAAAATTGGAATAAACCCAAAACTAAACAAAACTCCGTAACCTAACCAAAAATTGGTGATTCCTCCGTCATACAAAACACCCATACTTAAAGGCCAGGCCAATATAAATCCGTAGGCTTTCCAATAGGCATCCTTCGGAAATATTTCGGTTCGAATATATCCATCCGGATTTCCTAAATAACCCAAATCTCCAAGTGCTGGCAAAATCAACTCAGGCAATAAAAACAAAAAGAAAATTTGTATGAAAATCAAACTAAGAGTTTGGTAAAAAATATAATCAGTTTTACGAATATAAATCCTTCGAATACCAAAAACCAAGATTGTCAAAGAATATAACATGGTATAGTGGAAAGATGGATACTTTCCCAAAAAAAAATGATTCAGGTAAGTTGCAGTAAAATAAACAAAAAGAAAATAGAAAAAAGCCAAAAGAAGATAGCCATTCCTAATAATAATCCAAGGTTGAATTTTACCAAACCCATGTTTAAATTTTAAAAAAACAAATAGAGTTAACGATAGAATGGATATTAAACCAAACGTAGTTGCTAATGGAGAGAACCAACCCGAACCATAAAAAGATGCCTTTCCAAAATAAGCAAGGGTTGCAAAAGATAATAAAGTCGTAAATCCCACCCAGTCAGAAAACGTTTTTTCATTTTGAATTTTGATTCCGATTTTTTTCAAAAATGGAATTGGTGGTGTTGACCCAATTAAAATATAAACCAAATCCGATTTGATTTTTATTACGGAAGATGGAGTTTTTACAAAAATATTCTTTTCGGAAATTTCCGAAACTTCCGATTCCAATAATACTTTTATCTTTCCTTCTTGAACTAACTGTTCTAATCGTCTTAAGTTTTCAGCTTTAGGTCTTTGAAGATTTTTTCCACGGTGAATTAAACTTACATCATTTGCATAACTAGCACTAACAATGGCAGCTTCCACTGCCGTATCGCCACCTCCTACGATGACTACCGATTTATCCTTTGTATCATTAGGATCAAAGAAGCGGTAAAAAACAGTGGGGGATGATTCCCCCTTCACTCCCAAACGTCTTGGATCACCTGATTTTCCAATCGCGATCACAACAGAGTTAGTGAAATAAGAATCTCCCGATTCCGTTTTTACAATATAAAGAGAACCAGCCTTTTCAATAGACGATACCCGTTTCCCGACTAACAATTCGATAGGTTCTTTTTTTAATAAATGATTTAGATAATCCAATAATTCTTCTTTTGTTGAATCAAAAATTTTTACTTTTGAGGAAGATTCGATTTCTTTTGGTTCAGCAAAAATTGGCTTTTTTTTAGGATAACTTTGGATCGTTTGAAAAGGAAGGTTTGCTTCCAAAACAACATATTTTTTTCCCAACTGACTGGCTTCATACGCACAAGACAAACCGGCAGGTCCTGAACCAATGATGACGGCATCTAAACAATCGGTTTTATTTTCTCGAATGTGTTTCCAAACTTTGACACCGCTTTCTGCGGCTAATTTCAAAAGAGGAACGCCCGTTAAATCCCCAATGATAAATACATTGGGAAGATTAGTTTCAAAATTGTCAGAAATCTCAGGATAAATTTCAACAGGTCCTGTAGGGACAGACTTGGTTAACCAACGAAAATAAGAAGATGGCCACATACTAAAAGATTGGACTGATACTTAAAAAAAAGAAACGAATTTAATTTACAAGAGGAAGTTGGATGATGATTTTAGTTCCCTCTTTTGGATTACTTTTTACTCGAAGTGAACCACCCTGTTCTTTCAATAATTCGATACAAACAAGGAGCCCCAGTCCCGTTCCTTTTTCTCCAACGGTTCCAAATTGAGACGTAAACCTTTTCCCCTCGATAATTTTTTCCAAGAGATCCTCGGTCATCCCAATTCCATTGTCCTCAAAACAAATTTCCATAAAGGATGAAATCGCTTTAGCTTCGATCAGTATCTTTCCATTTGGATGAGAATATTTTATCGCGTTGGACAAAATATTACGCAGGACAGTGGCCGTCATTCGTTCATCACATAATACGAGATATTCATCCGAAATTTTCGTTTCAATGCGAATTCCTTTTTCGGCTGCCTGCATATTAAGGATATCAATAGCATTTTTGATAATCGAAGATAAATTTAATTGATTAGGATTACATTGGGTTTTTTTAGTTTCATTCCGAACCCAATCGAGTAAATTTTCGAGTACCAAATAAGTTTGATTTGTACTTTTTTTCAATTCTTTCAAAGCAAAAATCAGCTCTTCCCTTTCGGGCAAAGAATTTGTTAGATATCCCAAAAAGGTATTCATAGTTCCGATTGGGCCTTTTAAATCGTGAGCCAAAATAGAAAAAATTCTATCTTTATGGTCATTAATACGAACCATTTCTTTTTGAATGTGATTGATGTTTCTTAAAAAATAAAACATAAACAAAGCAACAAAGGACAAACAAGAAACTACTGAATTGATACGAAACAAATCTTGCACTTCTTTATAATATAATAGAGTTCCTTTTGCAAATACACCAGGAGTTCCAAAAAACTCAAACCATAGATAGAAGACAGTATTCATTAGGAAAACGAAAAGAATCCACCACTTCTCCTCGTATGGGAAAATCACAAAAGGAACAATTGCAAACATTAAAAAGTAATAATAAAACCCGCCGGACGTTCCAAAACTAATGGTAGAAACTAAAAACAATGGCACAGATATAGTGATAACTAAAATGATACGAGATAAAAAATACCTTTTCCTGGTATTCAAATACAAAACATAAACTAAGAATGCGATCACGAACACATGAATCATATTCATAAACAGGTAGTGAGGAGCACCAGCAATGACAAAAAAAATAGAATACTGTATGTTTGAAAAAATTCCTAATAGGGCAACTAAATTGGAAAGTTGAACGCGAACCGAAGATTCTAAACTTAATTCTTCAGTAACTCCTAAATTGAGTAATCGCCGAATTCCTAATTTATCTATTAAGTTACTCATTTGATATCGATGGTAAAGTATGTGACGTCATCTGACAAACGAAATGCAAATTTTCGAATATCCTTTTTGATTTTTTCGTTCAAATCATGAATCGAGAGATTTAAACCATCGACTAACTGTCCTTTTAGTCTAGATTCCCCGTACAATTCCCTACGTTTATTCTGACTTTCTGTAATTCCATCCGTATAAAAAAAGAAACGATCCCCCACCTCAAGTTTACGGGAAAAAGTTTCTACTAAAACATCTTTTTTCCATCCCATAATCGGTCCTCTTCCCGTGAGTGGGGCCAAGGTATGAGAAAAAACATTCATAATAAAAGGACTAGGGTGTCCCATTACCGAATATTTCATTATTAATCTCTCTAAATCGAAGTGGCAGGCAACAGCCGTGATATAATTCTTTTCAACTACAGGTAACATCTTTTGATTTAGTTCTAATAAAAATGCACCTGGATCCTTTTCTTTCGGAGCTATTTCTAAAAAATTCACCTTCAACATACTGGCGATAAGAGCGGCTGCAATGCCATGACCTAAAACATCACATAACAAAAAGCTAATGGAAGAATCCTCATGAATATAATAATCAAAATAATCACCGCCAATTTTCTCCATTGGCATAAAAACAGAAGCTACACTAAGGGAATGGTGTTCAAATTCCATAGGTGGAATTAACTTTGATTGCAAACCAGCAGCAATTACCAAATCATCGTGTAACAATTTAAATTGTTTATGTAGCTCTTGTGTACGAAGTGTAACAAGCATTTCCAATGACTCGTTTAAATTGCGAAGTTCCCTTTTTGTTCTCGCACTTTGTAATGCTATAGCAAGAACTCCCGAAAATAGAAAAGTCAAAATTCCATATTGAGTTAAATAATCATTTTTCCCTGTGACAACATCAGTAATGACATCGGCAATCCCAAAAAAAGTAGCAACAAGCGCACCAAGAGAAACAACAACTGCCTCTGCGGTTTTTTTATAATTTTTTGCCAACAATTGAACAAGGATTGGAACCTTTACAGCAAGTAGGATATACCATAGGTATACTAAATAAAATCGACTATCAGGATCCATCGGGAACAACTGAATGATACCAAGAACCACATCTAAAAAAAAAGTTATCACAGCAAGTTTTGTTAGTCGTCTATCGAATAGTGTGTAAACAAATAACAGGATAAAGACGGGAAATACAAACTGGCAAAAAAACAACAAACGCACCAGAATTTCGGGAGAAACCATCAAAAAGTGAATTTTATTTAAAACAGGTAATCTCCAACCTACAAAAAGAATTGCTGTACCTGCTAAGTAAATTCCTGATTTTGAAGATCGATTTAATGCATAGCCAATTCCTTGTTGTAAAAAAATTCCAAAAAACAAGGCAGCAATTACAATTTGGTAGACATCCTCAAAAACCATTTTGTCTTTGATTTGATCTTGGTTCCCAAAAATAGGAACCGATCGAAACAATCCACACCTAAACTGTGTTTCGCGGCACTCCACATCTACAACAAGTTCATTTTCACCTAGTTTCAGAATAGAAATGGGAATTTCATAATAACGGACTTTGTGCCAATACGGATAATAATTAGGTGTGAAACTTCCCGTAGAACCTATATACTTTCCATTCCAAAAAGTTTGGTCAGCCGAATGAAGACGATCCATATAAATCGCCTGTGAATATTCCGGTAAAACTGGGACAAAAATTTTTAAGCGATACTTTCCACGTATCGGGACTTTGTATCCTTGTTCAATCAATGGAACTCCAACTAATACAGGCTTGGCGATTGTTTCGCCCTCTCTTTGGAAAGTCCAACCTGACTCTAATGTGACAATCTCAGAATAAATGGCAGATGATGATAAAAGGACAATCAACCAAAGGAATTTCATTTTGTTGTCCTAGAAAAGACCAAACTCCACTCTCGAGGAAAAATGAAATGTAGAGGATACATAGAATTTCCAGGGAACATCGGAAGGATTGAATAGAAATCCAAAAGAACTGCAAGAATTTTTTAAACAGAGGTTAACAAGATGGTCCAGTTTCGTAAAAAGATGTGTTTTCCGCCCACCCTTCCCCAAAGCCGACTTGCCGCTTTTGAAGATAGACCTATCTATCTGTGAATTTAGACTAAATCGAATTTGATACCAATTCCAATCCATTAATATTTTAGATTGAGTCTAATTATTGACAAAAAAAAGCGAACCGAGAAGGTGAAACTGAAATGGATCTTAGTTACCAAAAAACCAAGGAACTCCTCGAATCCCACGGGATCCGACCGACTTCTCAAAGATTGGAAATGGCACATTTGCTTTTGGAACGCCACCAACATTTATTTGCAGAAGAAGTGTTTCATTTGGTCAATTCCCACTTTCCTCACGCGTCCAGGGCCACTATTTTTAATAACCTGAAACTTTTTGCCGAGAAGGGAATGCTTGGGACTTTGGAATTAAAAAGTGGGGTCACCCATTTTGACTCAAACATTGGACCACACCACCATGCTCTCAATGAAGAAACCGGTGAGATTACTGATGTGGATATGAATGAAGAACTTGAAGCAAAAGTATTAGAAGAACTCACAGAAAGTTATTTCCAAAAGACAGGCAAAAAACTAGAATCTGCAAAACTAGTCATTACCCTCCGAGGGAAATAAAATCCCTCGCTCTTATGTTAACGACTTATCCTTCCATTGCAATTAGTGGGATTGGTTCTGTAACCGTCACTATCATCCATGCCCTTTCCCAAAATCAGATTCCATTTAAAATCCTATGTCGCAACCAATCTAGATTTCAATCTCTAAAGAATAACCCAATAAGTTTCCAAGGCCCGAATGGAAAAATAGTTAAGATTGATTTAATGAGCCACCTAACAATGACTCAAGACAACCAAGAAAAATTTGATTATATTCTGATTGGTTGTAAAAATCAAAATCTTTCTGAATATTTGGAAGAAACAAAATCATTTCTAAAACCAAATGGGAAATGGGTTTTGATTCAAAATGGAATTCCTGAACTACAATTCAAATCCTATACAGATAAAATCATTGGTGGAGTTGTGGGTTGGAATACCCAAACTTTATCTGATCATACTTATTACCAATCCAATGTGGGAAGTTTGATCCTTGGTGAAGCCAAAGGAACCAAACCTGATTCTCTCTGGGAAAAACTTCTCTCACCTTTTCTTCCTGTTGTTTTGACTGACAAACTTAGTGGGTTTAGGTGGCATAAACTAGCCATCAATTCCATCATCAATGGACTTGCCGCTTCAAAACAAGTTAGCTTAGGTGAACTATTTCTCAATCAACAATCAAGGGTAGAAGCCCTCGAAACGCTGACTGAGATTAAACAAGTGATGAACCGGTTGGAAATTACAGAACAAGTGGTGCCGGGATCTTTTCCCATTCAAAAATTAGGTGGAGGTCCAGGTTCTCTTCCAAGGTGGATTTGTCATTTGATCCTTATTTTACTTGGTTTAAAATACTTTAGGATTCGAACTTCTATGGTCCAAGATTTGGATGCAAACCGCAAAACGGAAATTGATTTTATCAATGGTGAAGTTGTAAAAAAAGCAAACAAGTTAGGAATTTCCGTACCTAGGAACGAATGGATTGTTCAGAAAATCAAAGAATTAGAATTAAAAAACTAATACAAAGTCTGGATTTTAGTTTATTTACCCAAACGTAAAAGTTCTGAAATAGAATGATTTGCTTCCAAAGGATGGCGTAATTTTTGTTCGGTCTGGATGATGTATTGGTTACGTCGACCGTCTTTACTTTTTTCTAAGATTTGTGCATCCACCAAATCTTTGACTATGGCTTGAACAGCTCTCTCGGTAATACCAACTAACAAAGCAACATCTTTCAACCGCATATCTGGATCCTTGCTCAAACAAATCAAAACATGAGCATGGTTTGAAAGAAAAGTCCATTGGCCTCCTTTTTTATTCAATTCTTGTGCTGTTCTTTTAGGTTCTTTGGTCATTCTTCGTGTATAAAACTAATATAATATTGTATATATGATCTAAATATTTTGATGATGCATTAAAGTAAGTGCTTACAATGCACTCTTCCTAAAACAATAAAAAATGTAAACGAAGAAACGTTTTAAACCTAACTCACAGGAGTTAGGTTGTTTCGTCAGACCATTTGAAGTTTCTAACTAGCCATGCCCAATAGATGAATAAAAACTGGAAGGGCAATCTTGCATACAAAGCCCAAATCGGGACTCCAAAATCTTTTCCGTCTAAGGCCGTTAATAACATATTGATATTTGCTGGATATATGGCGAGTAAAAGCAAAATGATTCCGTAACTTGCCATCTTTCGCATTCGTTCATAGAGGACCAAGGATCCTAAGGTAATTTCAGCGAGTCCACTCGTCACATTCAAAAGTTCGTGGAATGGCAGATAATCTGGCATCATTTCTAGATAAAATTCTGGAGAAAAGAAATGGTTGGCTCCAGCGATTATGTAGAAAGCCCCGAGAGAATACACGAGAAATTTTTTCATCACCGAACTTAAACACAATGGTAAAAAAAATCATTACAAATTTTATTCGGACCGGAAAATGGTCTGCTTTTCTTTTGGTTACCCCGGGCCTTAAGAACCCGGATAAAAACTAGAAAAGTATTTTTAGTGGTTGGTTAGGCAACAATCCGCCCTTCTTTAGATTTATAATGCCCGAGTTTTTCCTCCAATCGTTTCCGACTTTTGATCGTAATTCGATTCGGTTCAATGACCAAGTTTGTATCACTTAGGAATTCCTGAATGGTTTCTTGTTTCACCTTGATGATTCCACACATATTACAAAGTTCTTCCATCTGGATATAAATCGTATGTGGATTGGCTAAACTTTCATCCAAGTTTCGACCTAAACGAATGTCTTGGTCCCGGATTGAATTGTATAAATAAGCGTAGAGTCTGATGACGGGCGTCTTCAATCGAAGAATGACCAGGCGTTGGTGGGAAAACCAAATCCGTCTAGCAATACTTTCAAAGATTTTTTGTAACAAGGATGGTCCCACAGATTCAAATAAACTATCTGCGGTAACACGAAGGATTTTACTTTTGGTTTCGGTAATGGCTGATGCCATACGCGGAGCATTGTCAATGAGAGACATCTCTCCAAAAATTTCGCCCGGCCCTAAAACATCGATTACATACTCAAAACCACGAACAATTCCAAACAGTTTAACATTTCCCTCTAACACTACGTAGATTTCGTTGTTCTTTTCACTTTCAACAAAGAGGATTTCTCCAGCCTCCAAAGAGGCCTGCATACTCTCCCAAACAAAAGGTTTGTAATTGGATCCAATGGATCTGAGTAGTTCCGTAGCCTCTGCCACGTTAGCCGTGGAATTGTTTTCTTTGGACCATTTAAGAAAGGTTTGTAAAGAATAGGCCGCTAAATTTGGTTTTTGCCAAGTTAGGTAAGTTCTAGCATTTAGAACCAAACGTTCTGGGTGGTATTCGCGGTCTGCGGGTTTGTTTGCCTTGGATAGGTGTTTTTGTAAAGTTCTGAGCTCTCTAGAATAAAGACCTAATATCTTCATAGCGAGCTCTTTTCTTTCTTTCAAATAAGAACCCAAAAGTCGAATCGGGATCTGCACTAACTCCACATCGGTATCCGCAAACAAAGTCACCAAAAATCGATGTTCGGTGAGGGCTGAGACTAGGCCAAAACTATCCCCCGCTTCGTAAAATGAGAGTTCATGATCTACGACAATATGTTCAGAGTCGACCGATACCCGGCCTGATCTTACAATAAAAAAATTTCCAGTATTGACGGAATTCTGCACAACGATGGCAGCACCTTTGGAATAATTAACAACTTTGATTTCTTCTACGGACACTGAATCAAAAATAATGTTTCGGAAGCTAACCAGTCAAACATTTAAATCTTGGATGTCATCTGATCCCAAATCAAATCGTACACTTTATTAGCAGAAATTTCTTTTCCGGGGTAAGACTGTGCTCCTGAAAATAAAGGGTAAAATTCCTTTTTTGCATGAATGGTCCCGTGAGATCCTTTTACCAAATTTGCATCCAGGGGGATCACATCCATCAGGTAGCGAAAACCTAGTTTTTTTTGTAATAATTTTAACAATACTCTCAGTTTAACGGCAGATTTTTTAGGATCTAAAAACATCTCACAAGGATCATACCCTGGTTTTCTGTGAATATCCACCAAACGAGCATAA
Source organism: Leptospira bandrabouensis (assembly GCF_004770905.1). NCBI lineage: Bacteria > Pseudomonadati > Spirochaetota > Leptospiria > Leptospirales > Leptospiraceae > Leptospira > Leptospira bandrabouensis. The sequence continues at coordinate 1,938,925 of NZ_RQHT01000014.1, read as the reverse complement.
TCTGGTGCCATTCTATCATCTAACCAATAATAGTAAGAAAACCAAGAATCTGAATCTGCTACTAAAACGAAATCACCGGAACGTTCGTGGTCCAAATGATATTTTTTTTGCGCTTTTTTATCTAAAACAAGCTGAATTCCTGGAATGTTTTTTAGAATCCTTTCCACCTTTGTTTTTGTTTCGGAATCTTTGCAATAAATATGACTAATTTGGTGGTCCGAGACCGCAAAAGCCTTCGACGCACCTGGATCTAAAAGTTCATACCATCGTTCCTTGCGAACAGAAATGAAACCATTCTCTCGGAGGATTCGGTTGATATGAATCGGACGATGGACTGGTGTGATTCCATATTCCGATAACAAAATGATTTTTGTATTCTGTCCTTCGTAGTATTCAATTAATTGTTTAAGAACCGTATCAATTTCTAAAAGCTCCTTTTGGATTTTTGAAAGATTTGGTCCCAATTTTTGCAAACAATAATCCAAATGAGGAAGGTAAACCAATGTAAGCGTTGGGTTGTATTTTTTATCTACAAAGATAGTTGCATCTGCGATCCATTGTGTGGATTTAATATTGGCATTAGGTCCCCAAAAATGGAAAAGAGGAAACTGGCCTAGTTCTTTTTGTAACTCATCTCGAAGTTCTGGAGGATTCGAATAACAATCAGGTGCTTTTACACCGTCTGCATGGTATTGCGGCCTCGGTGTCACCGAATAATCCGCGCTAGCGTACATATTGTACCACCAAAACATTTTGGAACAAGTGAATTGGGGATCGATCTTCCTTGCCCTTTCCCAAATTTTTTCACTCTCTACTAGGTGGTTGGATTGTTTCCAGAATTTAATTTCTGAGTCTTTGTGATCATACCAACCATTACCAACGATTCCATGTTGGTTCGGCCATTTCCCTGTCAGATAAGTGGATTGCACGCTGGTAGTCACAGCAGGGATCATTGGTTCAATGAGTATTGTATTTCTTTTTTCCAAAAACTGTTTTAGAAAAGGAGTAAATTCGCAAACCAAATGAGAACTAAGTCCCACAACATCGATCACAACTGTTTTCTGAAATGAGTTAGTTTTTGTATTTTTCATTTTATAACCTATAGATTTATTTCTCAATCTAAAATAGTTTTTACCCATGCCAATTCACGAATGATGGATGTTGTAATAGGAGTTTGTAATTCTTTTGGTAACACTCCCCAAGTATACGTTTCCACTTCTAAAGCATCAGTTAAATTAAATTCTTTTTGTAAATTCAATAGATAAACTAATTCACTTTGAGTCGAAGATAAAAGCCCATAACTATCTAAAAAAACTGGAACATGAAAATGGATTCGCCATTCCTCAAAAGGTTTGACATCTCTTTGTAATGCATAAGGCAAATCAGGAAAGGATTCTAATTGTCCATCTTTGGACTGAATGACTACTTGGTGAAGATAGGTTGGTTCCTCAAAATGCTTTAGGGAATCCAAGGTTGGTTTAGGATCTTCAGGGAACTTTACTTTCAAAGCAGAACTGATTTGAATTCTACCCACTTTTATGAAATTCTTACGTAACAACCTAACTACAGTATTGTTATCTTCGAAACTCACGGCGGAATGACAAACATCTAAACAAATTCTAATATGATTACGAATTATACTTTCCGCTTCTTCCTTTGTAAACCCCCATTGGGATTGGATTTCAGGAAGTGCTGTAGGGAGAAAAATATCTCGAAACCAGTGAATCCAAAGTTCAACATTTCCTAAAATACCATCCGGTTCCGGTTCTATATCCAAATGTAAAATTTTTCCCGTTTCCTTTTGGATTTGAATCAAATGATGAAGGACTTCTGTGATATTTTGAGTGGCAGATTTAACTCTTAATTCTCTTTCTGCATCTGTTTTGTCAAAAAACTGATAGGAAATGGGTGGAGTCGAAACTCCACCTTCCAAACCTTCCGGTAATAATTGCGATAAAATAGAAAACAAACGAATTGTATAATCCAATCGGTCCGTGGTAGCCCAATCTGGATGATATACATTCTCTTTAACCGTTGTTTTGTGAAAATTACCATAGGGAAATCCATTGATCAAAAAAACGTAAAATCCTTCTTTGGTTAACCAAGTTTGGAATTCAGAAATAATATTTGGTTTTATAAGTTCAAACGAAGCTTCACCGGACAACCTAAGCCCAATGCCCATCGGTGTTTGCGGTGATACTTTCGCACGAATTATCGGAAGATTTTCTTTGAGTTGCAAAAAATGATCCGACCAAGTTTCTCCAGGATGAATATTGGAACAGTATGTAAGATGGCCGTATTTGGTTTTCATAGATAAGTTTTTAAGAAATTTACAGAAGTATCTATAGTTTTAAAATCCATTTCATGGACTTCCAGAGATTTTCCAATTTCAGCTAACAATACAATGGTGAGACGACCTCCCAAATGTTCCCGAAACTCTTCTAACCCTAAAAATAAATTCTGTTTTTCTCCATCCGATAACATAGGATGGTAAACGACAAATCCCAGTGTTTTCAATAAAGAAAGAATCCGTAGACAATCGTCTTGGGACAAAAATTGTTTTTGATAAGAATACACTGTGTCCAATGCAATACCAATCGCTACGGCCTCACCATGCCTTAAAGAAAACTGAGTTAAGTATTCTAATTTATGAGCTGACCAATGTCCAAAATCCAATGGTCGAGAAGATCCAAACTCAAAAGGATCTCCGCTTGCAATATGATCCATATGAAGTTTTGCACAGCGGTGGATTAGGTATGCCATTGTATCTAAATTTCGATTTAATAATTCACTGGCATTCGATTCGATCCAATGGAAAAAATCCTTATCTTTAATTAAGGCCACTTTGATGGCCTCGGCCATACCGGATCGCCAGTCTCTGTCATCTAAACTTTCTAAAAATTGGAGGTCGTTAAACACGGCAACAGGTGGGGCAAAGGTACCTAGGAAATTTTTTTTACCTTGGAAATTGATGCTATTTTTCACTCCCACACCAGAATCATTTTGTGAAAGCACAGTCGTTGGGATTCGAACCAAACGAATCCCACGGTGAGACACAGCCGCTACATACCCAACCAAATCAAGAACTGCTCCTCCTCCTATGGCAAGGATATAGGAATGTCTATCGACACCGTGTGTATTTACCGCATTCACCAATGATTCCCAAAGGTTTTGGTTATTTTTACATTCTTCCCCACCAGGTATTGGAATGATATCGCCCGTTAGTTGGATAAATGATTCTAAACCTTGAAAGTAATTTTTTATTTCTGAAACCAAATTCGGATGATAATGGATCAGTCTTTCATCAAACACTACCATTACTTTTTTAACAAGGCCCTGTTTTATTTCTGAAATAAAAAAATTTTTTAAAACTGGATTATCTTTTTGAAAAATATCTTTCGTAAAGTAAACTTTATATCTATAAGTGATTTGAAACTCTGAAAAAAGAGGGAAAAAAGAATCTTCATTCATAATAAAACTCTAAGTAACAGAAAATGTTTTTGCTAAAACCAAAGAAAGAGGTAATAAACAAAAGATAACGATCGCTATAGTTAAAAATCCGAAACTTGCCGCAAAAGAAGCATTCAAAAGAATGAGCGTAATTACCCCCATCTTAACTGCCTTACCAATCATAGGACCAATAGGATTTTGATAAGCACGAAGCAGTGGTGGAAATACCATCGCTATGTGTAAAACCACAAAAGGGCTACTCTTTATCAAATTTCCCAATTGAAAGGACAAAAAGGAGATACAAAAGAAAACGATAAGGTATAAAACACCAGCAAATAATAAAGGTATCTTTTTTCCACCGTGGACTTCTCCTCGACTCACCATCGTTATAGCAGCGATATAACAGATAGGAAGTAAAGAAAGAGAAATTTCGAATGTTGTGATTTTGGATACTAAACTCATTCCTAGAATTAAGTTACCACCGCGACACATTCCCATTACAATAGGACCAAGTATAGAATGATGTTTGGCATAACGATTGTAAGTAAGGATAAGGACAATAATAGCAAAGGCAATCCATCCACTTTTGATTTGGTATAAAAAAGCAAAACCAAGCCCCATGCCTAAAAGGAAAATTCCAAAAACCAATGCAGAATTTTTAGTAACCTTCCCACTAGGAATTGGTCGTTCTGGTCTTTCTTTTATATCAATTTTTGTATCAAAATAATCATTTAATACCACTCCACCGCCATACAAACCTATGGTGGAAAGTAATAAAAAAATAGGGGTATTGTCTTTCCAAACAAATCCAACTATGGCCATACCAGCAAGGATATCAGCCAGTGCCGTTACTACATTTGCAGGTCGAAATAGTGTAAGGTAAGCTTTTAGAATCATTTATTGGATGAAGAGAGAATTTTTATTGGGAACTGGTTGTTGGCCACCCCTTAGGATAGAGTTGCCATGAAACTTAGCATTTGGATCGGGTTGGAATTCTGTTTCAAAATCAGTTACATCAATCTGACCACTTTTTGCAAAGGCATCGATCGCATTTTGATAAGTGACCATTCGAATGACATCAACTGGAATTCCTCTTTGTTTCATGAGTGCTGCAGTTTTAGGAATGGCAAGTGGATCGGAAATTCCCCAATCGGCACTGGAGTTGATCATAATTCTTTCTGGTCCATACTTCTCCACAACAGTTACCATCCTTTCGTTCCCCATTTTAGTAAAAGGATAAATGGTAAATGCGGCCCAAAATCCTTGATCTAACACTGACTTTACGGTTTCTTCATTATTATGATCAACAACAACCCAGGACGGATCAAGTCCATGTTCTAATGCAATGGACATACTCCTTTCTGTTCCGCGTTTTTTATCTCGATGGGGTGTATGAATTTGTACAGGTAATTTTGCTTTTTTAGCCAGTTCCAGTTGCAAACGATAGTATTTTTCTTCCAGAGGAGTTTGGTCATCAAATCCAATTTCGCCAATTCCAACGACACCTTCTTTATAAGCAAACAAAGGTAAAATTTCCATTACCTCTTCCGCAAGACGTTCGTTATTTGCTTCTCTTGAATTTAAACCCATTGTACAATAATGTTTGATTCCAAACTGGGATGACCGAAATCTTTCCCAACCCACAAGGCTACTATAATAATCTTTAAAACTGGAAAGCCCCGTCCTTGGTTGTCCGACCCAAAAAGCAGGTTCAATGATGGCTACAATTCCTGCTTTAGCCATCATTTGGTAATCGTCAGTGGTTCTTGAAACCATGTGAATGTGTGGATCAAAAAACCGCATCCCTTGGATTAGATTTTGGTAATCTTCCCATAACAAATCGCGATGAGTCAGTATTTCGTCGCCAGAAGGAGTAGATTCAAAATGAGAAGGGTTTGTAGATGGTTCTTTATGATTTTGGCACATAAAAATTTGATTTAAGGAATGGACTCTATCTTAGACCAATCCAACTCTCCGTTTTTTATAGATAATTCAAGGTCAGGATATTTCGATAATAAAGAATGTACATTGGGATTTTTGGATTCAAAACATACAAGAGCTGCGACTTCCCTCTCCGCTTTTAATTCCGATTCCAGTAAATTGATTAAATTAGGAAAAGTGGTTTCATCACTAAAAGGAGCAACCAGTCTCCAAATTTGTAAAGGTATCTTTCGCCCTGCAGCAAAACGTTCACTGATAAAATCAGAAATTGCAATTGCCAAGTCTTTGTTTTTTCTCCTATCAATTCCATAAATTAAATCGATTGGTTTTCCATTAAATATGGTTTTTAAAACCAATTGGTTCCAAGCAAGTTCAGAAAAATAAAGTTCTGGGTAAGGATTCAGTAATGCAATGGAATCGAAAACAAAACCCATATTCGATCGTACAGCATCTGTAGCTCTAGGCAACCATTCCCAGGGATAAGGCAAAAGTGGTAATGCTGAATACAAAGCAACTAACTCATTTAATTCAGCTGTATCAAATAATGTTTCAATATTTTTGACAAACTGATCTTTAGGTACCGAAGGTAAATGCAAAAGCAACCAAACACGAGCTAAACGAACAAGGCTCCATCCATTCACTTGAAATCCATTACATTCAGGGACCAAACCTCCATTCGATTTTGAATCGTTAAAAACCATTTTTTTTGATAAAAAACGAGGAGTCGCAACAAAGGCAGTCATCAAATCCAAATCATTTTTTTGGGTTTGTTCTTCTAACCATTCACGTTCTAATTTGGTAGTTTGTTCAAATAGGAATTGAGTCAAATTTGTTGGAATATCTGTCATAAAGAACTATTATTGGAAAACTTCTGATGGATACACCACACCGTAAATCAAATATTCAATTTCCAACTCACTTTCCCCTATTACCGCCATTTTTTAAGATATTTTTTATAAAAAATATAAATATCATTCTGTAACTTTGATTACTTTTGTTTCTATTGGATGAATCTTGGTAATTCCGGAAAATTAAAAAAACAAAACGGAAATTTGAATGAAACATCAAGAAAGTCCCATGCAGAACCAAGAAGAAATTTTAGAGAAAACCAAAAATTGGATTTTGAAATCAGTGATAGGACTTAACCTTTGCCCCTTTGCAAAACAACCGTTTCAATCGAATACAATTCGTTATGTGATTAGTGACTCTAAAACAAAAGAGGATTTACTATCTCATCTCCAATCAGAACTAAAAATTTTAAGTGAAATCGAACCACTTGTAACCGAAACAACACTTATCATTCATCCTTATGTATTGGAAGATTTTTTGGATCAAAATGATTTTTTGGACGAGGCTGATTTTCTTTTAAATCAATTAGATTTAGAAGGTGTCATACAAATTGCTAACTTTCACCCGCAATTTCAGTTTGCCGACAAAACTGTAAACGACATAACCAATTTCGTAGGAAGATCCCCATATCCGACATTACATCTGTTACGTGAAGATAGCATTAGCCGCATTGTCGACTCTCATCCAAATATTGACAGTATCTACAAAAACAACAGAACAACATTCACTAAATTAGGACAGGAAGGTTGGAAAAATTTAGGATTATAATTTATTTACAAAAGTAATATGGATTCATATTTTTCGTTTATGATAATGCTAGGAGACCTACGAACCATTAAATATAAAGTTTGAAAGTAAACTCAACCTAGATTCACTGACGAAAAAACAGGTGGTGGACCATGTATCTACGAAATCATCAATACATAATCGGATTTCTTTCTTTAGGGATCCTAATATCTCCCTTCACTAAAGACTTAGATGCACAATTCATTACACCGGTAAAAAAGGAAGTTCCCCAAGAAACACCCCCGCCACCGCCGATAACTCCACCACCTCCTCCTCCCCCGCCAGAAGAACCAGCAGAATATGTAAGTCCTATGAAAGGGAACCTAACTGGTGAATATCTTAAGAGTATGCAGATCACCGCAAAACAAAGAAAGGCGTTGCAAGAGAATACTAACCTATGGTTTGCCGACAGGTTTCGTGTGGGATTTGGAATTCGTCCAAAAGCAGACTCACTTTACAATACAGACTTCGATCGTTCCACTCCAGATAACAGAAATACGGTGAGTAATCAAACTCAGTTTTTTCTGATTGGAGATATATCTCCCAATGTGGCTTTTAAACTGACTTTACAAGATGTTAGGCTTTGGGGCGGGGAAGTTTTGAATGGATCCACAGACCAAAGGTTAGGTGTAATTTCCAATGCTGGTACAACGATTGATACTTCCAAACAGAAAGAAGTACCTTTAAATAACTATACGGGGTTTCGAGAGGCCTTTGTTGATTTAAAAACTACCAACCAAATATTTCGTGTTAGAACAGGTCGCCAAATTTTAGATTTTGGAGATGGAAGGATCGTAGGAGCGAGAAATGACAGTTTGAACGGAAATGCCTTTGATGCCATTCGGACAACCATCACCATTCAAAAACATAGTATCGATTTTTTTGGGGCAGTACTCAGCTCAGAAAATAATGCCAATAGCATCGTTTCCAACAATTCCACAAGAGTTGGTGGGCCAGGAAATGCTTCTTATTACGGAGCCTATTTTGGTTTCAAACCTTGGGACTGGCTCGGAATCGATTTATATAACTTCACTCTTTATAAACAAAAACTAAAAGCCTCAAACACTACTGCAAATTATGGATCGGAAATTTACTACAGAGGTCCTGACCAACTCAATACAACGGGTTTTCGGCTTACCAATCGCACTAAAGGCAACATGATTACAACTGAAACTGGAATTGACTGGATGGTCGAAGCAGCTTGGCAAACTGGATTTACTGGTGATCGAGTTTCCCCAGACTGGCTCAACCAAAATGGAACTTATACAACTAATAAAAAAACAGGTGAGGCACCACCCCTTTCCTCTCCGGTCCAATACAAAGCCAATTTAGTAGCAGTTCAATTGGGATTTACTCCAGTGAAAGAATTTCGAATAGGCGTACAATATGTCCAGGCATCAGGAGATCCTAATCGAAATGATGGAAGTGTAGGCACTTATAATCCTATTTTTGCAACAAGAAGGATGGCAAGCGCAGGACTTGCGTTCTCTGGAAATGGAAATTCTGGGATGGTATTTTGGCAAAACATCAAAGATTATTCCATCAATATAAAATATGATTCAGGAAAATGGGGAACATTTATCTTAAACCCTCACTGGTATTATAAAGTAAAATTACAAGACGGTTACTACGATAACAGTGGCTATGTGTCAGGTAGTAAAGCTACGGGAGAAACTGCTTCTACAGAAGATTACTTTAATACGGAAGCTTACAACCAAAACCGACCGAAATTAGGAAAACATGTTGCTACAGAAATTAACTTTATCTATATAGTGACTCCTTTTGAAAATGTTTCTTTTTGGTTTGGGGCAAGTTCCCTATATGCTGGAGATGCCATCAGAAACCAAAAGAACAATCCGTATGAAACCGATCCTTATCATAGATACGATTTGAAACCTAACTCAAGTTTTTTTACTCTCCAGAGTGTGTTTGCCATTTAGTTTTTTAGTTATGTTTTTGGTTGACGAACTGATTAGTTTGTATTCCTTTAATACAAACTAATTTAGGATAAAAATGAAAACTATTATTACCTTCATCCTTACTTTAACAGTAATCCATTGCAGAATGAAACCGGAAATTAAACCAAATTTGCCTAAACAATCTTCTGCAGTTGTTTTCGAACTGGTTGTCCCTAAAATATTTATGGGACATTTTTATCCAGAAAAAGTATTTTTACTAAAACTCGATAAGTCAAAAAAGAATTTAAGCGAATTACAAATGATTGAAACTAATTTTTTTTCCATCAGCCGTTATTACGTTTTAAACATTGAACCTGGTGAATATGCGATTGTAGCAGCCCATGTCCATGAAAAAGATCCTAATACACAAAAAGATGCAAATGTATACTATGTATTAGATCGACAAAATCTCGAGAAATCAAAGTTCACGGTAAAACCAAATCAAATTCGGATCTTAGGTAAGTATGTAGTTGATTTTAACAAATCAGAATTGGGAACTGATCTTGACATGGACAACGTGGGAGAATCTATTATTGGAAGTTTTAAAACTAGCCTAACAGCCAAAATCGGTGCTGCCATAGTTTCCACAGTACTTACTGGGGGTGCAGACCAAACAGATAGTTCCGGTTACGCAGGATTTACCGAAATCGATCAATCTAAGGAAATGATTGAGGAAATAAAAAAACAATCAAAGTTAGACTTCGAAGAAACAGCTTGGTCTTCCATTCCCATAGAGTAACTATTTAGCTAACTTCCGTTTGATTCCGGACGAAGTTTTTCTAAACCATCTAAAATCAAATTTAAGCCAAATGCAAAGTCGTGTATTCCATTATATTTTCCGGAGACCACTTCTTTGCCTAAATTGGTTATGTGAGAAAAGGGACTCAATTCCAATAGTGGCATAAAACTTTCGGCCTGTTTTGCGTAATCATTTGGATCAATGGGAAAATTCAATTCTTGTAAAATAAAACCATAAATATGGCTGTCGATTGTATTGATAATATGGTCAGCGGTCTGCAAAGAAAATCCAGCGGCATGTAAACAACCAAGTGTGGTATCAAAGTAGGTCATCATTCCTTCTCCCACATTCATTCGCGAGACGATAAGAGAAGTAGCCCAAGGATGTAAAATTAATATTTCACGAGCAGACTTGGCTCTTATTATCATTTCTAATTTCCAATCTCCACCTATCCTTGGTAATGTGATTTTTGAAATAACAAGGTCTACCATTCCATCGAGGACTTCGTCTTTATTTTTTACATGATTGTATAAAGACATAGCTTCCACACCCAAACTAGATGCCAAATGTCGCATGGACAATTTTTCCAATCCAAATTCATCGGCAATTCGAATGGCAAATTCTAAAACTAATTTCCTAGATAGGGTCTGCTTTTTTTTAGCCTTTTTAGAGAGTTTCAGAGAAGATAATTTGGGTTTCTTTTTTTTATACACTTCCTCTCCTTTTTTAGAATTTATATCATATTTTCCCTATATTTCTATTGTTTTTACGAAAAGACAGAGAGAAATAAATTTCCTTGACAGGCTTACACTGTAAGTATAAATATTGTTTTCAGGAGATTAGCCATTGAAAGTCATTACCGCAAGAAAGTATGGAACACCGGATGTCTTCCGTTTAGAAAATTGGGAATCCCCTTCTCCCCAAAAAAATGAAATCCGAATCAAAAATCATAATAGTGCAGTGAATTCAGGTGATTGGCGGATTCGTAAACCCGATCCCAAAGCAGTTCGTTTATTTTTTGGAATATTGAAACCGAGAAAGCCAGTTTTAGGAATTTCTTTTGCGGGAGTGGTAGATGCCATTGGCGAAAACGTGACAAAATTCCAAATAGGAGATAAAGTTTTTGGTTCCGCTGGAATGCAAATGGGAACTTATGCAGAATATTTTTGTATCAAAGAATCTTCCGTCATGACTATCCTTCCCAAAGAAATATCCTTTTCGGAAGGAGCTGCTTTATCATTTGGAAGTTTAACGGCTCTAGACTTCGTTCAAAAATGTAATATCCAAAAAAACCAAACGATGATCATCTATGGAGCTTCAAGCTCGGTGGGAACTGCGGCCATCCAAATCGCAAAACATTTTGGAGCAGTTGTCACAGCAGTTTGTAGTGTTGGAAATTTTTCCTTGGTTCAATCAATCGGAGCGGATTATGTTATGGATTATACGGGTTTTCACTCTGAACCGCATAACACAACTTATGATATTGTATTTGAATGTGTGGGTAAATCATCCATCTCATCCAACTTAAAACACCTAAAAAAAGGTGGAGTTTTAGTTTTAGTCGGTGCTTCCTTTAAAGAAATGTTTCAAGCAGCTTGGATTTCCCTTACCAAAGGAATCAATATTAAATTTGGACCTATTTCTGAAACGATAGAAAATTTAAATTTTATCGCTGAACTTACGAGAAAGGGAGAGTTTAAGGTGGTAATCGACAAATCTTTTCCTTTAGAAGCAATGTCCGCTGCCCATGAATACGTAGAGGCCGGTCACAAAAAAGGAAACGTTGTCATTGATATAACCAATTAACTTGATTTATTTGAGGAAATTTTTTTAAAAACTACCACATTCGTTTGTGGTAGTTTCTCCATTGGATTTGTTTGTCACTATTTGAATTTTTGGTTTTGTTTTTTAGTCTCCAAGAATGTGAGATCTTGATAAGAATGATCTGCTTTACAAACCTTTACGTTTGCAGAAGTGGAACAAGAAGCGGTACCAGAAATTTTACAACCTTTGGCTTCACAAGCCTTCCTGTCATTTCCACGACATTGTTGGCAACCGTTGGAACTTCCATTTCCACAAAGGAAACAATCTTCGGCAACTAATCCTGTAGTTCCTAAGACCATCAGGAACATAAAGCAAATCGTGACCAATGTTCTCATATATTCTCCTTTCTTTCTATTTTTTAAATAGAAAGAGGTGTGAATTTTCATCGAATACGATCCATTGACAATTCAAATTTTAATTTCGGATCGGAGGTAAAACATAAAATAAAATTGCAAAAAAATGACAAATACTTCCTGAGAGAACAAAGAGATGCCAAATCGCATGATTAAAAGGCAAACGGTCCCAAAGATAAAAAATCACACCTACCGTATAACTCAGTCCACCTGCCACAAGCCAAGAAATTCCACCCACACCGATTGCTTGGCGAATGTCTTTGATCACAAAAATGGCAAGCCAACCCATAAAGATATAAACGACAACCCGAGCCCCGCTATATTTACCTGGAAACAATAACAACAAAAGGACTCCCACAAATGCCAAAATCCAAACCACTAAAAATAAGGTCCAACCCCACTCGGAATGTTCCCTTAAACTAACAAGCGTAAATGGAGTATAGGTTCCCGCGATTAACAAATAAATGGAAGCATGATCGATCACTTTAAAAATACGTTTGGTGGCGGAATGGTAAATTCCGTGATACAAAGTGGAGGCAAGATACAAAAGGATGAGAGTGGCTCCGTAAATGGCAGAACTGACTATATGCCAAACATCTCCATATAAAACTGCAACAGTTAGTAAAATTGAAAGTCCAGCAATACTTAGACCACCACCGATTCCGTGTGTAACAGCATTGGCAATTTCATGTCCAATGGAATATTCATGAATGGTATCGATAAGTTCGGCCGTAGATTGTTGTATTTGATTTAAAGAATCAGAAGGAGAAAGAGAGAAATTGTTTTTTGATGTTATTTTTGATTTGGATGAGGTGGTTTGTTTGTATTTACTTTGATTAGAACTAATGGATTTCTTTTTTGCTTTGGGATTACTTTTTTTCGCTTTCATAAGGTATCTGTAAGAGCAACTTAACTGCCTACATTTCGAATCGTCAATCGAAAGATATTGAATGACTGACTACATGGACCAAATGAACCATTTTTAAAAAATCCAATGATCCTTCTTTGTTCTTATTTGAAGATTACAGAAGCCATTTAACTTTTCCAGGTCTATGGAGATAAACCGAAAGAATGCTTAGAAATCCTCTAATTCTACTTTTAAAAATTCAGGTATAACCTCTATAAACAAACAAATGTTATCTGTGATGTTTCTCGATTTGCAAACAAAAAAGGTGATCCCAATTCAATGCAGGTCGAATAGGTTACTTGCAATGGAATCTTTGTAAAATAAGGAAAACCCTAGCGCCAGGGATCGTAGTGGAAATCCTTTCGTGGCAAACGAAAGATTGGAGCGGAGAGCCCGGTCGAGCCCTCGTTGGATTTTTTGGTATCGATCCAATGCGAGGCGCCCCAATCCAAACGGTTGTTATTCGGAAAATTTTTTCTTTTTATCGTTTTTCTTTGATTTTGCCTCTTTGGCTTTTTCATTCATTTCTTCTTTTTTCTCTTCCCGTTTTTCCATTCGCGAAGATCTCATCTCATCGAGAGTCACAGATCCGTCAGCGTCTTTGTCAAGTTCGGTGAAAAAACCATCATGGAATTTTTGCCATTCTTCCTTAGAAACTTTGTTGTCGCCGTTGGTGTCCATTTTTTTGAAATGATCCCCTGCCATTGCATTCCTTCCACGACCATCATGATCGTGAGCCGATAGGGATGCAATGGCAGTGAAACCAAAACTAATTAGGATGGTTAGAATTTTTTTCATAGAAAAACCTCTGGTTAATTCTTGAACATTTTTTACCTCGAGTCAAGACCTTCCTTTTTTTATCTTTGGAAATTTTTTATATTCATTCTATTTTTTGATTTTCCTATGATTTAGGTTCGCTTATCCTTTCGGAAGTAAAAACCTTGGGTACAAACTTCGAGCCAAAAAAAGATTTTAATCAACGTAGCATTTTTCCTTTTTTCTTTAACATTCCTTCCGATCCATTCAGAACCAACTGACAAGGAAAACTGTGGTAAACCAATTGTAATTTCCGACTGGGAAATTTCGAATTCGACCGAATCTGAATTTGATGATAAAAAGTTTTGCCAAATAGTAAGAGAAATTAGTTCCGATGAAAGCGAATTCCATTCCTTTCTTGTGGAAAGACACGGGAAACTAATAACAGAAATTTACAATACCAGAGAAGACCATCCATTTAACAAACGTTACGGACTTAGATTCCCATTTGATGGAGAAACAAAATTTGACACTAATACCTTACACGATGTTAGGTCAGTTAGTAAATCGGTAGTTTCTTTACTTTTTGGGATTGCTATTGATAAAAAAATTCTCGATGGAGTCGATACTCTTTCTTTTTACCCTGCATTACCTGTTGCAGTGGATGATTCCAAACAAAAAATTACTTGGAAACACCTATTAACAATGAGTAGTGGACTAAATTGGGAAGAATGGAGGTATGGATTTATATTTAGTGATGAAACACGACTCCTTTGGAAAAAGGACATACCAGGTTTTGTTTTTGACAGAAAAATAATAAACTCACCAGGAACTAAATTTAATTACAACGGAGGGGGAACATCAGTTCTTTCTGATATTCTAATTGTAAAAACCAACAAATCATTAAAAGAATTGGCGAAAGAATGGTTATTTGATCCCTTAGAAATTCAAAACTTTGAATGGGTGGAAGATACAAATGGTAGAGCCCTTCCCCATGCAGGGCTTCGATTAAGACCTAGGGATATGTTAAAGTTAGGAAGATTGGTTTTAAACCATGGTAACTGGAAAGGGAAACAAATTGTCTCAAAACAATGGTTAAATGAATCACTTAAATTCCATATCGATTCAGAGGTAAAAATATTCAGAAAAGATGGGAAGTCTCTTGGTTATGGGTACCAATGGTGGCTCGGAGAAACAATTTATTGGGAGAAAAAAATTCCTTGGTCCCTGGCACTAGGAAATGGTGGCCAACTCATTTTCTCCATCCCCAGCTTAGATATGGTAATCGTTACCACTGCGGGTGGTTATGGAGATCCAACCTCCATCCAAAGAATTTTGGACGTAATTGAAAAAATCATAACAACCGCTAAGTGACAAAGTTTATTTAATCGATTTATCCATAATTTTGAATTCGGTACAATGAAGATTGGGCGATTGCCGCGCTATCAATGACATAAGCCCGGCAGTCTTTTTCCCAAGTTTCTTTAACTTTAGAATCATTGATTTTGGTAATTGATTTTTCGTATAACAAACTGCAAATATAACGAGTCATTTGGATCATTAAGTTTTCTGCCACAGTTTCCTTACGAACTTCCTCTTGTATGTTTCGCATCACACGAATGGACTCTTCTAAAACTCTTTCTTGTTCTAATAAAAAAGATGAAGGTGATGGAATTTCTGCTTTCAAAGAGTTAAGATACTTACGAAAGTTTCCGTCTCCCGCCATACCTGCAAGAATGGCACCTGTGGCAATGCGAACATGAATTTGGCTCGTACCTTCATAAATGGTATTGATACGGGAATCTCTGAACATACGAGAAATATCGTAATCTTCCGTGTAACCAGCACCACCAAACACCTGTACTGCTAAATTTGTACATTTATGTCCTTCTTCTGAACTATAATACTTTGCCATGGGAGTGAGAGTAGAAGCAAGTGTAGACCAAAATTTTACCTTTTCATCTTTTCTGATTTCTCTGTCTTCCTTACCCGATTTTTCCATACGGATTTGGTGATGTTGGTACATATCAATGACACGAGCTGTTTCTAAAGTGAGAAGTCGCATGGCATTTGTTTCTCGTTTAATTTTATGAATCATCTCTGCCACTGCAGGGATTTCACCAATGGGTTTTCCGAATTGTTTTCTTTCGTTTGCATACTTCACACATTCAAAATAAGCAGCCGCTCCACCGCCACATCCACCGGAAGCACTCACAAGACGCATAAAGTTTGTCATCCCCGCTGTATAACGAGTTAGGCCTAGCCCTTCCTCCCCTAATATTTCCCCGTATGTATTGTCATAAACAATTTCGCAAGTAGGAGAGGCATGAATTCCCATTTTCTTTTCGATTCCTGCAACAAATACATCTTCACTTTTGACTATGAATACAGAAAGTCCTCTCGCTCCACCCTCTGCTTTTCCTGTTCGAGCCAACGTTAGCAGGAGAGCTGGATGATCACCCAAACCACATCCTTGAGAAATAAATCGTTTAGTTCCAGTTAAACGGTAACTTCCATCCTCTTGTTTGATTGCGACAGTTCGTACATTATTTAGATCTGATCCGAAATCAGGTTCTGTCAGTGACATGGCAAACAGACATTCACCTGTGGCAGCCTTTGTTGCATAGGTTTCCACTTGTTCAGGAGTTCCAAATCGGTCCACAATCTGTGCTAAATTGAGTAAGGTGGTGGTCATACAAAAAGCAACATCAGCACGAGCCATAAGCATAGCATACAGTGCGCCTACAGTGGCAGGGAATGCAAGACCACCAGCCTCTCTGGAAAGAGAATACGCCATAAGTCCCGTGTTACGAAATTTTTCATAAATCTCTATAGTTTCTTTTGGGAAAATTACTTTTCCATTGGCGTATTTTAATTCATTGCGATCCATGATTTTAGATTTTTGCGAAACATCATTCCCAAAAAAATCGCCCATCGCCTCTAAACTGGATGTATATAATTCGAGTGCTTCTTCTTTTGTAGAAGGAGCCATTTCATAGCGAGGGTTTTTTGTTTTTACAAATGTTTGGTGATCAAAAAATTCTACCCCTTCGGTTTCTTTGATGATGGATTCCCAATCAAGAAGTTGGTTATAAATTACCTGTAAATCTTCGTCTTCTGAAAAATAGTTATTTGCGATCATGTTTTTCTCCTAATGAATGCTATGTGCTGCTTCTAAACCTTCTAAAAAGGCTCGTTTTGCATCTATATTTTGTGGATCTTTAGCTCCACCAATTACAACAACTTGTTTCTCCGGATATTTATTTTTAAATTCCTCATATAGTGATGTTTCTTTTTCTTGTCCTACACACAAAACAAGAGAATCACAAGGATATAAAAATTCTTCTCCATTTTTTAATTCCACTTTTAATCCTTCTTTTGTGACTTCTTTATAAGTGAGTCCATGATAGAATTCAACTCCCACAGATTCTAACTCTTGTTTGAGTGCCCAAAATGTTGTAGGTCCAAGCCCTGCTCCATGTTTTCCATTTCTACGAAACACTGCTACATCCCGATCTGCCTTTTCTTTTTGTACGGCTGCATTGGTAAACGAACTAATATTATATTTTTTATCGTAAGAGCTTAGGGTTGGGTCTCCTTCTTCTGTCAATCTATGTGCCACATCCACACCAATTCCACCACCTCCGATTA
Source organism: Leptospira bandrabouensis (assembly GCF_004770905.1). Classification (NCBI taxonomy): domain Bacteria; kingdom Pseudomonadati; phylum Spirochaetota; class Leptospiria; order Leptospirales; family Leptospiraceae; genus Leptospira; species Leptospira bandrabouensis. Next base: position 1,921,711 of record NZ_RQHT01000014.1, on the reverse strand, counting down.
CAGCCACACGTTTGCCTGGTTTGAATTTACCAGTAAGATACTCAGTATAATTTCCTGATGGAAGATTTTCTAGTCCTTTTAATGTAAACTCACGAGGTTTCACTCCACTTGCAAAAATAATCACATTAGGATTTTCTTTTTCTAACAATGTTAAAGTTGCTGCTGTATTTAATTTGATCTCAACACCAAGAGCTGGAAGTTCGTTGGAAAAATAACGAATGGTTTCTTTAAACTCTGACTTACCAGGAATATGAGAAGCAAGTTGAAACTGTCCACCAAGTAGGTTTGCTTTTTCATATAAGGTAACTTTATGACCAAGGCTTGCACTGGCACGTGCGGCTTCCAGCCCAGCAGGTCCCGATCCAATAATAAAAACTTTTTTCGGATCCTTAGTTTTTGGTTTCGAATATTCTAATTCATGCACTGCTTCAGGATTTACGATACAAGATACAAATTTTTCTTGGAAGGCATGATCAAGACAAGCTTGGTTACAAGCTACACAGGTGTTGATTCGATTGGAAATCCCTGTTTGGAATTTTTTTACTATGAATGGATCTGCTAGAAATGGTCGTGCCATTGAAATGATATCGGCACTTTTTTCATCAAAAACCTTTTGCATGGTAATCGGATCATTCACACGGTTGGATGCAATGATAGGAATCCCTGGTGTTTTTTCTTTGATGCGACTGGCAATAGAAACCCAAGCCCCTCTAGGAACCAGTTGGCTAATCGTTGGAATTCTTGATTCGTGCCAACCGATACCAATATTCAAAGCAGAAACCTTTTCATCTCGCAAAACATTCGCTAACTGAACCACTTCTTCAAAGGTTGGGTTTCCAGGAATCAGATCTATCCCTGACATTCGAAAGATCACGGGAAAACCTTCGGGGAGTTGTTTTTTCACGGCACGAAGGACTTCTATAGATAAATTCATCCGGCGTTTCGCATCTCCCCCAAAAAAATCATCTCTCTGGTTGGTTACCGGAGAAAAAAACTGATTTAATAGATAACCTTCGCTCCCCATAATTTCAACGGCTCCAAACCCAGATTCAAATGCGAGTTTTGCCGCCACTCCAAAGTCTTCGATGGTTTTCCAACACTGGTCTTCTGTAAGCGCCTTTGGCACATAACGATTGATTGGTGCACGAATGGCAGACGGTGCCACACAATTCCTATCAGCAGCATACCTTCCTGCATGGAAAAGTTGGGCGCACATGGTCCCCTTTCCAGAAAGAAGTTCATTCATACGTTTTAGCTCTTTGGCATGGTCTGGATTTTGGATGTTAAAAAATGTCCGAGAACCTTTTCCTTCCTCATTCACACTGATCCCACCCGTAACAATGAGACCCACTCCGCCTTCGAATCGTTTACCGTAAAACGCTGCCATTCTTTCTGCCGTGCCTGTTTCTCCTTCCACACCTAAGTGCATGGAACCCATAATAAAACGGTTAGGGAGAGTGAAATTTCCAATGTTGATAGGTGTAAAAGCTGGATTCATTTGGTTTCGAGTCCTTGGGTTTGAATTAATTTACCATTGGTAATATTCAGAGTTTCAAAGGCAAGTCGTAAAATTACCAATGGTAATTAACACTAGTCATTTTGAGAGTCGAAGTGAAAATGGGGGAAATGGCGGTTTCTAAAAAAAAATCCTCACCCAAAAAAACAAAGGCAGTGGGTCGCCCTACCAAAGATAACGGAGTGAATGTAAAAGAGGCCCTCATCCAAGCAGGAGTGGAACTTTTAGAAAATACTTCTTTGGAAGATATCTCACTTCGAAAAGTGGCTGCACATGCTGGTGTCAGTCATGTTGCCTGTTATCATCATTTCGAAAACAAACATGCCCTATTTTCGGCTATCGCTGAAATCGGATTTCAAAGGTATTTTGAAACCTACCAAAAAGAATTAGAAAAAACAGACCAGGACTTTAAAGGAAGATACAGGGCCCTTGGATGGACCTACTTCCAATTCATTATGACTAACAGACAGTTCGCAAGGATTATGTTTGGTGGAACGGGAGTTGATGCAAAAACTCATCCTACATTACTGGCTGTTTCCAGGAGAACCTATCGCCAGTTACATGAAATCATCCGAATGGGACAAAACTTAGGTCATTTAGAAAAAGGAAATACCAGAGAAAAAACTTTAGCTTCTTGGGCTATGATTCATGGAATTGCTATGTTATTTTTAGAAGGTCGTTTGCAGATGAAAAATGACATTCAGGAAATGGAAAAATTCATCCAAACAGTGACCGAGTATGCATTTATCGGCATGAAATCCAAATAACAGTTTTGAACTTTTTCGATCAAAATCTGCCTTTGTTTGCAATCCTAATTCCGATTCTTCAACGTATGCGAAACCTTTCCTTCCATTCAAAAATTGCAAATTTCTATTTCGGTTTGCAAACTTCAGGCAGATAGTTTTTTAAATAAGAAATTGTTGCTCTTTTGGTTTCCCCCACCATCCAAGGTGTGAAGTCCCCGTAGGTCCTGTAAGAATGTTTTAAAAGAGAATCGGCGATCGAAAAGGCAACTCCAAAGATTTGATCGGCTTGTTCTAAGAGAGGTAATTCAAATCGGTCCATCAGTCCGAGTTTGGCTAAGTTCGCAAGTTTAGCATCTAACTCTTGGCCCACTTGGCGCATTTCTGGATTACTCATCCTATAACCATAAATCAATCTTGGGAAAGCAATTTCCTTATTTGTCACTTCCACTGCTACATCGATAGAACGTTCAATATACTTTTCCCAACTAACAAACGTTTCCCGCTTTAACAAAAGTGATTTTTCAATCAAACTTTCTGAATGTAACAATCTGATTCCATGAAAGATCGCTTCTACGTTTGGGAAAAAATGGTAAGCCGAAGGCCTGGGAATATTGGCTTCTTTACAGATATCAGCAAAACTAATCTCTTCTGGAGATTTCTCCCGAAGAAATTCCAAAGCTATGGTCAAAAGTCGCGTACGTCTATTTCTACCTTGTTTGCTAGTGAATTTAAAAGGCCGGGAAGCAAGGTCAGGGGATAAGGATGCGTCTACCAATTTATCCATACTACGAGCCTTCTAGAAAATCATCCCTAGTCAATCCCGTTGCAAAGAAAATACCTGACCTTTTTTAAGGCCAGGTGAGTGATAGTTCAGATTTTACTGCACGGTGAATTGATTTGTGACTCCTTGGTAGGAAGAGATGGCACCTGTCCATCCTGATTTCCAATGGCCTCTATGGCGGATTCGGTAAGTTCCGGATGGGAAGGAAGATGTTTTCCAAGAAACATTGATTTTGGAATAAGCAATTCCATCCCTTTGCCACTTGTAAGTTGTAGATGGATCGTAATCCCTTGCTACCACCGTCCAAGAAGATCCATTTTGTTTTTCCACATCCACAAAACTGCTACCGATGAGCATATTGTTTTTAGGATGAGCCCCCCAAAATACTGCATTCACAGTGGCCCCACTGCTATAGGAGGCTGCCGGTTGTGTCACAACATTTCCAAAACTCTTAAAGAGTGGGACATCATCAAATACAACTCCCGTTTGGAAAGTGGCTTGGTAATTTGTTAGGTCTGGTGGAGTGGGACCCGCAGGTGAACTTGCACCATTTCGCATTGCACTTGCTAGTTTACCAAATTCTTGTTCGTATCCAAGCAAAGTATTCGGTCCAAATTGTGTGGATGCTCCTTCATACTGTTGCGAAGAATACTCTTCTCTTGTTGTGAGATACGAAGTATAAGAATTGGAAAGCCCAGCAATGACTGTGTATTCGTTTTCCAAAACATTTTTTACAAGAGAACGAAGCCTTCGGCCTGCCATTGTGGATACTTCCGCAGGAATGGCAAGGATCGCTAAGTTTCCAATTTTAATGATCTGCATAGGAATCACAGGTGGAGTCCACGGATTTCCATCGAAACTGGCAACACCTGTAGGAATCAATACTGGTTTTTCTGCATGGCAAAGTTTATAGGCTTCGCTGACAGAAGTTGGCCATAAAACACCGAGAAATCCGCCAAGGAAACTGGCTTTAAATGCATCGGCAGTATTTGTATTCCAATCGAGGGAATCCACTGTGGTTCCTTCATCAAAAAAATCAACAGACACAGCGTTGTCTTCCACACTACCTGCAGAAAAAGAGGCGCCCATTCCCGCAGGACAAGTAGTAGTTCCTATACTACTGATATACAAATTAGAGAAGTTAACATAGGTATGACGAAAGTCCACAGGGCCAGTCACTGGAGTATTAGCCGAGGAATAAAGAGATTGAGCTTTATTAAATTGTTTTTCTGCAATGATATTTTGCCGTGCATAATCATTCACACCATCAGCAGGTCCCCACAGGTTTGGTGTCACATCACCAGCATTCGATTGGGCAAAAGCTGCCACAAAGGTTTGGTTTGCCGAGTAATTTGCTCCTTTTGATTTCTCAAATAAATAAGATGCAAGCCCCTTATTATCACCACCAATCAATTTATTAGTTGGTCCCACATTAGTAGGATGTACGGCAAACCAGTTTACCATTCCAAGTTCTCTACCATCAGCAGCAACTAACTTAAGTAATGTCATTGTTTGATCTACGTTAGAAGCATAATAGTTTCTTTCACTCACCGGGTTTTTATCATAAGCAACAGGTGAGCGGTTCATACTTGCATCTGTTAGATTTCCTTGGTTGATATACACATTTCCAGGAACCAAGTTTTGGTGTGCCAATTTGATCGAACGATAAATTCCATCTACAATCACATCATAGTTTTCTTTGATAAAACCTGCTGTGGTTGCATTATATAAAAAATAATGGGAGTACCCACCAGGACCACTATGGGTATGAGTGGCAGATAACAAAACATTGGCTTCGTTGTAATAAGGCGAAAGTTCAGAATCCAAAGCAATTTTTTTACTCACTGCTTGTTTAATAGACTGAAATATCATTCCTAAGTCAGCGCTGACAAATACGACTCGTTTAGATGCATCACCAATAATATAGGCCCTTGACCAAAGACGCATATAAATCCCTTCTGTCTTTTGTGCGCTTTCCGCAAATCCCATCATGCCTACTTCTGCTGCGGGTCCTGTGATGTCATAGATTCCAGCTCCAACTAAATAGGGCGACGAACCAAGCGAAGGTGCTACGGCACGACTCACTCCAGTAGAACTCACTAAATCCGATTGAGAACTGTCGGTTGTGCCAGTACTCACGAGTCCAAGAAGGGGCGATGGGGAAGGTTTCTGGTCTGAACAATGTAATACCAGAAAACTACAAACAATGGTAAAACCCAAGCGCACTCGGGATTCTCTTTTGGAATTCATATACTTTCTCCGAATTTAAATTTCTATATTAAACGGTTTTTCGCTTAGGTTTCATCCCCTGGCCAAGATAGGTCTAAAACTAAATTCGGTTTATAAGTCTAAACAGTGTTAAAAATATGGCAAGAAATTTAATCGACATATGTCGATTTTTATAGACCAGTGTTCAGGAATTCACTACAAAGGAAGGGTGTATCTACCCATTTAAACGACAAATATGCGCAATTCGTTGGTTCATTCTTGGTAATGAACTCCCCTCCTGACATGTGAACCTGCCTTTTCCTCAAATATTTCGATCCTATAGAAACTCAATTCCATATTTATGGAAATTTAGTGTCATTTTTTTAATCGACAAATGTCGATTACCGTGACCCAACTGGCCAAAGTCCATTCGAAAAGGAATGCGAATCGAGGAACTATGAAATTTAACTGGAAACTGCAACAAACCTTGAGGTCTATCTTTACCTCACTTTGTTTACTAATCACACTGTCCTGTACTCAGGCAAAAAATACGGAGCAGGTATTTCTCTCCTTACTTTTGTCAGGTGGGAGTGGACAATCAGAATCTAACGGAATTGATTCCTTGGGACTTTCTAAATCTGTTCAAACCACAAATTCCATACATAATTTCGATTATAGCCTTACTTCCCAGGAAAGAGAGATTTTGATTTCGGATAAAACAAACAACCAATTTACGGACCAAATTTTTGTGGATGGTCTCGGACGCGAAGTCAGTTTCCGAGGATTTAATATTTCAGGAAATATGAAACTTGCACAACACGGATTCAAACCTTTTGCCAATGAAACCGATGCAGAGATTGCCTTTTCGAGGCTTGGAAAAACAACAGGTTCAAATATCATTCGTTATACGATTGCATGGGAAGGGGTTCATCCTGCTGTCGACACGATCGATTACAATTACCTTGATGCTGTCATCAACCAAATCAAAAAAGCAACTGCCAAACGAATGTACATTCTACTGGATTACCACCAGGATTTGTTTTCACGCCATCTATTTAATAAAAACTCATGGTTTACGGGAAACGGAGCACCGGCATGGATCACCAAAGGAGGAAATTATCCCACTGAATACTGTGGATTCATTTGTGCGAGTTGGAGCCAAAACAATTTAACAAATGAAGCAGTGCGCCGTGCCTTTCGTAATTTTTGGAACAATGCCCCTCTATCGACAAATTCTGGAACGAGAAATATGCAGACAGAGTTTCTATGGCAAATCGAAAAAACATCAGCTTACCTCAAAGAGAAACTAAGCGCAGAAGAATTTTCATATATTCTCGGTCTCGATCCATTGAATGAACCAGTGGATGGGGGGATGGAAGGATTAACCCCGGCACAGTGGGACAATCAAAAACTATGGCCATTTTACCAAAAAATTAGAACCGTCTTAAATCAAAACGGTTGGGAAACCAAATGGGTGTTTGCGGAGCCATTAGTATTTTGGAATACAAACATTGGTTCGGCGATTGCACCCGCAACGGGAGGCGGACATTTACTTTCTCCACCTGGCCCTGGATATGTTTTCAATTCACACTTTTATGATGCCGCCCGTATGGGAACAGATCTCACTGGAATTGATAATGCAACCTATTTCAAATATTTAGATGAAATTAGAAAAGAATCCAGGTTTTTAAAAATTCCTGTTTTTCTAAGTGAGTTTGGTATGTGGCTGAAAGGCACAGGTGCAAAGGACACTCCTCGGATGATCAGCGCTGTTTACCAAGCAATGGAAATTTCCGATGGAAACCAAACATCCAAATCTAGATTTGCCGATTTTTACAATCCCATAGTATCAGGAACCCAGTGGCATTGGGATTATTATTACAACAACCATGCAGAGTATATGAATGGAAATCCAAACAAACTGATTACTACAAAAGATGCATGGAACGAAGAAGACTTTTCTGTTGTAGGAAATTATGGAACCAGTTTTAATATAAACAATTACACAATTGAACGAGGGTATTTACGTAAGTCCCAAGGCCGGATCATCAGTAGTTATTATAATACAGTTGGGTTTGATACTTGGAATAATGTATTTTCTTGGGCGGCAATCAAACCAGGGGAATCAGAGCCAAAATACTTTGTTGGAAAAAGATTTCAGTTGGTAGTTTGGAAGGGAAGGCATTCGGATGCACCAACAGAAATTTATCTGCCAAATCATTTTGATTTAACAAAGACCGTTTTGATTACTGAAAAAAGAATTTATTCCCAAGGAATCCCTTCCACTCCTAACCAAGGATTGAATGAGGCAGTGGCCACTCCCGACCGGGACCGTGAAATTGGTTCAGGAACTATTTTGCATATTTGGGATGATTTGGACTTGGATGAAAATCCAAATTCTTCCTACCATTATGTTTTGGTAGTGGATAATGCAAGTGGCTCTTACTCCTTACAAACACTTGCGGATCTCCAATCCAAACTCAACACTCGGATTCTTTTAGAACAAAAAAGTCCGGTTTATTTGACAGGTAAAATGACATACGGCGGATACCCCGCCGAATCATCAAATTAGAGTTAGCCAACTCTCTCTTGTATTTTCCAAATGCCAGTTTTGGCTGTTTCTTTGGCATAGGTTCGAAAGTCTTTTGGCTTTCGGCCTAATGCCAATTCTAAATCGTTTACTACTGATTCATTTCTTCCATCAAGGACTGTACGAAATAAATAATCGATTAACCATAAAACATCTTCTGGAAGCCCAAATTCTTTTAATGTCGACAAATAATCGTCTAAGGGAAGTTCTTCGAATGGAATGGTTTGGTTTGTAACTTCCGCTATCGTTTCAAATACATCTCTAAAACTAACAAGTTCGGGGCCTGTCAGTTCATACAGTTTGTTTTTATGATTTTCAGTGACAAGAGAGGCAAAGGCTAGATCACAAAGATCATCCAAATCCACAAATGGCTCTCTGGTTTCGACTTTTGGAAATAATACCCTTCCTGCTAATATGGATTCTAGAAACATACCTTCACTAAAATTTTGTAAGAACCAACTCGACCTAAGGATGGTCCATTCTAATCCGGAGTTTTGTACAATTTGTTCGCATGCCCTTGCTTCTGGTTCCCCTCTTCCAGATAACAATACAAGACGTTTTACTTGATTTTTTTGACAAACCTGGACCAAAGTTTTTATGGCTTCTAGTGAAGAAGGCACTGCTAAATCTGGTTGGAAACTAATGTAAACTTGGTTTATTCCTTGTAGGACATCATTCCAACTTTCTGGTTTTTCCCAATCAAAAGGTGGCTCTGCATTTCTTGACCCCAACCTAACGGGGTAACCTTCTTGTTTGAGTTTTGATAGAATTCGGGATCCAGTTTTTCCGCTGGATCCAATGATAAGTGTTATTGGTTTCATAGATTTAAAGATACAGGAAACCAAAAAATAAAAATTGAACAAACCCGACAAAGGTTAAATTTTTTCTCGAAATCGGAATGGTTTTTCTTTAGTAAATGATTTGAATTGGCGGATAAAATGTGACTGGTCCGAATACCCACTCATATAGGCAACATCGGTTAACTTAGGTTTATTTCCTCCATCTAACTCACGTAAACTGGACTGGAATCGAATGATGGTAGAAAATTGTTTAGGCGTGAGACCTACATAATTTTGAAACCTTCTCTGGAGGGTTCGTTCAGACAATCCATGTTTATTAGATAACTTTTTAATTTCGCAATTCCCATTTTCCTTTAAAATTTCTTCGATACAAACCTGTAAAATAGGATCAGGACGAAACTTCTCCCCTCTTTCTAGAACAAATTTTATTAATACAGAAGAAGCAAGTGAAGAAGAGAACTCATTGATCGCAATTCTAAAACCGGGTTCCTTGCTCCAATCCAAAGCAGGAATGGTCCAACATGAATTTGTTAGCTCAATGGCAGGTATTCCAAATGATTCTTCCACTAAAGCAGGGAAAAGTTGGACCATCACAAAGAAAAAAGGGCCGTATATTTCGATTTGAATTGGTTCTATGGTTTGTCCATACACAAAGACTGGATCCATAATTTTGGATTCTGATCCAACATAAACCGTTACCGGTTTTTCAGAATGGAAAAATACAATTCCAGGAAATCCATCTGCATAAAAAGGGAGCAACTGCCTTTCTTCTTTATCTGATTCAAAAACATAAACAGCTTGGATGAATGACTTTTCTTTCGGACTTAAACTTGCTTTCCATACTTTCATGTGTATTCTTTAAATAATCGTCCGAGGAACTCTCGGACTGGTTTCTTTTTCTTAAAAAAGATGAAAAAGAAAAAATTCCTCACTCACAATGGACTTAGACTTTTATTTTATATCTTTAGATATTTTTTTTATCATTTAAAACTACAAAATTGAAATCTCACATAACAGATGTATTAATTTTTTTTATTGAAAACATGATTTTCATTTTTTACAAATTTACAGGGGAAAGTGGCAAAAGCGAATGTGTTCTTAATGGTAAAATTATCAATTCTCGATTTAGTATTTATCAACGAAGGAAACACCGCAAAAGATGCACTTGCGAATTCTGTCCGTGTGGCAAAGGCTGCGGAAAGTTTAGGTTACCACCGCATTTGGGTTGCCGAACACCATAACTTCCCTTCGATTGCCAGTGCCGCTACTTCTGTGGTCATCGGACATTTGGCAGGGCATACAAAGAAAATTCGAATTGGTGCCGGTGGGATCATGTTGCCAAATCATTCTCCACTTGTCATTGCAGAACAATTTGGAACTTTAGAGAGTTTATATCCAGGAAGGATTGACTTAGGTCTTGGTCGCGCTCCAGGAACCGATCAACTCACCTTACGTGCGTTAAGACGTGATGCGATGAGTTCACAAACTTTTCCAGATGATGTCCAGGAACTACTTACTTATTTTGAAGATGACGGAAACCAATTACAAGTTCGTGCGATCCCAGGAATGGGAACTCATGTACCCGTATGGATTTTGGGTTCCAGCTTGTTTGGCGCCCAACTGGCAGCTATCCTTGGACTCCCTTATGCATTTGCTTCCCATTTTGCACCAGCTGCTCTTATGGAAGCCATCAGTATTTATAGAAAACAATTTCGACCCTCTGCTTACTTGGAGAAACCTTATGTGATGGTTGGAGTAAATGTAATAGCAGCGGATACAGACAAAGAAGCAAAGTTTCTTTTCACAAGTTCCCAACAATCGTTTACACGTATCCTCAGAAATGCAAGGAGCACGTTTCCTCCTCCTATCGAAGATATTGATTCTTACTGGTCCCCACAAGAAAAACAAATGGCTTCCCAAATGTTATCTTATTCAGTTGTAGGTGCAAAAGAAACAGTTAAAGAGGGAATCACAAAGATACTCGAGGAAACAAAAGCTGATGAACTAATGACAGTTACCTCTGTTTATGATACAGATGCCAAAATCAGATCCTTAGAAATTTTATCAAAATTGGAAATTTGACTTCTATGAAATATAACTCAAAAGCGCTATGGTTTGTCTCACTTGCCCTCCTCATTTTTTCCTCTGTCTCCTGTTCTCGTGGTTGGTTACGCAGCAAAATCCAAGAACGTTTTCAAAAGAAAATGGATGAAAAACCAGCACCCATTGCTTCCAGTGATCTCTCCCAAAAAATCGAAAGTCCAGGTGATTATACCTTTACTTTTCCTTTTGACGGAATTCCACGTTATTACAAAATTCATGTACCTAAATCATATTCACCTAACAAAAAAACTCCATTACTCTTTGTATTGCACGGTGGTGGTGGAGATATGGAAATTCAATCAAACGAAGATTATTATCACCAAATATCTAAATCAGAAGATAATGGACATATTGTCATATTTCCAAACGGGTATAGTAAATACAAATCTGGCAAAATTGCTACTTGGAATGCAGGAAATTGTTGTGCCGAAGCTCGAGACAAAAAAATCGATGATGTTGGCTTTATTAAAGAAATTTTAAATTACACCACTAAACAGCTGCATATTGACAAATCCAAAGTATATTCTACGGGGATGTCCAATGGAGCAATGATGAGCTATCGCCTTGCTTGTGAAATGACAGACAATCTCACAGCAATCGCAACGATTGCTGGAACGGATAATACAATTTCCTGTAATCCATCCAAACCAATTTCTGTTTTGCATATTCATGCAAAAGATGATGATAAAGTTTTATTTTATGGTGGTGCTGGAGAAAGTTTTAGAGACAGGTCTCTTGTTACTGATTTTGTTTCTGTTCCAAAATCCATTTCCAAATGGGTCCAATTCAACCAGTGTAACCCAACTCCCAAACGAGTATTAGACGAACCAGGTGTGACTTGCGACGAATACAATGAATGTAAAGAGGGTGTGAAGGTAAAACTTTGTGTCACTGAAAATGGAGGTCACTCATGGCCGGGTGGCAAAAAACCCTCTCTATTCTTTGGCTCGGCCTCACCATCAATGGCCATCAAAGCCAATGATGTAATGTGGGATTTTTTTAAAGACAAGTAACCTAAAATGATATCAACTAGAATATGAATCTTAGTCCTATCCTAGTTGATAAAACACTTCCAGGTTCCTATGATTTTTCCTTTTCGTAAAAGAACCACTTCACCCATCTCCGCCATCACCTTTTCACTTTGTGTGGGGCGAAAAAAAACGTAATCATCCGGTTGCAATGCAGTGGCCAAACTTCCATTTAAGATCCCTTGGTTTGTGCTTGCCCCATACAGACTATTATCAAAAAGACCTTGCGGTGATTCTTTTTTGGCAAGATAAGCACCACCATAAATAAAATATGTTACCTGTAAGTTCGGATTCCATATAGGAAATAAAAACGAAATAGATTCTAAAAAAGGAATGGTTGTCCCGTCCAATCGCTTCAAAACGGGAGCTGCAATATAAAACGCTGGTTTGTGTTCTTTGAGTGTAATTACATCAAAATCGGTAGGCATTACAAGGGCCGAACCAACAGAAACATCATTCACAACTTGTTGGTTCTTTTGATAAAACCGGTAAGTTTTACTTCCCCCACCATTCATAAGTAATTCTTTATTAAATAAGGAAGGAAAAGATTTTTTAGCATCACTCACAAATCCTTCATATTTTTTTAAAGAGGATTCAATCTCTTTTTCAATTGCCTCTGTCTTGTCACCTAACAAGTTCGGAACGGAAGCCACATGAGGCTCATATCCCATAAATCCTCCAAATTCTAAATGATTTGGATGATCTTGGATTTTCGAAATAGATTGAGTTGTCAAAGTCGGATAAGTAAATCCTCCCCGGTGTAGCCCAATATCAATTTCTAAAACAATATTTAATTTTATGTTCTTCGATTTAGCAAATTCCAAATATTGGTTGAGTCTAGTTTCGGTATCCACTAACCAATGGATTTTTTGGAACCGATCTTTCTTTGATTTTTGGTAAATTTCTTCTAAAGCACGAACTGGCATCGGTTTCCCAAGTAGAATATCAAACGAAGAAAACTCGGGATCTCTTAGTAACATCACAAGGTCACCAGAATGAAAAACCATTAGACGCCTTGTGTTAGTTGCCTTTGTAATATATCTAAGAAGATCCAATGAAGGAAGAGACTTTACAACGATACGGTAGTGTAAAGGAGGTGGGATGTTTTTGGAAAGTGTGGATAAATTTTCATCCAATCGGTCCAAATCCAAAAGTACTACAGGTTTTCCAAATCCATTTGTTTTTAGCTCTTTGTTTATTGCGGAGAAATATTCTGAATATGATGAACCTTCGTCTTTTGGTTTGAAGATTAAAACAACGACGATAATAATTATTAGAAAAACCCAGATATATAACTTTCGATTTTTAAACATAAGTTACCAACTTACATTGATTATCAAAAATGTTTGGTAGATGTAAATAGAAAAAAGTTTTCTTCACAATCCCCAAAGTTTACACTGAACAGTTCAAAACCTTAAGGATTATATAAAACTCAAAAATAGAAAAAAATAGAAGTTTATTATATTTTAAACTTCTCGATTTCCGACTTTAACTCATCGGCAAGCACACCTAAATTGTTTGCGGCAGCAGTTACTTCTTCGGAGGAAGCAAGTTGTTCTTCAGAAGAAGCTGCAATGGCCTGCGTACTATCAGAAATTCCATTGGAAATTTGTGCTAATTGTTCGGTCGATGCATTTAATTCTTCCGTGCTCGCAGAAATTTCTTCTGTAGTGGCAGAAACCCCTTGCATTTCATCAGTTACTTTTTCAATTGATCCGGCAATCCTTTCAAAAGTTTGACCTACTTCGTTTACCATTGAAACACCTTGGTCGACTTCCCTACTGCCATTTTCCATCATCGCTACCGCAGATGATGTGTTTTTTTGAATTTCCCCAATCAATACACTGATTTGTTTCGTTGCATCTTCCGAACGTTCTGCCAACTTTCGAACTTCGTCCGCTACTACCGCAAAACCCCTTCCCTGTTCTCCAGCCCTTGCCGCCTCAATGGCAGCATTGAGTGCCAGTAAATTAGTTTGGCTTGCAATTTGATTGATCGTTTCTACAATTTGTCCAATGGCTTTCGAATTCTCACCTAACACATGAATACTGCTCGATATACCACTTACGGAAGAATTAACAACTGCCATCTGTTTAATGGTAGTTCCAATAACATTTCTTCCCTCTTGTACTTTTTCCAAAACTCCATTCGCTAAATCAGAAACGGTTGCAGTAGATTCAGCAATTTTTGCTACAGCTTGCGCGTTCTCAAGCATGGCCCGTTTATTTTCTGTAAAAGCAACCAATTGAGATTCTGTGCTTACCGCAACCTGTTGAATGGATTTAGCAATGCTGCCAGCAACGGCAGAAGAATGTTCTGCACCTATGTACATTTCTTTTGCTGACTCAGCCACTTTAACGGAAGAATTAGATACATGTTTCATCATCTCTCGTAAGTTATTTGCCATTTTATTAAAGTCATCACCAAGGATTCCAAATTCATCCTTAAATGCTAAATCGACTTTTTCGCGGAGGTCTCCTTCGCTTGCCTTCTCCACAACAAATTTAATTTTCTGAATTCTTTTTGCAATGAAGGAAGCAAGGATATAGGAGAATAACATCGATAAGGTTAAACTGATTGCGGCGCTAACCAAAAAAACAATTTGCATTCCACGTAATCTTCTTTCGTAAATGATCTGCTCACGTCCACCGGCTCCAATGACCCAATTCCAAGGTTTATAATAAGCTTGGTAAGCCATAAAGGTATAAATAGGTTCACCAGGGTTTTGCCAAATTTCACGTAACGGGTATCCAGTCGCCTTTGGGTTTCCCCAAGTATCTCGCACAGTGTATTTTCCTTCGATTTGGTAATCCCAAATATTAGCACCTTCGATATTGAATGGATGCATAGTAGCAATCCCTTCTGGTGTGATCCCCCAAAGATACATATAATCATTTGTAGACATTTTAGTTTTGGAAATATCACGATTCCCATCTGGCATCTTTGGTCCGACAATGTATTCTTTGGCCATGTCTTGAGCTTCTTCTAATGTCATGTCACCTGCCTTAACTCTTTCGTTTAAAGCATCCACAAGTCCAACCGCATCCTTAAGTACGTTGGTAAACATTTCTTCACCGACATTCAAAACCTGCTCTTTTGCAGTTGTATAGGAAATATAAAAGATACAAGTAAGGACAATTGATAGAATCAAAAATATAAATAACATAAGTTGGCCTTTAATTCCAATTGCCCTACTTGTGTTGATTTTTTCTTTTACGGATTTTTGAGAATTAGAAGTAGAATTTGTCATATAATGTTTCTGTTCATTTGTATTATAATGATCCAAACCAATCACTAAAAATTTAGCAATTCTGAATATTTTCTTTAGTTTTTTCTAAAGAAGATTTCGGAAAAGACATTTTGTACTAAATACTTGCTTAACTATGTAAATCCGCATCAAAATTCTAAAACAAGAGACTTTGGTAGTTTTCTTAGGAATTATACGAGGAAATAGATCCCTTTTTTGTCTCAATTTGAGTTTTAGAATCAGATTTTTTTTATTTTTTTTCTCAGGACAAACGCATTTTGTCCTACCTAGCTTGTATTCTGTTTTTACTGAGGTTAACAATAAATGGAATACATTGAATCACTTTTGGAAGAATACTATGAGCTTTCTGAAGCGTTATTGGCACTTGGTGGGCCGAACAAAGATTCAGATCTTTATGATGAGATTTTATCAATTGAAGAAGAAATCTGTTGGGAATGTTCACTACCTGCTTCAATTAAAAACCGACAACTCTTTCAATTTTACAAACCAAGTGAATCAAGAGAAACCAACATCCAAAATGCAATCCATTCTTTGGAACAAGCAAGATCCAAATATTTTTATAAACCTGAAAAAACATTTTCCCAGTTTCTAGAAATGAATGCAAATCATGATCTAAAAAACATTAGAGTTCCTATGGTCAATGGCACATTTTATGAATTTTTATATCCAGTTTGATTCTTTAGTAGAATCATTATAAGAGATACAACCTAAGGTTTTCCAGTTTGCCTTAGGTAAATTCCTTTTCCAATCTGTCAAATCCAGCATTAGTTCCTTCCACACGACCGCGGATTTCTTCTTCAGTAGAAAAACCTGAAACCTTTGGATCTTGTAAAAGTACAATCTGTTCGGTAAATATCATCTTTGTTCTACCAATTATTTCTGACTCAAAAAGCACAGTTACCAAAGAAACAGAGATGCGAATGTTATTTACATACATTCCGAAAGCATATACAATCCTTTCATTCGGGATGATGTCATAATAAGTGGCATCAAATACATGACGACTTCCGGCTGGTGTTAATACAAGGTTCGTTTCTTTTCCACCAACCTGGAAGTCCAAACCGAATTCGACAGTTTTCCAGTCATCATGACAAGCAAACCATCTTCTTTTGGAATCAGGGTTAGCCCAAGCAGCAAAGGCCCTTTCTTTGGAAGCAGGTAAAATCCTTTCAATCGTAAATGTTGAATTTCTGACTTGTTTTTCTTTCACTTTTATGCTCCGTCGGAATTCTCTTCCGATGTTTCGATTAAAAAATTTCCTAAACGATCAAAACTGCGATTCCAGGCGGTCTTCCTTTCTTCTATCCAAGAATCAATTCCTGTCAGTTGTTTAGGATCCAATCGATACGTGCGAACTCGACCTGTCTTTTCGGAAATAACAAGCCCTCCATCTTCTAACACTTTTAAATGTTTTAAAACGGAAGGTAAGGCCATCGTGAGTGGTTCAGCTAATTCTTTTACAGAAGCAGGACCAAGACTCAATCGTTCGACCATCTGCAATCGACTACGATCGGCGAGTGCATGAAAAATATGTTCCAAACCTTGTGTATTATACTTCATAGCGGAATCGATTCATAGTTTTCTTAGGGAAAAAGGTGTCTTTACTTTTTTTCTTTTAGAAATCGTTTTGGAATTTGATCAAATAAAGGATACATATAAAAATAAGGCTCAGCTTCAGCTATCGTTCGTTTGACGGAAGGTCTTTCCAATAGCCTTTCAAAATAGGCGGTGAGTTTTGGATAAGAGTTCCGGAAACTTAAAATTGTATCTGTATAAAATAATGCAGGAGCTGCAGAACAATCTGCCATACTAAAATGATCACCAGCAATAAAGCGCTGAGAATTCAATTTTGCCTCAAGCATACCATAAGCAATCGGAAGTTTTTGGTAAGCTTGTTCCACACCTAAATGATCTCTTTGGTTTTCGGGTCGCAAACGATCGACCACAATTTTCTGCATAGGTTCACTGACATAAAGATCGAAAAATCGATCCCACAGTTTTGTCTCTAAGGCCAAAGGAAATTCAGAAGGAATCAGCTTCACTTTTCCTGGATAAAATTCATTTAAATATTCAATAATAATCGTGGTCTCAGGGACCGTCTTTTCCCTGAAACGATCCCGAAGGAGAGGGATTTTTCCCACGGGCCAATAAGCGAAGAGCTCCGCACTGGATTCTTCAGATAATAAATCCACCAATCGAGGTTCGAACTCTGTTCCATTTTCATACAAAGCGATGAGAACTTTATGACAAAAAGATGCGAGAGGATGGTAATAGAGTAAAAGTTGGGGAGTTTGATAGTTATCCATTTGGAAAACTATTATCAAATAGGGATTTAAGTGCAAGTAAAATAGTTAGCTAAAAGGGAAACTTTCTTGCTGAAATACCTTTTTTTGATCCTTCGCCAAGGGGAAGGAAACGGCGAACATTCTAAGCAAGAAATATACTCAATGGGATTCAAACATGACATTTGGGATAGGTCAAATTTCCTACACGTGACATCCGGGACATGGTATAAACAATAGGACCATGTTACCTTGGGTGGCATGAAAACATCCAACCAAACCAATCTACATTGTGACAGGTTATACCAAAGATCCATTCAGTTTCTACGTTGGAACCTACCGGTTTTAACTTGGACTGTGATTTCACTTTCTGTCTTAAAGTGTGAAGGAACTTCTCCCGATCCCAAAACCATTCTTGTGCCATTGCTCGTTGCAGCGGAACCAAATACATCGGCAAACCTTGGAGGGAATCAATCAGGTTCAGGAACGGAAACTCCTATAGGAGTCGGTGAGATCCCCGCAAGTCCTCCATTACTCAATGAAGTTACTTATATCACAAATCCTGCAAATCCAGCAGACGACCCCTACTCCACCAAGGGATTATTACAATTTCAAAAAACAAGCGTTAGCTTCCAGAAACCAGTTCCCGCAAATACTGAAATTAATTTTTATTTTGGAAAAAACAATATGGCATTAAATCCAGATGGAACAGTAACGAATGCAATAGAAACTTTGAAACGCACAACTAGTAACTTTTCTGGTTTTACTTACCTTTGTGATTCTGATAAAAAATACAAAGTGTTCGTTGTGGCAAAAAATGAATTTGGAATCGCAACAAAAGAACTAAGAATCGGACATGCAAGAAAGTGTGCGGATGCACCAAAGACACCGGCATTTTTTGGGGACTGTAATGACCACTGCATTGAAGCTACAAAGGAAGGTGATACCATAGAGCTTACTGCAAAGTTCAACTTACCGGTTCAGGGGTCATCTCTTAACTTAGATATAATTGGATACAGTCCGAGAAGTTTGCCAGAAACAATTGCCCCTTTTGCCGACTTAGAAATCCCAATCCCAAATGCCGGCTTTCATACAATTAAAACAAGTTTCAACATTCAAAATAAAGAACTCCTGTGTGCGAGAGTGGAATCCACCTTAATTATGGGCCAACCATTTCAGTTTACCATCACAAATGGATATATAAGTATTCCCAATGAATGATAACAAATTAACAAATTCCAGATGTTACTTTGTAACAAAAATCCAAAGGACATCTGGGATTGAAAATCATTCGAAACCAATTACAAAAGAACCAAAGTTTAAAAAACTTTTTTACCATTTCCATACCTTTTCTGATTTTACTTTGGGCCTCATTTTTGTAATCAGCTTGGTCACAAATTGTTCTCCATCGGAACTAGAAAACACATGTGATATAAGTTCAAAATCTTATGAAAAAACCATTGCCGCAAAATTCATACTCAGCGACTCAAATCCTCTTTGTTTATCCGCGAATTCGTTTAATCAAACAGACTTCACTGTTGGTGGAAAAATTTTTGGATTAACTGGGAGCGGTTTGACATTGATTTTAAATCATAATAATTCAATTACGATTCCTTCTGGTAGCACAGAATTCTCTTTTCCCATCCAGATTCCAAAAGGTGCTCATTACGAAGTTAATTTTGGCAGCCAAGCGGAAGGTAACTTCTGTGAGTTGGTAAATTCTACGGGGACAGTTTCCAATAAAAACATAAGAGATATTGAAATCAACTGCCAACCCTCCTGTTTAAAATGTATTATATTCATAACTCAGAATGGTTACCCTGCAAATATCGGTAAAGCATCAAACTTTGACTCTAGTTGCCACTCTGACCCAAACTACCCTGGTTCTGGTACTTACAAAGCAATGGTTGTCGATGGGATTTCACGTCGAGCCAGTATCACTGCTAATTTAGGAGATGGTCAAATGGATTGGGTTTTTAAACCCAATCAAGCTTATATCAGGCCAGGTGGGATCAATATAGAAACATCCAACGCCAAAGGATTATTTACATCAGCCCTATCTGCTCCAATAACAACCATTAGCTCCGACCATTGGACCGGTCTCAATACAGATTGGACAACCAACTTAGATGGTGTTTGTTTGAAGTGGACTACAAACTCTGCTTCTGAACTTGGAACCGCTGGAGATGCATATACTCAAGATATTGTGACCCTAACAGCAGGAAAAGGACTACAAAATTGTTCCGTGAATCGAGAGTTAGTTTGTGTAGAACAATAAAAATTGAATCAATATTTCGAATTAACAAAACGTTTATTTAGTTCGATATCTTATGATACATTGATTTTTTGTTTCGATAAAAAGACCGTTAAACGTTGGAGTTGGTCTTTGGATGTTGAATTTGATTCAGGTAATACTTTGCCATAAATGTTTTTTAGATGGTTTCGTAAAGTTCCGTCAGAAACATTCAGAATCAATCGAATGAAAGAACGACTATGACCTTCCGCTATCAATTCACAAATTCGAAGTTCTTGTTTCGACAATCCATAACTCTCCAGTGGAAGTGAAAAATTTAGATTTGGTTTATTGTCTTTTAGTGTAGTTTTCAACAAGTAGGAAAAAAACACAAGGCTCGTCAATGTCGTAACAATGGAAATCATATACTCTTTATAGCTAAATTTAGGAAGAATTCCTAAAACTAAAATCCCGATGAGTAAGCCAACAGCAAGCGATATCAAGATGGAAGCAATAAAACCATAAATACTTGGTTTAGATGCATTAAACCGATTTAGGTAAATAGAAAATAATACAGACAAAGTGGCATCTACTACAGGGTGAAGGGGAGGAAAATTAAATCCATACATAGGTAAAAAATTAGAAAAAAGACCAATCCACCAAACACACAAGGCAATGATAAAGGTACGTCTTTCAAAAAATACATTCCATTCCAAAGGAATTAATACAAAGTATAATGACAATGAGATTGCAAAAAAATGCACTGAACCGCCAAGTATACCACCAACATCAGTGAGTAAGGGTGCCATTCCAAAAGGAAACTTAGCAAAACCGTATACCACAGTTTTCGGTATCGAAGAACATATCAAATCAACAACCAATGCATAAATTGCAATGCCAACGGTTCCTTGATTCATTAATTTTCTTCCAGTACAAAACGAACAAATAGCAACTAACACGGGAGCCAATAGAAAAAAAGAATGGCACTGAAAGATCCAAAACGCAAGACCAGTGGTCTCATCAGGTGCAAAACAAAGGGCTGCTGTGGCAGCATTCTGAACGCCTATGGTAAAATAAAAAACACTCAGGAGTCTATGGAAGCGATGATCACGTGTAATATTTTCAATAAAACAACTTATATTTGCCAAGGATGCAAACAAAGGGACTAAGAAGAAAACACTCATCTGGAAAAGTTTAACCTAACTTTAACTAATTAAGCTCTGTGCTTATTTTTTTTACCATTCAAATTTACAATTTAAATAAAAAGAATGAATAAAATAATACTATCATTTGGCGAACTTATATGTTTAAGACAAACGATTGGTTCCTTTTATTCTATAAAAAGTCAAGAGGTAACCTTATAGGATTTACCTTTCCTAAATTCAAATGCTAAAGTTTCCATACATTGGTAACAAAGACAATCGGCATACTGTGTCGCCAAGTATTCTCTTTCTTCTAAGGAAAGATTCACTTTCGTACATTGGCATAGGCTAATGGAGCCCACTTTACATTCAAAAATTCGCAGACAATGAGGGCAAATTTTATTCTCATGTTTGCCATCACTATGGACTAAATTGTTATTTTTTAATTGTTTGGTATTATAATCTTCCAAGAAAATCTCCTTTCAAAAGAGATCTCTAACTGATATTTTTGCACGCAAGTTAGAGATTCCTAATTCTTTGTCCGGGATCCCTTAGAAAAATTTAGGAACGAATGATCGTTTACGGGCGATTCATTTGTGGGAAGATCCGACTTTTCCATCCAAAATCGATAAGGATGAGAATTCACGGTTGCACCGTCAGTTGAGGAGTTTCACCTCATTCCTCCCGGAATTACTTTGATGATCAATGGAAAGCACCAAATCTGTCAATCTTCTGTTCCTATCTTTTTCATTTTTTCTATTGTGAAACTTTATGTTAATGAGAATTGCCAATCACCTTGTTATCTTTGGATTGTAATAAAAATTCAGGTGGCATTTCATCTTTTAATCCTACACCAGACAACTTTCTTTGTATAACTTCAGTGATTAGATAGATTGTTTTTTTCACAGCACTTTCAAATCCAAAACCACTAGGCCTAATATTAGAAATACAATTACGGCTTTCATCTGTTTTACCAACTTGCGGATGATAGGTGATATATACGCCCAAACTATCAGCAGAAGAGAGGCCTGGACGTTCACCGATAATGACAACAGATACCTTCGCATTTAATACTTCTCCAATTTCGTCTCCAATGGCAACCCGCCCCCACTTCGAAAGTATAAGGGGAGCAATTCGTATACCAGTGTTACTTAACGAATTCATTAATTTCGTTATAAAAGGAATAAAATTCTCATCTAGTGCCTTTGCTGAAAGGCCGTCAACTCCAACCAAAACCAAATCATATTCACCAGAAAATTTCCTAATCTTTTCAAGCGAGTTTAAAGACAATCGCCTTCCTAAATCAGGTCGCATCAAATATTCCTCTTTTGAACTGATTTGACTTTCTAAAAATAAAGAAGGAATGGATTTGGGTTTTCCTAAATCTTCCAGTTCTTTTAATAACTTTGCAAAATCGGGACTTAATAAAACTGCATCTCTAGCCCTCGCATGATCCAACCGAAAACGTAACATATCTTTTGTGGAAATAGATCCACCAGACCGCGCTAAACCAATCCTTGCTTGAGTCAATAGTTTCCATTCTTCTAAAAAAGTCATAACTTTACTTTCCTAATAAATCTTCGAGTAAATTCAAGTTTCGATTTTCCTTCGGGAAAAACCCATTTTCATTGGTAAAAATTCCTCTATCAAGTAACCAACGTTCAAACTCAGGTGCAGGTTTTAATCCTAAAACTTGCCTTAAATATAAAGCATCATGAAAGGAAGTACTTTGGTAAGACAACATCACATCGTCGGCACCTGGAATTCCCATGATATATGTACATCCAGCAACACCCAAAAGTGTCAAAAGTGTATCCATATCATCTTGGTCTGCTTCTGCATGATTGGTATAACAAATATCCACTCCCATAGGAAGGCCGAGTAACTTTCCACAGAAATGATCCTCAAGACCTGCTCGAATGATTTGTTTTCCATTATATAGATATTCTGGTCCGATAAAACCAACAACTGTGTTTACAAGAAGGGGGGAAAACTTTCTGGCAACAGCATAAGCTCGTACTTCTAAAGTTTGTTGGTCAATTCCATGATGGGCACCCGCAGACAAAGCACTTCCTTGTCCCGTTTCAAAATACATAACGTTATCGCCAACAGTCCCACGTCCAAGAGACAAAGCCATCTGTCTTGCTTCATCCAAAATGGATAAACTAACACCAAAACTTTTATTTAAGTCTTCTGATCCACCTATCGATTGAAAAACCAAATCCAAAGGTGCTCCTCGTTTCATAACTTCCATGGAAGTAGTTACATGAGATAAAATACAGGATTGGGTAGGAATGGAATACTTTTGAATGAGGTTGTCCAACATTTCTAAAAGTGTAATGGAAGTAGGAATATTATCAGTGGCGGGGTTAATTCCAATCACAGCATCTCCACTTCCGAGTAATAACCCATCCAAAAGACTTGCTGCAATTCCTTTTGGATCATCTGTAGGATGATTGGGTTGCAACCGAACTGAGAGTCTGCCAGGTAAACCAATCGTATTTCTAAATTTTGTAATGATGTTTATTTTCTTACTAACAAGAATTAAATCCTGGTTGGACATTAGTTTTGATACGGCAGCTACCATCTCAGGGGTAATGCCCCATCGAATCGAAGTAATTACCTCAGCATCAGTTGATTCAGCTAACAAAAAATCACGAAACCCACCAACAGTAAGATGAGAAATCGATAAAAAATCCTCTTTTTTATGAGATTCCAATATCAGTTTTGTCACCTCATCTTTGTTTGCTGGAATTAATTCCAGGTTTAAAAATTCAGAAAGGTAAACATCAGCAAGGGCCATTTGTGCGGCCACTCTTTCTTCTTGGCTTTTTGCCGAAAGTCCCGCAAGGACATCACCAGAGCGATGAGTACTCGCTTTGGCCAAAAGGTCTTTTAAATCGGGGAATTGGTAGGTTTTGGTGCCGAGGATTGTTTTATAACCCATAGACAAATTCTAACCGAGATCATCTGTTTCGGATAGAATTTTTCCATTGGATAGGGAAGGATCTGAAAGATTTTTGAAATACTAGGACCAAGGAGTCAAAAACAATTCCCTCCATTGGAAATGGCATTTACCAAAGTTCCAAAAGTCAGATCTATCAATCTAAAGATATTTGGATGAAAATTATTCACCACATTTCTTTTTTTTCTGGTCTTTACAGCTTTGGGTTAAAGCGAAACGAGTCAGTTCGCACCCAGTATCACTCACTTTTACCGTATAAGTTGTTGGGTTAGATGGGTATTGATAAGAAGTTCTACGATCTTCTTTCACGCAACTAGGGTAGGCCACATAAACTGCTAATTCACAAATAGCTGCTTCATCTTTGGCTTTGGAACAATCATTACCTGTGGGTAAACCACAGTGGTAACTAAACACTGTTAAAAACATAAATAGAATGATTCGAAACAATGTTTTAGGGAAATATGAGAGAATAGAATCATTAAAAAACAAACATGCACCTTCCTGAATATAATGTATAACTTATATTTTCTAAATTAAAAATGTTTTGTTTTTTTTTACAACAAAACATTTGTTTTGCTATAGAAATTAATATATGTTAGCTCCTTTCAAGCGAACATATATTAAATTTTAGCTCTAATAAACTCATCGTTTTCCCCAAGTGACAAATCGAAATCAACTTCCGATTTTGTAGGGTAACCTGACTTCCTTCTCCCAAAGGCCAAACCGTCTCAGTCCCTAAAAAGAATCGAATTCAGAATTTTTTACCGTTCCCCTTGACAAACTATTGAATTTCTGCCTCCAACAGTTTAAATTTAGACTAAATCTAAAAAATTGCTTGCCCCAAATAACTAGATTAAATCTAAATCTATACTAAATCTAGAAAGTGAAGGTCAAT
Source organism: Leptospira bandrabouensis (assembly GCF_004770905.1). Taxonomy (NCBI): domain Bacteria; kingdom Pseudomonadati; phylum Spirochaetota; class Leptospiria; order Leptospirales; family Leptospiraceae; genus Leptospira; species Leptospira bandrabouensis. The sequence goes on along the minus strand of NZ_RQHT01000014.1, from coordinate 1,897,154 downwards.
ATGAGAACGTTAAAAATTTCTACAATGGCCCTCTTGGTGCTCGTTTTGAGCCCATTGGGAGCGACAGACACAAAAGAACCTTCGAGCGTCATGGAACGCCAAAACATCTCCAATCAGTTTTGGTGGCCAGAACGACTCGATTTAGCCCCACTCCGCCAACATGCAGCGGAATCAAACCCAATGGGTAGACAATACAACTACTCCAAAGAATTCAAAGAACTAGACCTCCAACAACTTAAAGAAGAGATTAAAACCTTGATGAAAACTTCACAAGATTGGTGGCCTTCTGACTATGGTCACTACGGCCCCTTCTTCATTCGGATGGCTTGGCATAGCGCCGGAACCTATCGAATCTCTGATGGACGGGGAGGCGCCGGCGGCGGACAACAAAGATTTGAGCCACTGAATAGTTGGCCCGATAACGCAAACCTAGACAAGGCCCGTCGTCTCCTTTGGCCTATCAAAAAGAAATATGGAAAAAAAATCTCTTGGGCAGACCTAATGGTTTTAACAGGAAACGTCGCTCTCGAATCAATGGGATTCAAAACTTATGGGTTTGCCGGTGGAAGGACCGATGATTGGGAAGCCGACCTAGTATACTGGGGACCAGAAAAAAAATGGTTGGCCGACGAACGATACGAAGGTGAAAGAAAATTAAAAAATCCACTTGGTGCCGTACAAATGGGACTTATTTATGTCAACCCAGAAGGACCTAACGGAAACCCAGACCCACTAGCGGCCGCTAAAGACATCAGGGAAACCTTTGGCCGAATGGCTATGAATGACGAGGAGACCGTAGCTCTGATTGCTGGTGGCCATACTTTCGGTAAGGCTCATGGAAAAGCAGATCCATCCAAACATGTAGGTAAAGAACCAGCAGCAGCAGGAATCGAAGAACAAGGGTTTGGTTGGAAAAATAACTATAAAAAAGGAAATGCGGAAGATACGATTACCAGTGGACTCGAAGGTGCCTGGACCGCCAATCCAACTAAATGGACCACTCAATACCTAAACAACTTGTTTGGTTTCGAATGGGTGCAATCAAAAAGTCCAGCAGGTGCCATCCAATGGATTCCTAAGGATGGAGCCGGTGCCAATATGGTTCCGGATGCCCATGACAAAACACTTCGTCATGCTCCTATCATGTTTACAACTGATTTGGCTTTAAAATTTGACCCAAGTTACAAAGTAATCGCAAAAAAATTCCAAGAAAATCCAAAAGAATTTGAACTCGCTTTTGCTAAGGCTTGGTTTAAACTCACTCATAGAGATATGGGTCCCCTTTCTCGATACATTTCAAAAGATTTACCAAAAGAACCACTCATTTGGCAAGATCCTTTACCAGCCGTAGACCATAAGTTAGTTGGAACAAAAGAAATTGAAGCTCTTAAAGCTAAAATTTTAAAATCAGGATTAACGATTCCTGAGCTTGTAAAAACGGCTTGGGCCTCGGCCGCAAGTTTTCGCAGCACAGATATGAGAGGTGGAGCCAATGGAGCAAGGATTCGTTTAGAACCTCAAAAAAACTGGGCAGTCAATGATCCGGAAGAACTCGCAAAAACATTGAAAAAATTGGAAAAAATCCAATCCGAATTCAATGAGTCTGAGAACAAAATTTCACTTGCCGACTTAATCGTGCTAGGTGGAAATACTGCCATCGAAGAAGCCGCAAAAAAGGCAGGAATTAAGGTGACTGTGCCTTTTACACCTGGAAGAACTGATGCAAAGGTAGAACAAACAGACGTTTATTCCTTTTCTGTTTTAGAACCCAAAGCAGATGCTTTCAGAAACTACTATGGCCCGGGGAACTCTTTGTCTCCAACCGAAATGTTAGTAGATCGTTCCAACCTGTTGTCTTTAACCATTCCTGAAATGACAGTGTTATTAGGTGGAATGAGATCTTTAGATGGCAATGCGGGGAAATCAAAACATGGAATTTTGACAAATCGTCCAGGAGTCCTAAGTAACGATTTTTTTGTCAATTTGCTGGATATGTCTACTAAATGGCAAAAGTCTTCACAGGCAGATGGTCTTTATGAAGGTTTAGACCGCAAAACAGGCGCTAAAAAATGGACGGCAACTTCTGTGGATCTTATCTTTGGATCTCATTCAGAGTTACGAGCTGTGGCAGAAGTTTATGCGGCAGACGACGGAAAAGACAAGTTTGTAAAAGACTTTGTTTCGGCTTGGAACAAAGTGATGATGCTTGATCGTTTTGATGTGAAGAAGTAACAATGAGTAAAACTTCAAGAAAACAATTTTTTATAACATCGTTCTCTTGGATGGCCTCCCTCTTTTTTCTAGAGGGGGGGTTGGGATTGGTAAACAAACTAAGTGCAGATAAAAAAAATTCTACCCCCATTCCGGGTGATGCACATCCTGTTTTAGAATCTGATCCGACAGCCAAAGCACTTGGATTCCATCAAGATGCAAAGGATACTGATTTTAATTTGTATCCCGAGAGAAAGGAACCCACCGCAAAAAATCAATTTTGTAAACATTGTGCCCAGTATACCAAAATAAACGAAGGATGGGGAAAGTGTAATATCATTACCTCTGGAATTGTATCCTCTAACGGTTGGTGTTCTGCCTGGTCAAAGAGATCCTAATCAAAAATTTTTATTTCCAAACACATTTGGTTAAATCAACTCTCTCATATACCCAAGGTTTGTGAGCGTGTTTCGCATTTTTATCTTCGATTAAATCGAATGATCCTGCTTGGGAAGATATACTTTGAAAATAGAGGGAAAAAGGAGTATTTTTCATCTGAGTTCGTTTCGGACAAAGCCCCACTCCCTCTGTTTTTAAAAAAGAATAGGATGTTCCTAAATCATCTTGGAAAACCATACCTTCTTTTAATACACAAACTTTTTTAGATTCTTTAGTATATAATTCTAATTTTGTTTCGGTATCCGATACACAAATTTTACTGAGTACAACGACTCCTAAAAATTCCGAATGAAGATCACAACAAAGAGGTGCCGCATTCCAAGTTCGCTTAGTCAGTGTAGATACTTCAGATTTTTCTAAAGTATTTTCCTTAACGGTTTCTGTTGAACAAAACAGCTGTGAAAAGAATACACATAAAAATAAAAAAATATATTTTTTGAAAATCTTAGAAACCACAATCATTTTCCTTAAAGTTTATAGTCGTTTAATGTAACTTTTGTTCATGAAATGTGAATTTTCAGATTTGTTCCATCTATTTTTTGGAAACCATAAAATTTCAGAACGGAAAAGCCTAGGCTTCCCCCTTATTTTATTAGGTGTTGCAAAAAATGAAAGATTATAAATACAAACAAATCTCTAACTAAAAACTAAAACAATTTGCATCCGGATTCCCGTCCCTGGACGACAAATAAGCTGCTTTATATTAAAATGTGATTCAAATATTTATTTTAAGGAACATATTATCGTGAATTCGAAAATAATTTCATATATTCTTCCATCATTACTTATATTTTATTGTGGCTCTTTTCCTGTCGGTCAAAAACGTTTTAACGAAATGATCACGAAAAGGTAAAGGCAAGAGCGGCCTATGATTTTGATTGTCCAGTTGAAAATATAAAAATTAGTATAATAGACGATAAAAATTACGGAGCCAATGGTTGCAAACAACGTGCAACATTTACTGTATATCCTGCAGATTGTTCTCCGGCAACTACGAACGAGTATGGAGTTGAAAAGTATTGTCAAATTATAAAAAATTAAAATATATGCTTTGACTATATGACAAAATCCCAGTGTAATTTGGGTTACATTGGGAAATTTATAGTTACAGAAAAGAATTTTGTCAACCGTGAACATTCGCAATATTTGCAATTTGCCTCTAGTTTCTCTGCCAAAAAACGAATCAGTTCGATTTAAGATTTTCCATTAGAATTTTGTTTAACTTTTTAATACGGTTCTGAAAATAATTTTTATCATCCAATGAACAAGAAAAGAGATAACTTCCATAAACGGATACTATCACGTTTTCAGAAATATTCCATGCTTTACTATGCGGATACCCCTCCTTCGAAATTACTTTTGACAATTTCAAGGTAAGATCCTTATAAAAAAGATTAAGTTTGTCCATATAGTGGACTCTATGATGGCTTAATGCCAAACTACTCATAAAATGAATATAAGACAAAAGAAGAGTATCATACACAAAGGTGTTAAGAAAATCTTCGATCCCTTTTTTACCCTTAAGTTTATTTTCACTTAATAACGACAATTTCTCATTCAGATACTGCTCTGCATGTAAAATTATATAATCTACCATATCCGGTTTTCCACCGGGAAAAAAATAATAAATACTCCCTTTCCCTAAACCTGTGGCTTCTCCAACCATTTTAATGGATACACCATCAACTCCATAATTACAAAACAACTCGAGTAACTTAGGAACTAAATCAACCTTTTCCGTAACTGCCTTCGCCATGTTTACCAAACGGTCAACTGTTTACCAATCAGTAAATACTATTTCAAGAATTCCATTTTTTTTCATTGCATACTATAATCCTCTTTCAAATTCTAATTTTCAAATGAAAGAAAATTTGGCTGATTCTTTCCATCCAGATCCAAAGTGGAAATGGATGGAGTTTTTTTTAGGATTTAAAAAAGCAATCAACCTCTATAGTCCCTTCTGGGGATCCGGTATAAAAGTATTAAATTACAATAAAGAAAAACAACAAATCAATGTTCAGTTAAAAATGAACTTCTTTAATAAGGGCTACATGGGCACACATTTCGGCGGATCTCTTTATTCCATGTGTGATCCATTTTATGTTTATCTATTAATGAAAAGTTTAGGAAGCAGTTATATGGTTTGGGACAAACGTGCAGAGATAGAATACATTAAACGAAACAACAATTCAGTTTTTGCAAAATTTGAAGTATCAGAAAATGATATAGAGACCATAAAATCTCAGTTAATGAAACAAAAGAAAATCGATTATTCTTTTACGATAAACGTAACTGATTCAAAAGAAAACACAATCGCATTAGTTAAAAAAACAATATACGTAAGAAAGCTGACACCAAAGTCAAAAAACAGAATATGAAAGTATTGATTTTAGAAGACGAACCTATACACGCAAAATACCTAACAAAACTATTAAATTCAATTTCAGAATTTCCGATTGATGAAATATTTCACGCTACTTCCCTGGAAATGGCTTATAGTTATTATAGGCAATTGACTATTAATATATTTTTCTTAGATCTTACTATATTTGGTTCTGATGGTTTTCAATTTTTAGATCAATTCCCTAATGAAACAACAAAAACCATTGTTGTTTCTGCAAATATTGATATTGCCATTCGTGCTTTTGAGTATGGAGTAATAGACTTTCTAGCAAAACCGGTTTCCGATGAAAGGTTACGATTGGCCTTAGAAAGATATTCCCTTAGATCAGGAACTAGTCTAAAAGAAACAAAAAACCGAAACTATGTTAAATCACGTTTATTACAAGTTGATATAGATAAACTCGAGAGTCGTTTGTCTGAGCTAATGGAAGTTAAAAAGGTTTATCAAAACGAAGAATTAACCCTTGAAACATTAGCTGAAAAACTAGAGTTACACCCAAGACAGCTATCAGAATTTTTGAATGGAATCAAACAAACTAGTTTTAATTCATTTTTACATAGTTACCGAATTAAAGAAGCTAAAGAACTTTTGATCAAATATCCAGAAATGAAAGTCAGTGATGTATGTTTTGAAGTTGGCTACAAATCCCTTTCGAGTTTTTACGAAGCTTTTAAAAAAGAACAAAAAACCACCACATCAGAATTTAGACAAAAGACATTAACTACGTAAAAAATTCAAAACCTATAATCCTGACTCCCCTCCCAGGACGACAGGAAAATCAAAATGTATTAGAATCATATAAACTCACAATATAACTAGCTCATTTAGTTTAGGAGACTTTGATGTTTAGAGCAAATGATTCATTGAACCGTTCGATTTTCTCAGAAAAAATTAATTTAATGAAAGCGATATTTAATATATCAGTGTTTTATCTATGTTTAATAATTTCTATAACATTCGTCAGTTGCGCAAAGGAAGAAAATAAATCTGACAAACCAGATACCATTGGATTATTAGGATTACCAGATGAAAAAGAGACTTCTATAAGTTCGGAAGGTAACAATCCAGGAGGAGTATTGCCTCCCATCCCACCAGTGGTAGGCCAATCTGCTCCTCCGGGGCAACCGCTAAATGCTCCTATTTTAAACCAACCACAAAGTAAAGTTGAAAATGCACCTGTGTCAGAAGATCCAAGTGGATTCCATGGAAATATTCTCATCGATCATATTAGCTTTCAACTACCGGTACATAATCAGACAACGATTACTGCCTATATTGGAAAACGTAATATGAAACTAGAGCAGGATGGAACAGTTGTTAATGCAACAAACTTTAAGACATTAACTCCACTGAATCCCAATGGAGGTGCATTTTGGTTTAATTTTAAATTTCCTTCAGACCAAAAGCAGAAACTAATTCTTGTGGCACGAAATGAATTCGGTGCATCTTCGAAAGAAATTGACTTTTCTCACAATAGAAACTGCATCGGTGCACCTCTTGTGCCCATTACCATTGGCGATTGCGATCAACATTGTTTTGAAATCACAAACATTGCAGGAAATTTGGAATTTAGATCAAAACTCAAACATGGAGAAATTACTTATATTGAATTTGATTTTACTGGACCTTCGCCTAAAACGGGAGGACATCTTCTTGTTCCTAATTTCTTCAGTTATCTATGGGATGATCCTGCGTTTCCACCCCTGCAGCCAGGGATTACATCTGTTGTAACAGGTCTAAATCAAGAAGGTAAAGATAGTGTTTGTGTCCTATTGCAAAGTAATATAAATATGGAGGATGGAAACGGAAATTTTAACACCGAATTCTTTCATAGTTTAATTAGATTGGAATAGAAACCAAAATTAAACATAAGTGGAAAAGAAAATTTACTTCTTTTAGTATCAAAACCCTCTTGTGAATCTAAATGGGAGGGTTAGATAATAAAATTCCCTTCCATCTTCATTGATAAGTTTTCAGCTGAAATGGATATTCCATCATTTCCCTCGACTATAAAAGACGATCCTCTTATTGTTTTATCTTGAAACCAATAAATATGTGTTTTGCCATCATTCTTATTGTCTTCATAAAAATAACTAGGAATATCAGAAGTCCACAACCCTGTCATCGACCATTGTATACTTCTTTTTTTAAATCCAATAACCGTAGGTTGAGGTGACAGACTAGAAACGTTATAAAAAAACATATCAGATTCACCTAACAAAAGAATGCTTATTCATTCTTTTATATTTTATGGATTTGATCCAGATGTAACTATCGCACTTGGTAAAGTACTGGTACCAACATTTCCATTGGATGTCAAATTTCCATCACTCAAATTGATCCTAAACATATCGACTGTGTTTGAATTGATATTAGTTACATATAAAAATTTCCCTGAAGTATCTGTAGAAATTCCATTTGGTGCATCACCTTGGTTGACCAGATACGTAGGCCCTTGAGACAAACCACCATTGATCGGATCAACTCTGTACATAGAAACTAAATCAGATCCCTGGTAAGTTATGTAAATATATTTCCCTGTAGGATCAACAGTTAATGATTTAGCATTTATACCAATAGCGGTTGTGGGGGAACCCAAAGATTCTAACAGTCCATTATCAGGATTAATTCGGTAAGATGAAATATTATTATCTGAATCATTAGCGAGGTAAAGATTTTTACCATTGGCCAATATTTCCAAGCTTCTCGGAAAGGCTCCTGTACCAATCGATTGAATTACAGTCGGATTAGGTATACCCGTTGTTGGATCTATATGATAGACATCCATACTCCTTCCGCCATAATTAAGAACATATAAGTAATTTCCCAAAGGATCTATCATTAAGCTAGATGCACCTGTGTTTACTGCCATCGTATATACTGATGATAAAGTTCCCGTTGCTTGGTTCACAACAAAAGTATTTACATTTTCAAAATTCCGAATATAGACCATATCCTTATAAGGATGGTATACTAAACTTGATGGAGAATTTCCGCCACTAGCGATATTTCCTAAGCTCGTTAAATTTCCATTGGTTTGGTTAATCGAAAATTGGGTAATGTCATTGGAATTTCTATTTGGTACAGTTAAATATTTTTGGCTGGGACTAACAGCCAAAGATTCTGGTCCCCCGCCAGCAGCTACAAACCCGGAAGCATTTAACACTCCTGAACTTGCATTAACTGAATAGGAATTCACTAGTCCCGAATTTGTATTTACTACATAAGCAAATTTAGGGATAAACAAAGATTTAATGATGATAGAAATAGTGGTTTGTTTACTTCTGCTATTAGCAGTAATAGAATATTTAGTTGAATTCATCCCATATAAAGGAGTACCAGAAATCACACAATTCGATTCATCTAAGTTCAGTCCTATCGGCAAACTTGGTTTAGATTGGCAATGCTCAATTGGCTCAGAAGAAAAAGGAATAATCGGCGTAAGAGTTTCATTTTGTCGTACGACAAGAAAATCAGAACTATAATTTAATCGCAGAGGAGCAAATCCAGCAAACAAAGGACATAAATATTGACCATCATCAGAAGCAAATTCTAATACAGCTGACATAGCAAAACTTGGACTTTCTGGATCGCAAGTTCCATTTAATCTGGCGGGTGCACATTGGAAAATTAAAAATAGGATTAAAAAACTAAATAATAAATAGACAATAATTAATTTATTTTGCACTACAGAGACAACCTCACTAAACATTCTAATACAACTGTTAGAGTTTGTCGTCCGGGGACGGGAATCAGGAGTCTTGAATTGAAAAAAGCAAAATCAATGAAGTCTGATCAGACAACAAACTTGTTATGGATTTCTCGTAGCTTAATAAACCAGATTCAAACCTTTGTTATCGCGGTATTCCTAATATCTTGTCAAAATAAAGATACAGGCTTACTATTACCGAAAGCCATTGATGGTAAAATGATTACTCATGAGTCGATGTTTAACAAACAAACATCGATAAAACTTGATGGAGAATGGGATTTTTATTACGAAAAGCTTTTGGATTCCGATGATTTCAAATACCCAACTACAATATTATCAAAAGAGTTAATGACACTTCCTGGTTTTTGGAACGAAAAAAAGTTGATAGGAAAAGTTTATTCTCCGCAAACCTACGGTACTTTTCGCCTACACCTAACTTTGCCTAAAAAACCGACAAACTTCCAATGGTCTTTTTATATTCCTCACGCTTTCACTACATATCGAATGTATTTAGATGGATATCTGATTTCTGAAAATGGAATTGTTGGTAAAACAGAAATAGAAACAAAAGAATATTGGTTACCAAAGATTGTTTTTTTTACACCGAAATCAGAAACGGTAGAAATTATTATCCAAGTAGCAAACTTTAAGTCTTTAAATGCAGGGTTTCGGCAGAGTATTGAAGTTGGAACACAAGAATCAATGATTCAACTTAAACAAACTAGACTTGCATTAGATATTTTTTTAATTGCCAGTTTGTTTGTTATTTCATTATACCACTTCACACTTTTCCTTTTGAGAAAAAAAGAAATTGGTCTGCTGTATTTCTCAATGTATTCCTTTGTTAGTTTGATATACAAATCAACAAGCGGGGAATTTTTCCTACTAATACTCTTTCCCAATTTCGAATGGAATTGGCTCATTAAAATTTTCTTTATTTCAATTTATTTAACTTTACCTTTGTTCACCAGCTTTATAAGCAATTTATTTCCAAACGAAACCAACAAAAAGATAAATATTCTTTTTCAATTTACCTTTATCACTCTTTCTATTTTTGTCCTATTTTCTAAATCAAATTGGATAGAAAGAACTCTTTTACCTGCTGAATTTATTATTCTCCTATGTTGTCTTTATATTTTTTGGATTTTAGTTAGAGCGATTATTCAAAAAAGAGAAAGCTCTCATGGATTCTTATTTGGATTTATTTTCCTATTTTTAACCGTACTGAATGACATATTATTCGAAAAAAATATCATTAAAACAGAAGTTTATGGCCCAATTGGTACCTTTGTTTTGTTTTTTTCCCAATCTTTCTTCTTATCGAAAAAATACTCCAAACTCTATTCAACCATTGAAAAACAAAATGAAGAACTAGAACATTCTGCCCAATTAAAGGATAAAATATATTTATCAAACATTCAGTCAAAGCGAATGGAACTCGAACTATATAAAAAAACAATCCAACCACACTTCCTGATGAACTCACTTTCTGCAATTCGTTATTGGGTTTCTGAAAGTCCTGAAAAATCCGCACAAATATTAGATTCTCTAGTAGGTGAACTTCGTATCATCTTAAAAGTTGCTTCAAAACAATTAATTCCTATCAAAGACGAAATTGATTTATGCAAATACCATATTGAAGTCATGAAAATAAGAATGGAAAAAGACTATAGATTCCGAATTTTTGGAATCAATTTTTCAGAGGAAATTCCACCTCTAATCTTTCACACACTCATCGAAAATGCCTTTACCCACGAAGATTCTGTAAAGGCAAAATTAAGCTTTTTGATTCTCAAAAAAAATATCAAGAAAGATGAGAATTTAATTTCGGTCTATTGTTTTATTGTGTATAACCATTGTAAGACAAAGGAACCTATTACTTCAAAGAATGGATCGGGAACAGGGTTGGAATATGTAAGACTCCGATTGGAAGAATCCTATTCTGGGAAGTGGTCGTTACAACACGGGAAATCTAAAAAAGGATATCGAGTTCTCATCAAAATTCAGACAAATTAAAATGAAAATATTGATATTAGAAGACGAACCAGTCCATGCAAAATTTTTAACCAAATTATTACTCTCGATTTTAGAACCTTCTGGTTTGGAAATTAAACATGTAACTTCCATTGATGAAGCTGATACAGAATTAAAACAATTGCCAATCAATCTTCTTTTTTTAGATCTCAATATCTTTGGATTTGATGGTTTTGAAATTTTAGAGAGGATTCCTACAATCTTCACGAGCACCATTGTTGTTTCCGCAAACACTAACAACGCAATTCGAGCATTCGAATTTGGTGTCATCGATTTCATAGCAAAACCTATTTCGGAAGACCGTTTGCGTTTGGCATTAGATAGACATTCCCTTTTTGCAAGCACATACCAAAGAGGAGGAGACCCAAAAAACAATACTAAGTCTCGTCTGCAGCGAGTTGATCTTGAAAACCTACAAAATCGATTAAGCTACCAAATGGATGTTAAAAAAGTTTATTTAAACGAAGACCTTTCTCTTGAACTTTTAGCGGAAGAACTTGATTTACACCCAAGACAACTCTCCGAATTTCTAAATGGAAAAAAAAAGACAAGCTTTAATTCTTTTTTACACGGATATAGAATAAAAGAAGCAAAAGAACTTCTCATTAAATTTCCTGAAAAAAATATCAGTGAAATAGGATTTGAAGTAGGTTATAAATCTCTTTCTTCTTTTTACGAAGCTTTCAAAAAAGAAATCAAGATCACTGCTTCCGAATTTAGACAACAACAACTCTCTACTGATTCAACAGTCGACCCTATTTGCATTTCTAACAGTTAATTTATTTGAATCAAAAATCCAAATCATTCTTACTTTATCGTAGTGTATGGAAAGATAGAACGACATCCTTGAAAACCTTCATTAGTCCATATATTCTAAATTATCATGGTAACCGAAAAAATATCTGCAAATTCAAATTTAACTACGACATAGTATAGTTTAAGTCTTTGATCTATATTTTTGAACTTTTTTTCATACATCGATAGGTATTTATTCGTAATTATGTTATGAATAAATACTGCTCCCAACCAATTCAAAGTTTGGGTTAGTAGGAAAAATGGCAGAAATGTCTCGAGAAATCACAATTAAAGAATTTACATATGCCTTTTTCTCTTCACTTCCTGATGGGAACTATGTTCTTCTTTCAAAAAATGGTCAAATTTCGGAAGCAATTCACGCCAAAACAAATCGATTGGGAATCAATTGTGAAAGTATCGGAAAATCATTTCGAAATCTTTTGCCTGAGTCATTGACAACACTCGAAGAAACTTTTCCACAAATAGTCTCATCAGGAAATTCGCTTGAGAAACGTTATCCCTTTCCAAAATTCCAACTGATCGTAAAACTTGCCCCTTTTGCAATACCCTCACAGTCTGAAAAATATATTTTATTTTCTGCCTTAGAAATGGATGAAGAAACGGACGGATATTTATCTGAAGTAGAAAGGTCTGTCATTCAATATGAAGAAAACCTACATAAAGAAATTATAAAAATCTTTAATTGGAGGCATGAAATTGAAGGTTAAGGTAATCACAGAGATTGGATGGAAAAAGCACTTCAAAACTTGTATACATCTTTAAGGCGAGGATCAGGACTAGGAGCTTTAGTTACTACAGTTGGTTCCCTACTTAAGAAAGCAAAAATAGATGGAAACCATCATATTATCCCCTCCACCATTTATGAATTATTAGAAGAGAATTTTAGTAGTATCAAAAAGCTGGTTCAAACATTAGCAAAAGCGCAAATTATTTTTGAAGGGAGTGCTACCAAAACAGAAACCACTTCACTAGAAGATTTTCGAAACATGATACAGGAAGAAGTAAACTATCTTTCTGATATGGCCTCAATTAAAAACCAAAAGTTTCATATTTCGAATTTACAGTTAGGTGCAGAAAGTAAGTTTCAATGTCATTTTAAACTTTTACAAACTGCGATTAGAAAACTTCTCATCAATGCAATGAAATAAGGCCTTGAAAGTTCAAGTATATACATTCTTTTTATAAAAGCCGGAGAAAAAATTTCACTTAAAATTTCAAATGCACCTATGTATCCTTCAATTCAACAAATTGATTGTAAAAAAATCAATCGACGAAATTCCTTTGACAGAGGTAACAAACGTAATTTAAAAAATTGGTATTCAATTCGAAACTTGACTCTTTAAACACAAATCACAATTGCCACATCCACTAAACGTTGAATCAAAATATTCATGGATGAACTTACGCCTACAATCCTTTGTTTTTGTATACAAAAGAGTTTGATATAATCTTTTTTGAGATTCCTTTTTCTTTTCCAACAACTCCTCTTCAGAAAACAAAGAATCTGACCATTCAGATTCAATTTGTAATGTTCCTCTTTCCATATCCCCTGATATCAAACCTTTACTTGCTAATAAGTTAAGTGCAGTTTGAATCCGATGATCTCCTTTATTTTTAAAGGTCATATAGGATTGTAAGGTTCCATAATCTAGACCAGACAATTCATTTTGTTTAGATAATAGGGTAGTAAATAATTTTTTCAAATACGTTCTATCTGGATTTTGCCAGTCAATAAACTCCATTTGCACAGCAAGGTCGTCCTCGCAGTAGAAAAGTTTACAATCAGAATCGTTGCCATCTCTTCCTGCACGACCAATTTCTTGATAATAAGATTCTATACTTCCCGGAATTTGTGCGTGATAAATGTTTCGGATATTTGGTTTATCAATACCCATTCCAAATGCATTTGTAGCAAGAAGGATTCCATTTTCGATATTAAGAAACTTGGTTTGCACTTTATTCCTTTGGTCAGATGAAAGTTTACCGTGATAAACAAAATGTTTTTTATGTTTGGTATCCAGCCAATGACTGAATTTTTCTAACTCTTGAATCAAACTAAAGTAGATGATCGAAGCACCATTTGTTTTTTTCAATTCGGAAAAGATAGTTTGGTATTTTGCCTCTGTATCAAAACAATCAACAACAGACAATTTTAAGTTTGGTCGAAACAATCCATCGTCGAATATTTTTATTTTTTCTTTAACAACTCCCAATTGGTTCACAATATCTTCTTGGACACGAAAGGAGGCCGTAGCAGTTAAAGCAATCGTAGTAGGATTTCCAAGTATCTCACGAAACCAAGATATTTTTGTATAATCAGGCCGAAAATCATGACCCCATTGGCTAATACAATGTGCTTCATCGATCGCTAAAAGAGACACTGATTGGTGATTTAGAGCCTCTAAAAATTCTTTTTTCTGAAACCGTTCTGGAGAAACATATAATATTTTATACTCTCCAGATTTTAGCTTACTATATCTTTCTAATCGTTCTGACTTCGACAAACTTGAGTTAATAAAATCCGCCGATACACCTTTTCTTTGTAAGGCGGAGACTTGGTCTTTCATCAAAGCAATCAATGGTGATATCACAATACAAATGCCTGGCATAAACAAAGCAGGAACCTGATAACATAGAGATTTTCCCATGCCCGTAGGCATAAGGACCAAAGCATCTCCCCGATTAAGGATATGTTTGATTATGATCTCCTGCTTTCCTCGAAAAGAGGAAATTCCGAATGTATTTTTAATAAGATCTAAATCCAAAGAAAAAACAAACCACCAACTGCGTACAAAGTTATTTCGAGAGGTTGTTTCTAAAGATTTGACAATGTTTTATCTTTGAATTTTTAGCTGAACCGCATCCATTACCTCTTCCAAGATAGAAGGATCGTCAATCGTTGATGGGATAACATAAGTCTCTCCATCAATCATTTTCCTCATCGTTTTACGAAGAATTTTCCCTGACCGAGTTTTTGGTAGTCTTTTTACAAAGACAACGGTTTTCAAAGAAGCGATTGCACCAATCTTTTCACGAATTCGGTGAGTGATATCGGATTCGACTGCCTTTTCTTCCAAAACCACTCCATCCTTACAAACAACAATTGCTAACGGGACCTGTCCTTTGATCTCATCGGCGATTCCAATTACCGCTGATTCTGCTATCGCAGGATTTTCTGCAACTATCTCTTCCATTTCTCCAGTAGACAACCTATGTCCTGCTACGTTGATTACATCATCAATGCGACCTAATATGAATAAATAACCATCTTCATCAAAATATCCACCATCTCCTGTTAGATAATATCCAGGATAATGTGATAAATAGGAAGATTCATAATTTTTATGATCCATCCAAAGTGTAGGCAAACATCCTGGTGGTAATGGAAGTTTAATGACAATATTTCCTTTTTCTCCTTGATTGACTTCATGTCCTTCTTCATCAAGAATTCTCACATCAAAACCAGTGACTGGCTTTGTCGCAGAACCAGCTTTAGCTGGCAATGGATTTGAACCCATCATATTGGCTGCAATGGCCCAACCTGTTTCTGTTTGCCACCAGTGATCCACAACTGGTACTTTTAGAAGTTCACAGGCCCAATCATAGGTAACAGGATCCGTCCTTTCTCCCGCTAAAAATAAATATTTAAGAGAAGATATATTGTATTTAGATAATTCTTTTCCTTCTGGATCTTCCTTTCGAATCGCACGAAAAGCAGTGGGAGCACAAAACAATGTTTTAACATTATATTCTTCAATGATCCTATAAAAAGCTCCTGCGTCTGGTGTACGGACAGGTTTCCCTTCATACAATACAGTGGTACAACCATAAATGAGCGGTGCATAAACAATGTAGGAATGTCCCACAACCCAACCTACGTCAGAAGCCGCAAAAAAAACTTCGCCGGGTTTCATATCGTAAATGGTTTCCATAGAATAATGCATGGCAATAGCATGACCGCCATTGTCCCGAACCACTCCTTTAGGTTTACCTGTTGTACCGGATGTATAAAGTATATAAAGCGGATCAGAAGCAGAAACAGGAACAGATTTTTTTTTGCCCGCCGTTTCCATCAGCTCATCCCAATCAAAATCACGTCCAGTATGCATAATTACTTCTAAATTTGGCCGAGATTTTAGAATTACATATTCTGGTTTATGATTAGAAAGATGCATTGCTTCATCTAACAATGGTTTATAAGGTATAATTTTTGAAACCTCAACACCATAAGAGGAAGTGATAACAAGTTTAGGTCGACAATCATCCAATCTAACGGCAAGTTCATGGGGAGCAAAACCGCCAAACACAACGGAATGAACGGCTCCAATACGAGCACAGGCCAACATAGAAACCAATGCTTCCGGAATCATTGGCATATAAATGACTACCGTATCTCCTTTCTTAACACCAAAGGAATCTAAAACGAATGCCATTTTTTCTACTGATTCTAAAAGTTGAAAATAGGATAATTTTGTTTTCGTTTTTGTAACAGGAGAATCATAGATAATAGCAGTATCCTCGCCTTTTCCAGATTCAATATGGTGATCTAAAGCTAAATAAGAAGTATTTAATATACCATCGGGGAACCAATGATTCAGACCATCTACACCAGGCCCGTATGATACCGTTGGCTTTTTTTGCCATGGAATACGATTGATTTGGGACATCCAGAAATTAGATGTATCTTCACTATGAGCCGACAGAACCATTTTACTACTTCCTAATTGTTTATAAGATGCAAATTCTTGTAAAATCCCAACAAAAATTCATATATTTGGCAATAACGTTTTAGAAATAAAAAAGGTGACATTTCTTATATGCGTATTTCCTCATACGGTAATCATTGCATTGATTAAGTCGCATTTTTAAGAAATTTAATTTTAGAATCAATCCAAAAGCCTTGACATAAGCTTAACATAACTTAGCGTAATGAGACTTTAGGAGAAATAATGATTCAAAAATCATTCATAACAAGTGCGTTATGTATTTTTTTTATCTTTAATCAGTAGGTATTATGAAATTTATTATTACATTTTTATTATTTAGTTTGCCAATATTAGCTAAGTCAAATCTTCTAATTTCTTTTGAAGAAAACAATCTTTACGGTTTCAAAGACAAATCTGGAAAAGTCATTATCAATCCACAATACCAACATGCATTGGACTTCACAAAGGAACAGGTTGCCTTTGTTGTAAAAGAAAACCATTGGGTATGTATCAACACAAAGAACCAGGTTTTATTAGAAACTTTTGTATATGATAATGGACCCGATTATTTTTCGGAAAACCTTGCTCGCTTTGTAGAAAATAAAAAATTTGGGTTTTACGATTCACGTTGTAAAAAACAAATCGCTGCCGCTTATGATTTTGTGTATCCGTTTGAAAATGGCCTTTCCATCGTTTGTAATGGCTGTGAATCACAACGAGAAGAAGAACATAGCCGAATCGTCGGTGGAAAATATGGGGTTATTAATAAAAAAGGAAAAGTTATCATTCCCATCGAATGGGATTCGATCGAATCAATTGATTTCAAAAAGAAAACGGCAACGGGGATCTTAAACAATTCAAAAAAGAGAATCCACTTCAACTAGACTGGGGAAGTGGCCGATGGATGGACTGGATTACAAACAAAGCCAACGAAACTAGAATTAAATTAATTCCATTCTAGTACTTTTACGGTTAGTTTTGGGAACTTGATCCAATTGTCACATGACTGGGTCCAAATTACCTGTGACATTTTTTTACCCGTTTCAACGATGGCTGTGGCGGGTAAAATCCGAACCAACGGATTTCAAATTAATGAATAGGAACATTCTGATAGGATTATTAATTCTTTGTAGTTGTTCACCAATAACTGAAGATTCAAATTTAATCTTTGCTAGCAAAGGAGAAATCGATTTAAGAACCTACGATTTTCAAAAGGTGGTTCCCCTCTCTGGTGAATGGGTATTTGATTGGAAAAATTTAATTCCTCCTCTACCTACAAGTTCCGCAAACCAGACCAGCCAAAACTCTATAAAAGCAACTTCAAAACCCATAAAAAGTTTTTTACAAGTTGGAGAAAGATGGAAAGAACATTTTGAAGGAATAGGCTTTGGAACTTACCAACTCAAAATCCTGCTTCCAGAGACAGCAAAACAAAATATATATGCTCTTCGATTCTTTCAAACGGGCGGGGCTGCTATGTCCATTTATGTGAATGGGCAACTAGAACTGGAACTTGGAAAAGTAGGAACATCCAAAGATTCCATGATTCCGACTCGCAGTTCAGGAATCGTTTTACTTCCCCATCCCAATGCCGAAACAAACATCCTTGTTCATATTTCTAATTTTTATCATGATGATGGATCCTTTTGGTATCCACCCACATTAGGTTTATACAAAAAAATCAATACTCAAGTATTCAATGAAGCGATAAGAGATGCCTTACTCACGGGTGCTCTTATTTTTATGGCCTTTTACCACTTTACCGTTTATTTTTTTCGAAGACATAAAACTATTGTTTTCTACTTCGGATTGTATAGTTTAATCATCGCCTTACACTCGATCTCCTTAAATGGTGATTCTTTATATTTTTTATTCCCTGATGTTCCCTATCGATTAGCATTTGCCCTATCGCTTATTTTTTTCCTGGCGATGCCTAGTTATCTTTTATTTTTATACCAAAGATTTCCTGAAAATTTTTCTAAACCAATTATCACGTTTTTTATCATTTCATGTACAAGTTTATATATTTATGTATTGGTAACACCTTCTGAATTAGGTTCCCAAGCAACTTTTTATGGAATATTTCTGACAATACTTGCCTTATTTTATTCCGTACTTTGTATGATCCATGCTGTTTATCAAAAAAAAGATATGGCGATACCACTTCTTTTGATTCAGTTTTTTTTATTTTTAAGTGCGATCAATGACACACTTTACTTATACGGGATCTTAAATTATTTTATGATTCTCAAATATTCCTATTTATCAACTGCCTTGTTCCAATCGCTTGTTTTAGCTTCTTACTTTACTAAATCTTTTCTTAAAAATGAAATACTAGGGAAGGAACTTTCATTACTCAACGAGTCATTAGAAAAAACCGTTATCGTTCGCACGAAGGAATACAAAGAAGCAAAACAAGTCGCTGAAGAAGCGAACCAATGGAAGGATAAATTTTTATCACTGGCTGCCCATGACCTTCGCTCTCCATTAAGCACAGTATACTCAGCCCTAACTTTAATCACAGATAAAGATTCTTCAGAAGAAGAAAAAAGCCACATACTAAAACAAGTGTTTGTGATCTTAGAGAACGCGATGTCTACCGTAGAACATCTATTAAATCTAAATCGTTTCCGATTAGACCAGGGACAAATCTCTATTCAATTAACGGAAAATCATTTTACTACTTTAATTCAAACTCTTCTCGATTCATTTACAATTGAGTTTAAGAAAAAAAAGTTAAAAATTCAATTATTGATTCCTCCGAATGCCATTGTTTATGCAGATACTTCTATACTCATAGAAATCCTCCGCAATTTAATTGCGAATGCTATTAAATTTAGTCATACCGATGGTTCGATTCAAATTTCATTCGATGAGACTGAAGAATATGCAGAAATCAGAATCAAAGATGATGGTTCGGGAATTTCCTTAGATCGCCAAAAGGATTTATTTTTAAAGCCAATGTCATCTCTAGGTACATTGGGAGAAAAAGGTTTTGGGATTGGATTAAAACTCTGTTTTGAACTGATAAGACTCCACGAAGGCAGTATCCAAGTCCATTCGGAACCAGGAAAAGGCAGCCTATTCGTTCTAAAATTCCCAAAAGAAAACCGTACAGTTCCCCTAGCATGATCACAAATATTCTACAACTACAGAATCTGGCGCTGAAATTTCTTGATATATAATCCAATCTTTCCATAGTTCTTTATAGCGACGGATTTCCCTAATGAAGAGATTGACCCTACCCCTGGTATTTTTGTTCCTCTTTTCCTGTGGATTGCCTTCGCTTTCCAGAGATCCACTAGAATTCCTAACTTTCCTTAGGTTTTTCACAGGCCCACAGTTTACTGGATTTACTCTTGGAGGTGCGGTCTCTGGTCTCGTTCCGGGAACTTCGGTAACCCTCAAAAACAACCAAGAAACGGTTACTGTTAGCACTGACGGAAATTTTACATTTCCGACAAAACTCAGTACAGGTCAAAATTACAATGTCAGCTTTGTTACCAATGGGGCTGGACTTACATGTTCCATAACCAATGCCCAGGGTGTAGTCCAAAATAGCAATATAACAAATATTAGTATTACTTGTGGGGCTGGCGCAAACTTCTATGAAGTAGGAGTGAATGTTTCTGGAATCAGTGGAACCATAACCGTCCAAAACAACGGGGCAGAAACATTAAACATATCTTCGAACGGATTAACCAAATTTTCAACATTAGCCGCGACAGGTTCTAACTATTCTGTGGCTCTCACAGCACAGCCTGCTGGTACAATTTGTTCGTTTGATGATCCCACACTAACCATGGGAACCATTGCAGCAGCGAATGTTACGATCTTTATCACATGTGTGAATGGATATATTGTAGGTGGGAACGTCCATCCTACCATCAGTTCGGATCTAGGCACAAACCTAATCGGAAGACAAACTTTCTTAAAAACAATCTCAGGTTCATTTCCATTCAATTCGGGTGGAGGTGGTGCCAGTCCTGGTGGAGCTGCCGCAACTGCCGGCCCAACAGCTGCTCGGTTTAATGGACCCAATATGATCACAGCCGATAATAATTTTATTTACTTGGCTGATTCGATCAATGCCGTCATTCGTAAGATTGACAAATCCAATGGAACAACCACCATCCTTGCAGGAGGAAACTCTGGGGGTGGTACAGTTTGTCCGGGAACTGTCACGACTAACTGCAAAGATGGTGTAGGAACAGCGGCAGAATTTAATGGGATCACAGGTCTCACCAATGATGGAAATAATTTATTCGTTTTAGAATCCAGTGGAAGAAGGATTCGTAAGGTAAACTTAGCAACTTCTGTTGTTTCCACTTTTGCTGGATCCGGAAATGCAGCGGCAGCAGATAACACATCGGGAATTCTTGCTTCCTTCAACAATCCCTCTTGGATTTCACTTTTTAACGGGAACCTCTACGTTGTGGATCGAGGAAATTGTACCATTCGTGTGATTAATCCCATCACCACTGCTGTCAGTACAATTGCCGGTGGACCTACTCTTTGTAGTTTTGCCAACGACCCAGTAGGAACTAATGCTCGTTTTGTGTCACCGATCGCTGTGGTTGGGCTTGGTAGTTATCTTTATGTCACAGACATTGGGGTTGGCGGAGGTCATAAAATACGGAGAATTTCTCTGAGTGGAACAAACCCAGTAGATACCATCGCGGGGGATGGAGTGCAAGCATCCACCGATGGAATTGGAACCTTGGCACAGTTTAATGATCCTCATGGAATCACAACGGATGGAACCAACTTATTTATCTCTGAATGGTCAGGACATAAAATCAGACATTTAAACCTAAGTACAAATAAAGTCACAACCCTTGTAGGAAGTGTTTCCGGATATTCAGACAATACTGGTGGGAATGGTCTTTTGAATTTTCCCGGTTATCTATTGTCAGATGGTCAAAATATTTACATTGCCGATACAGGAAACCATTCTCTCAGAAGAATCGAACCATCAGAAGTTTTACGTTATACATTTGATGGAAACACAAACGACTCCATAGGAACTAACAATGGTACCATTGCTGGTTCTCCTACTCTAACTGCAGATGAAAATGCTCTTGTGAATGGAGCATATGAACTACATGGGGGTGGTGACTTCATTCAGTCTACCACAGGTATCACTACACCTCAGATTTCTGATAACCTCACCATTTCTGCCTGGGTTTTTCCTGCAGGGGGAACCGGTTCTCAGTTTATCTTTTACAATGGACAAGGTGGGGCCAATGGATACGGGCTCATTTTCGATACTACGGGTACTTCTAGAAGATTATCTGTGTCCCTAGGTGCCGTAGGACCAAGTGGCAATACGACTGCGAAGTTACCACTCAACCAATGGACACATGTGGTACTCCAACGTTCCTATCCAAACTGGAAAATCTACATCAATGGATTACAAGATCCTTTGGTATTTACGACAAATCCGAATCTTCCCGCTGGTACATTTAAGGTTGGTGATGCAGGAAATGGTTATTATTTCAAAGGGAAAGTCTCCGATGTTCGGTTTTTTAAAGGGGCTATCGATGATGAATCCATACGAAGGTTGGCTGTGCAAATTCCCGCAGGTCTTGTCACCTACTATCCGTTCAACGGAAATACAAAAGACTATGGCACAGAAAAAAATGATTTAACAGTCACTGGAGCTACACCCACCTTCGATCGCAGTGGCAACCCAAATAGTGCTTACCTCTTTAACGGTGCCTCTTTTATGCAAAAATTAAGTCCCACTGGATTGCCAATGGCGACTGACCCAAGAACCATTTGTGGATGGTTTAATAAATCAAGTACTTTTGGGGAATACATTGTGGGATATGGATCCTTCACAAATTCGCAAGGGAATGGACTTGTGGTTTCGGATACCGTTACAGGTATGTTTGGCGTCTCTAATGATGTCACAATCTTTCATGAAGGTTTTCGAAACCAGTGGATGCATCTCTGCGGTACCTTTAATTCCCCAAATGTTGAAGTTTATGAGAATGGAGTTTTACGTGTTTCTGCCTCAATGCCGACTTGGTCTACACTACCCGGTCCAAGCCTAGAAGTAGGAAGACGTCTCGATGGCGCTGGCCAATTTTCAGGTGTCCTTGATGAAATTCGGATTTATAACCGAGTTCTTTCTTTATCCGAAATCCGTACGCTCTCCGGTGCTTATCCCACACAAGTTAGCACCTGGAACCAAACACCTGCTAGTAGTAGTTTGAAATTTTTTCTTATGCCGGAAGCTGCTTCCTTTGGACCAGGAGCTTGCAGTGGCGGGGCAAATTGTATCGGGATTGTGGACGACCGCAGCGGGAATGGCTTTCATGTGAGCCAAGGCACGGGAGCCCAACAGCCAATTTTTAGTGCTACTGGCATCAATGGATTCAAGGCGATACGTTATTCTGATACCGCAGGAACTTTTTTATCGAGAGCTTGTACTCCTGAATTAAACACCGCTGCTAATACTATTTTTGCGGTATTCAACGATTTAGGTGGAGGTGGAAGCGACGGACTTTTTCAAAATGGTGCCTATTTAGCCGGTAAGTTACTGTATTTACCGGATGGAGGGGGAGGAAAACTTGTAAGTTTGTTTGATCAGGTAATAAATACTCCTAGGTTAGTTACGGATTTATCATTTTATACAGCCAATACAATCACCCTCCTCTCTCTTGAATACAATGGGACATCAGGGAATATATATAATGCTGGTGGTGTCGTGAGTTCTACTAGTTCGGGACCTCCTACCTACAATTGCGGAGGTGGAACCCTTGATATTGGCAGGTATTTTTTTGGAGGAACACCTCCAGGAGATGGTGATTATTTAGATGGTTTTATGGGAGATTTTATTTATTACGACCAAGCCCTCTCCAATAGTGATAGGGAAATTGTCGAGTGTTATCTATCCAATAAATACAGCCTACCGGTAAACCATTCCTGTAAATAAGGAAACTTACATGCGGGATAATACAAAAATTTCAGTCCTTAGTAAAATGAACTAAGAACTGAAATTTAAAAAAATAAAGTTATGTAAAACTTAATTCCAATTGTTGGTTTTAGGTTTTGCAATATTCACTTTCATTTCACGGTTTAGAATATTTTTTCCGTTTAAATCATTGATAGCGTTATCTGCTTCTTTACGTTCTTTCATTTCGATAAAACCGAAACCTTTTGAACCACCAGTATACTGGTCTGTAATGATTTTTGCAGAAGATACTGCTCCGTGTACTGAAAAAAGCTCATTAAGCTTGCTCTCGGTCATTTCGTAAGAAAGGTTGCCTACATATATATTAACTGACATTTGATTTCCTCAAATTTTGATTTTGACTCTTAAATTTTAATGATTTAGAAACGACTTTCCCAAGAGGAAATTAGGTAAAAACACAACGAAAATGCAGGGGAAAACTTTAAGGGAGATCAGAATGCAAAAAAGTGAGGACTACTTAGAGGTTAAAAAAACGCATTTATTTTGAATCTGTTACCAGCTAAATTTAGTTCCATTTAAATAGAAAGCCCAATTCATTTTTTTTCATTCCTTATAGGCAAAAAAACCGATTTATCAATAAATTTTAAAGATAAGATTAATTCTTATACAAATTTTGTTTTGTTATTCTTTTTTGGACTGAATTGAAAGCCTGAAAAATTTGTAACATACATGATTCTGAAAAAGAATGTGGATGAACCAACATAATCATTGAATCAAACTGGAAGTAGTTCATTATCAAGTGCATCCTTAACTTGCGGAAGCTCATATTATTTACTTTGTGTGGAACAGTAACATTTGAATTTTACTTCACATCGTTTTTTGTTTTAAATATTTGAAATCCTATACAAACCATCCATAAAAGCCAAAACAAACTTCCCAAAAGACCAGTCAGAGGAATTTCTTTTACATAAGGAATTACTATGGCAAACAATTCCCATTGCGCTAAAATATAAACCAAGGAAGAAACCATTCCGAAAACGGCAATCCATCTTGGAAAAACTTGATCTCTCCAAATCAAAATAGAAACCATCAACATCCAAAGAATGGTAAAGAGTTGGCCTAAATGTTCACCAATCAAAACACCAAACAAATGGTGAATAGCTTGGAAATTAACTAAAACCGCAGTTTTCACTAAATCAGAACTGAGTGGATCCATATACAAATTAGCAAGGATAGGAACAACAAACACCCATCGCAAAAGCCCAACCAACTGAAAAAACAAAGAAACGATTCCAAACATAACAGCCGCTAAAGACAATAATGGGTTATTTTTTTTTGTCATTTGATACAAATAAAGGTACCCAAAAAGAAGTGGTAGTCCCGAAATTCCAAAAAACCACCAAGTCCACACAAGGAAAGGACCGGCCTTGTGAAATTCCGTTAAAATAGTCTCAGCTGGTTCCCGCAAAATATCAGGATATTGAAAATTCAAAATTAAGATTGTATAGGGTATTTGAATGAGTAAGGGAATCATAATAAATATCATTCCTATATAACGATTTTCTTTGATTGTTTGATTTTGCATACTTTCCTCTTTAAAAAAATACTGAATAACTAATTCCCGGTGTGGGATTGAGTTCTGGAGAGGCACCATCTGCAACAAGTAGAATGATACCGAAACGAAAACTAAGACCTTTCCACAACATAAATCGATAACCCAATTCGTACATAAATGAATCTTTATTTTTATATCCTAAATTAATTCCTTTTCCATAGGATAAATAAGTATAAAAGGATGATGGTTGTTCTATAAATGAATTTAACTTCGTAGGTAAAAACCAATAACCAAATCCAACTTTATAAAACTCAGTTGTGATTCCAGGATCAAAATTGGTAACATAATAACCTCCATGTATAGAAAACTGGTCTTTTCTATACTCGCCGCCGACGGAAGGAGCACGAAAAAAATTTGCACTGTATTCTTCTTTTGAAAAATTAGAATTTCCGAAAACTGGATCTTGTATCAAAACGAAGAAGAATGGAATGAGCCAAATAACTAATTTCAAATGTTTTCCTTTTTTGAAAGTAAGTGTAACTCAAAACCAATCCTTTGTCGCCCCACCCCATCGGATGGGACCTATCTTTTATAAAAAAAACTAATTTCATTCTTTGAATCATCTGACAGTTATGGAATATTCTTCAAATGATTGGAACTATCTTACTCGGTGCAGGTTTTATACAGTCTGTGTTTCTTGGCCTTTACTTCTATCGCGAAGAAAATAAAGGTAGAAAGTTCAGTCGTGACTTAGGTTTTTTATTTTTTTTTCTTTCCATCATTATGATCTGTAACCTGGTTTATTTTTCAGGAAACCTGAATGAATTTCCTCATCTTATCAAATTAGGATATGGGTTCGGATTTAGCATAGCTCCGTTTTTTTCATTTGCCGTAACCAGGTATTTTGGAATTCCCAAAGAAAATCGCATTTGGTTCGGATTGTTTCTATTGGTTCCAATTTTATTTTTTATCTTTCATATTCCATTTTTTCTATTGAATGGAGAAAAGAAACTTTTGTTTCTAAAGAACACACTTCCTATCGAAGTATTCAGTGAATCAAACTTGCTCCAAATGATGACTTTATTCTTCTCACTCATTGTTTTTATGCGAACCCGTTTCCGATTCCAATTGGTTCTCAGTGAATTTCCGAAAGATTTTCTCAGAGAAGGAAAACTTTTTTCTCAATATATTTTGCTTTTGGTGTTTTGGTTATTTCTCTGCATTCTACTTTGTATTTTTATTCCTGGGCAAATTTCAGAAAGTATATCTAACATTGGTTTTTCGGTATGGATTCTTGGTTTTGCATGGCACCGCATTTATCTCGATCAAAAAGAAGATGAGAACCACCAAATTTTTAGTTCGAATCAAAACACAAACAAATACCAAAAGTCTTACCTATCGGATCAAAAATTAACTGAGTTAGGAAAACAATTCGATGTTCTTTTGAATGACAAAAATACCATTTCAGATGGAGATTTAACTCTTAACAAAATTTCTGAAATTCTTGGAGTATCCTCTCATACCACTTCACAAGTTTGCAATCGGTATTATGGCCAAAGTCTAATTGAAATTATACGAGAAAAAAGGATAACATTAGCGAAAATTGCATTATTAGAATCAGAGACACCTGTACTTCGCATTGGTTTTGATATTGGCTTTAATTCCAAAAATGCTTTTAATAGGGCCTTTAAAGAACTTACCCAGTTAACACCTTCAGAGTATCGAAGAAAATACAAATCTTAGCCAAAAGAAACAATGGAATGAAAGTTCCTTTTGGCTAAAACACTGCAATCTTTAGGCTTCGTTCAATTTTTTAGTATCTTTTAAACTAAAGGCAATGAGAAAAGAAACCATACAAGTGACCATTCCAAAAGCATACACTGCCGCATAACCAAAGTGATTGGCTACAAAACCCGCTAGCGGTCCTGTCACTCCCAATGCTAGATCAAAAAAAGCTACATAAGCTCCAAGAGCGACACCGCGAAACTTTGCTTCCATATTTTTAACGGCTTCTACACCAAAGGCAGGGAACACGAGTGAATAACCAAAACCTGTCAGTGCGGCACCTAAAAATGCCAAGGAAGAATGATTTGTCTGCCATAACAAACCTTGTCCGAGTATCGCAACAGCAGAGAAAATCATGGCAATTTTTTTACCACCATACTGGTCTACTGTTTGAGCAAAAAAGATTCGAGCAGCTACATAGGCAGTTCCAAAAATGACCATCACCCACTCTGCATTCGCCCATCCTTTTTCTTTAAAAAGTAATGTATTAAAACCTGCAATCCCCGCAAAACAAACGGCGGCAAAAAATAGTCCTAGACCATGTTTCCAAACTTTGGGAACCACTTGATAAAATGGAATCCGCACTTGACTTGCAGGTGGAACTTTAGGAACAAAATAGGAAATGATTCCTGCAAAGATAGGAAATAATATCGATAGAACCACCCCACCCTGAAATCCAAATTGATGAACCATTAGAAACCCTAAGGGTGCAGAGATGGCAATCGCTGCATACATCGCCATTCCACTCCAAGCCATCACACGACCAGCGTTAGCTGATCCAACCAAACCAACACCCCAAGAAAGGGCACCCGTGATGAGTAAACTCTCTGAGTAACCCAACACGATTCGTGCAAGAAGGAGAATGACAAGTCCCAATGTTCCTTGAAAATAAACGACACCGAAGCTAACAAAACCGGAAATCACACTAAAAAATATTCCCCGGAGCACTGCCACTTTTGGACCTTTTAAATCCGATAGCGAACCGGAATGATGGCGACTTAGTAATGTCACAAGTGACTGAGTTCCTAGTATGATCCCAAGCCAAACATCACTTAAACCTAAGGTTCCTTTAATAAATCCCGGAAGTGTTGCAATGGGAATACCCACGGAAAAAAATCCCAAAAGAACAATGACTGCAGTAACAATAATATATTTCATAAAAAATTCCTCATCCTAAACTTAACGGAACAAAACATTTGTTAGAAGAGCAGATCCATAAAGTCCAAGTCCATAGACAATGTGAATGGCAATATTTCTAAGACGCACTTGGTAAGGTTTGGGAGTTTTGGAAGCAGCAATCCCTATTCCCATAGCCGGTTGCATGAACAACCAAGGAGCCAAAACAGTTCCAACGCCCACAAGAATTGCAGGTTGGACCGTCGGATTCTTTAACCACTCTTCTCCCCAAATGACAGGCAAAAGAAAGGAAAAGAAAATCCCTATGGCATAATGGGAGGTCCAACCCAGTTTGGTTTCATTCGGGATCGCCTCAGCTTTTCCCATCGAGGTATGGAAAATTTTCCCTCGAAACAGATAACCAACCCAACGCCCCAAAAGCCCCAGATCAAGCGAACTCACACCAAACGTTTTCTGTAATAGAAACCTCCAAATGTCCATAGCTGCCGTAGCACCTATTCCAACAGGAACGATCTTCCAATAATTTTCTAAAAGAAAAGCCATAATATCCTCCAACATTCATTCTATCATTCAATTGTTTTATTGAATGATAGAATGTCTATAGTTTTTTATTAGCGGATACAAAATTTCTTGCCTGAAATCGGATTTTTCTTTTTTAGTGAGATAGTATATGAGAAGTATGGAAATCATTCCACGTATGAGCGAAGTTGCCAGTATGCTTGGAAACGAATCTCGCCTGATTTTACTCCAACTTTTATCAAATGGTGAAAAATCAGTGGAGATTTTGTCTGAAGAATCAGGCATCCCAGTTGCCAATACTTCTCAACACCTCCAGGCTTTAAAAAAAACAAATTTGGTTACTACTCGTAGAGACGGAAAAAGAATTCTTTACCGTTGGGAACAAGGACCAATGAAAGATTTGTTTTTCGCTTTAGAAAAGTTTGCAGTGTTTAGTATGGCAGAACGAGAAATCCCTTCTAATGCTGCGGTTTCCTCTACAAAACAAAACATCAACTATACGGAACTGCAAAAGAAAATAAAAAAAGGCGGTACCCTCCTTATTGATGTGCGTTCTAAAGAAGAATATAAAAAAGGCCATATTCCTGAAGCAATAAACGTTCCATACAACGATCTATTAACTCATAAATTTCCTAAAACCAAAGAGGTTATCGTCTATTGCCGAGGACCACTTTGTTTGTTATCTGTGAATGCAATGAATCTCTTGAAATCACGCGAAATCACCGTATCACGTTTTGGCGGGGGTTATAGTGGTTGGATAGAAAATGAAGAAAACTAAACTTTTAATCAAAGCGAATAGTTTAACAAATAACTTCGATCAAGCTGGAAACTGAATTTTCAATTGGAAACTTTCATCGGAAATCTTAACCTCCAAGTTTCCATTCAATAGTGATAATCTCTTTTTAATGCTTTTCAAATCGAAGTCAGTCTTTTGTTTTTGAATTGATAGGTTCAGTAAGTTTCTTTGATTAATACTAAAAGTGCCATTAATAAAATCTAATTTCCAAACAGATTCGCCTCTACCATACTTAATATCATTAGTACAAACTTCATATAACATATAATATATATTCAAAAAATAACTTTGGTTTTTACCGATAATTTTTATTTCATTGAAATAATTCAAAAATTCATTAGATGGAGAAAACTCAAACTCTCTCCCAACATCAGAATATCTTCTTAATAAAGTTAAATGTAAGCCTGTGACAAAGTTTTCAAAAATTAAATTTTGATCTTCTATGTAAAGTAATTGGTTACGGAGCGATTGGATGATCGAAACAACTCGATCATAAATATAATCCAGATCAAAAGATTGTTTTACCGATTCGTTTAAACTTAACATTTTTCTTTCCAAAAAAACCTTTAGATCCGTTAAATTCGCGCCCAATTGGTCGTGAACCATTAATTGCATTTCTGCCCTTTGTTTTGACAAAGCTTGTAAAGATTCTTCATGTAAGGCCATTTCTATATTTGCTCTAGATTCAATAGCGTAGGCAAAAAATTTACTCAAAGACACCGTCTGAAAAATTACATAAAACAAATATCCTAGAATTAGATATAATCCGCCGTGAACGCCATAAAAGTTAAGAGATATTGATAAAATACAAAACAAAGCAAGTGAGAAGAGAGCAATTCCCATAGAATACAATCCCTGTGCTTCTTTTTTATGTTTATAAAGTAAATAAAAAGAGAATGCCAAAAACATTACCAAATACACAACGAGATAAAGAAAATTCAGATAATATTGAAAAGTTTTAGAAACAAATGGAGTAAACAAAGCAAGGATAGCGCCAATAAAGAAGAAATTTTTTATGTATTTGTATTGTTTCGACCTAAACAATTCACTCAAAAATAAAATAGAAAACAGAAAGGTGAAGATATTTACATAATGTAACCATATAGACTGAAACTCAAAACTCTGCATTGGAATAAAATAACCGTGTGATTTGCTATTTAAAAAAGGGATTCGAATTAAAAAGGTTATACAGACTATTGAAAAATATAAGAAGGCACGTTGGTTACGGTTAATGAAATAAAATGAAAGATGATACAAAACAGATCCGAAAATTAGTCCAAAAACAAAAATTTCAACAATTAGATTCCTGCTTTTATACAAATCGATTTGCGGAGGATAACCAATTAAAAACTCACCTCTTGGCCCACCCTGATAAAAATCTTGATTTGCAATTTGAATAACTATATCCAGTTCTAATTGGTCTGTTAAAAACTCAATCGTTGAATTTGTTCTATCAGGTATAACTTCAGCAAGTTGAGAGGATACCTTTCCTTTCTCCTGAATAAGTTCACCATTGATGTAAACTTTAGATGAAGAAAACAAATGCATAAAATAAATAGAAAAATGTTTTAACTTAGAACTATTTTGAACCTTAATTCTTTTACGATAGGTTGCAAAACCTTTTGCAGAAAACTTCTGGCCCGCTAAATCTAGATTAGTCCAAGGCCGAAATTCAACAATTGGAACACCACCTAACAGAGAATTTATCGGAAAAACCTTTGGATCGAATAACTGGTTCCAATAGAACTCCCAACCAGATGATAAATTAATTGGAAGCGAATTTTCCCAATTTGTATCAGATAAATCTATGTAGGCGCTATTTTGAAACTTTTCACTTAATTTTTGGTAACAATTTACTGGAATCGTCGCGATTATCAAAAATAAAATAATTTTTCCAAAACATCTCATTATAAAATAAAATATTCTTGCACTTTGAGCGCTAATTCAGATCGATTATGAACCTGCAATTTTCGATAAATCGATTTTACATAGCCTTGCACCGTATGTTCACTTAAATCCAAAAATTTTGATACCAACGGAATGGTTTTCCCTTTGACTAGTAATTCCAGAATTTGTTTTTCCCGATCCGTTAAATATACTTTTGGCCTATCAATAGGACGCCTAAAACTAGAAAACACTCTTAGCGCAATAGTCGGAGTGATATAAGCTCCGCCACCTAACAGAACTTCTACAATATTTTTTATCTGACCTAATTCCGATTTTAAAAGGTAACCAAGTGCACCATTTTTAATAGAATTAAAAATCATCTCATCAGAATTCATATTGGTTAACATAATTACTTTTACGTTTTCATTTTTCTCTGATAAATTTTTTACGACTTCGATTCCGCTTATACCTGGTAACATAATATCCAAAAATAATATATCGATATTTTTATGTTTGGGATCTCGTAAAAGCATCTCACCAGTTTTCCAAAAAAGAATCTCCGATACATTGTCCAATTCAGAGATACGATTTTTTAGCTCTTCCAGAAAGAAATCGTCATTTTCCAAAATTCCAATTTTGATCTTATTAGGTTCAACTATACTTTCATTTTTAAGCGACATGTTCTCTAGTCCCTGCCAATGTTTCGTAATATTTCCAAAAATTTCCATTCGGTGTTCGTTTATCTTCTGATAGGGAAAATTCCGTTTTTAGTCCTAGAACATAAAACATTTCGACTTCACCTTTGTTTTTGGCATTTATTTTTCCCCTGTATTCGCATTCAAAAACGTCTTTAATGAGATCATAGGTTTCACCACTAACATTGATTTTTCCTGGAGTCCCCGAAGATTCCATTCTAGAAGCAGTGTTCACTGTATCTCCCCAAACATCATAGGCAAATTTCTTTTCTCCAATCACACCTGCAACTAACGGACCTGAATGAATTCCTAATCGAAGTTCCCAAAATGGTAATCCTTGATCTGCTTTGATTTGTTTCATTAAATTCATAAATGCTTGGATCTCCAATGCAGCAAGAACTGAATCGATTGCATGTGTTTGATTTCGTTTTGGAATTCCACCAGCACACATATAACTATCTCCAATCGTCTTTAGTTTCTCTAATTTATATCTTTCCGTAATTTTATCAAACTGAACAAAACAAGCATCTAAATCTCGAATCAATTCTTGTGGTGATAAGACTTCCGCGATTTGAGTAAACCCTTTAAAATCAGTAAACATAACACTCACATTTTCGTATAAGATTGGTTCTGTGGCTCCTTTTTCCTTCAACTCCTTTGCAATATCAACAGGCAAAATATTGAGCAAAAGTTTTTCATTTTTTCGTCTCTCTTCCTCGGCAATATTTCTAGAAATCTCTAATTCTTGAAATAAGGCAGAACCATAAATAATTCCAGCTAATTGTTCTCCTAAAATAGATAGTTTCGAAATATCTTCATCCGTTAGGTCCATCGATTTATCTGAATTTGATAAATCAAGTAACCCGACAACTTCTCCATTCAATATCATAGGGATAAAAAGGAACGATGTGATCTTACAAACATTAATCACCCATTTTTCATCTTCAGAAAGTAATCTTTCTATCTTTTCCAGATCTTTCGGCATATAAATCGGCTTTTTCTTACGCAAAGTCATCTGGTGACCTCCTGCTGCCCCCTTCAGAGGTACTCTCATTTCATAAATTCTATTTTTTTGAAATTCCGTAACATATTCGGGGACCTCCATCTCCAAAAACCGTAGATATCTTTTTTCACCATCAACGACTAACAATGAATAATACATAATTCCGAAATTTGTTTTCACATAGTTGTGTATTTTTTTCATGATCAAATGAATATCCATATTCTCATTGATATCCTTGATAAATCCATTTAACGCCAAAATATCTTTTTTTTGTTTTTCCGTTTGTCTTAGGAGGTGAACCCTTTGAATGACACCTGCCACTTGAGCACATAGATGTTCAATGGATCTGGCTTGCGATTTTGTCAAATTCAGTCGCTCTTGAAAATTTGAGAACATAATTAGTCCGATAGTTTCATTTTTTAAAACCAATGGCACATGTAAAAAAGAGGTGGCTTTAACTCCTTCACCGATACGTTTATCAATCTCAAATTCAAATCGTTTAATTTGAGGCAGTAACATACTTTTTTTCCGTTTCCAAACTAAATAAGCAATCCCCCCTGATTCATTCATAGGAATCCTCAAATTATTGACAAAAGCTCTTTGTTCTTCAGAGGCATCAATAAATGCCTCCGCGTGAACACTTTTGATTTCACCATGGTTTTCATCTAATAAAAATAACCAAGTGCCCATAATTCCATATTTTTGATTCACGTATTCTGCAATGGCAGTTATAATTTTTGGCAATTCAGATTCAGAATTGATTACTTTCGTTAAGAAATTGATGGCTTCTATTTCCTTTTTGGCTTCTTCGGATTGAATCAGTGCATTATCTGCCTTAACCTTTTCTTTAGCCAATGCAAACATTGTTTGATCTAACTTTACTGCCGTTGATCGTAAAAAAACAAACGATACAAGATAAAAAGCCAAACCAATCGGAGATGCAACAAATAACGCGTGATAAATTGTTATGCTTAGTGGAAAAACTTCACTTAAGTTCAAAACATAAAAAGACATCGAAAGCGGAACAAAAAATAAAATCATTAACGAAACTCGATTTCCAATCAAAGTAGCTTGTCCCGAAGTAGGAATGGCTCCCAGTTTGATGATAAAAATAGAAATCAAAAGTGCTGGAATACATTGTAATTCACCAAATGAATACAACGGAATTCCCATTGTAGCTGGTAAATTGAGGAAAATAAGGATGTCACCAAAAAATAATGATAGCACAATGAGATTAGCCATCCTATTACGTTTCTCTTTCCAAATAGTAATCCATTCTTTTAAAAAAAATGTCATTCCAATCATACCAAGTAATCCAAAAGCATTGAGTCCGAAGTTTCCCGAAGAAATACGACCGAAGGAATATTCATAAAATCCTCCAAAAAAATAGGGAGTCCAAAGGATAAACGATAAAAGGAGAGATCCAAAATCTAAAAGTCGCACCATTTTCGGAGACTTTCTACCAAATAACGCATAACAGAAACGTAAATGGATTCCTGGTGTGAATACAAATAATGTATAAAAAATTTGTTCTAATCTTCTATGTACTATTAATGGCAAATCAAATTTAAAAGTAACCATAACGATCGTAAAAGCACCCGCTAAAAAAAATGATATGGATGCCAACATATTCAATTTGATATCAGGATTACTACCGGCGATATAAATGGCCAAAGCAAATACCATAACACTAGAGAAAAGTGGAATTAAAAAATAAGGTCGATTGTAAGCTGTTATCTGGTCACTCGGATGAAGATAAAAAGAAACTAAATAAGCAATCAGGATTAAAATCGTAGTGATAAACCCCGATAAAAAGTAAAACAATCCCCTTTGTTTGAATAATAAATCATTTAGATTCAAAAAATCTGACCGAAAAATTCCATATCCAAGGATTGATAACGGAAGAAATGCAAAACTACTTAATGGAAATACTGGATATCCAACTAAACTTAATAAATTGGTAATTAAGAGAAAACTACATATATGAAGACCCAAAAACAAAAATTTTTTTGACTCAAAGTCTTTTTGATTCTTCATCCAATAATGAATGGAGGTTGGAGTGTAAACAAATATGTAATTAATAA
Source organism: Leptospira bandrabouensis (assembly GCF_004770905.1). Classification (NCBI taxonomy): domain Bacteria; kingdom Pseudomonadati; phylum Spirochaetota; class Leptospiria; order Leptospirales; family Leptospiraceae; genus Leptospira; species Leptospira bandrabouensis. The sequence goes on along the minus strand of NZ_RQHT01000014.1, from coordinate 1,862,429 downwards.
CTAAAATTACTCCCCAAATTTTAAGAGGGAGTTCAGCAATTGGATATTTGCCAAACGAATAAATAAACCAACCACCTGTAAAATCATAATGTGTGAAAAGTCCGTAATAACCAAACACTAGAGTAAACATAGCCAATAAGCCGGAGATGATCAAATATCGGTAAGATTGATTTGTCAAATAGTATGTTAAAAAAGCAGCAGACGGAGATAATAATATAACTCCAAAGTAGCCAACACGATTCCAAAACAATAAAGTAGGTTGGTCTTGAAGTAATGTACGTAATGATAGAACTAAACCGAGGGAAGCAAATGAAAAACAAAAACAAATGAAACTGAACAAAAGTTTACGATTCTCAGATCTTTTAAGTGCGAGTATCCCAAGTGCAGTGAGTGTCAATCCAACCAAGGTCGTAAAAAAATTTGGTATCGCCCAAGGAAGTTTATGCCAAATATATTCGATTGTAGAAGGATTTGTCGAAAGTTCAGGAAATGGTAACATTGGTCCTCAGTATTGTGCCGGTTATCATTCAAACGAAAGTGCGTTACGTTTGAATCCGTCAGAATTTACCTTGAAACCTTGGTTTGGAAATAAATATTTAATTAGATCTTCCCCCCTGTTTAGGGGGTTTTAGTATTCATGAACCCAAAGGAGTATTCTGCTATAAACTAAGGATAGTTCCCTATTGTCGATTTAGCCTATCCATGGACCATCCAATTTGAAATAATTTTACCTTTTAACATCCCAAATACAACGAACAGAATGTACATAAAAATCGAAAGAATTTTATGTTACCTCTAGATTGTTTTCATTTTTTTAATAAATCGGCAATTTCCTTATGACCAGAATCTAAAGCTAAACTCAAAGCAGATTGGCCTTTTTTATTCTTAAGATTGGGATTGGCTTTGTTTTTCAGTAGGATTTTTACTATCTCCAAACTTCCATCTCTTGCAGCTAATATCAAAGGAGTTTGTCCCTCCAAACTATCAGCACAGTTGATGTCAGATCCAAGTGAAATTAATTCTTGAACCATCATTTCATTTTTAACAAGAACAGCTAATATCAAAGGAGTTTGGCCAAACTCATTCCTTGCTTCTAAACCAGCCCCAGCTTTTACAATCGATTTCACAAAATCAATAGATCCGCCTTGGACCGCCCAAAAGAGCGGAGTATAGTTATGTTCATCCACTTCATTAACATGGACACCGGTTAGACGCAGAACATCAAAAAGTAAAATTTGGTTTTCCCTTGCTGCGTAAATCCAAAGTAATTTTTTTCTACGTGTATAATCCAAAAAGAACAAACTTATCAAAATAAAGACAAATAAAAAAATACCAAAAGCTCTTTTCGCCGCATACTTTGTCTCAGGATGAAAGAAAAATACAGAATTTTCTCCCAGAATGCGGATTACAGATTTGTATTTTTTAACAACTAAATACACCAAAAGTATGTTAGTTGGAAGTGTAAATGCTATCAAATAAGGAATGTTTACGATTTTCCCATTACCCGCATATAAAACAAAATAAATGGGGAATAGAAGGATCAGAAATCCATAAATCGTTATACTCTGTGCAATGTATCCTTTTGTGGATCCACCTTTGGCAAACACAAGCCCTCTATGAAAACTCATTAGTTGCAACAATAAAGAGGTAAGGATGGCCCAAATAACCGAACTCAATATTTGTAATGAAGGAAGTGGTATAGGCATGTCCCAACGATTTTTACTCATACCAACATAAAGACCAGCAAGAATGGCAACTCCTCCCACCAACCAAAGGGAAAAGAAAACTCGAATCGAATGTCTTGCCCTTCTCATTCTTGAGATTTTGTCTTCTACGATATCTTCTTCACCGAGGATATCTTCCACAGCAGACGCTGCACGTATGGTCCCAAAAACAGAGACAGCAATGTAATAACAAAGAAAGGAAGCCGCAAGAAGATTTCGTTTCCAAGAAACATCGCCCGAAAGATAACGTACAAAAACAATCAAAAGAATAGCCAATACTGGCGGGGTGAACAAACGAATGATGGAAATCAATCCGCCACGAAATGGATTCATCTCAGGAAGGTTTTTGTCTGCATTCATATTATTTTGCCACCCCTTTGGCACCTTCGTCTTTTAAATTCAAAATATAGTTTGCAACAGCTGTTAGTTTTTCATTACCTAAATACTTTTGAGAAGGCATTTCAATAAATCCCTCTCTCACTTTTTTGGGCATGGAAGCAAAAGAAACAACTCCGTAAACATCCTTCTTATACTTTTCTTGAATTTCTTTAATGGGAGGACCCACAGTGCGTAACGTCATTGAATGGCATCCTGAACAAACTGCACCAAACACTTGTTTTCCCAGTTCTCGTGCATCCGATTTTGATTCTCCTAGCTTCGGGTCACCAATCATAGTTTTAATTTTTTCAGTAGTGTCTGTTGGCTTACAAATTCCATAAGAACTCGTTCCAATTTTTGTAACAGAATCAGGAGAAATTAAACAATTGTCTTTCCCTTTTCCTGAAGCTACGACATCATATCCTTCCGGAAAAATTCCCACCTTCCCACCATTAGGTGATTCTGGGATTGGATTTCCAGAAAAGATGATCCTTATCACATAGAAAAGCCAAGAGATAATATCATTCCACTTCCGTTTCCCGTTATCGATAAAAACATTTTCCAATACTTTGTTTCGGTCTGGATTTGGTTCCACATCTGGATCCGGCGATTTTGAATTAGGAAGTAAGTTGTTATCACCAATCCCAATTCCAGCAAAACTATTCCTGCGTATGATATTTCCTTCTATGGTAACTTCATCTCCGGCCATCACACCAATTCCGATTCCAGGAGGAACACCAGCAACCAATGCTCCCGGTTCCGCAAAATTTCTATGGTTGTTATCAAATATAAAGTTTTTTCTTATGATTACGTTTTCTACCTTTTTTAATGGGAGTCCAGGTAATGCAAAAGCAACAATTCCTGCTGAATTATCGTAAACGGTATTTCCTTCGATCAAAACATTCGTTGAGTTTTCGATTTCAATCCCGATAACACTTCCATACACTTCGTTCCGTCTAACATCAACATTGTGACACATCCCGATATATATGGCGGCATCAGCAATTCCTAAACTAACCGTATCTTCAACGACTACGTTTGTACCCATTGTTGGATAAATTCCATAAATTCCTGTATTTTCTACGATGAGTTTACGCATAATGATGTTACCTGCACCTTGAGTCATCACACCATTTGCTTTATAGTTTTTAATATGGAAATTTTCGATTAAAAAGTTGGCACCGGATCCAATCACACCATCATTTAACTTCCCAACTCCGTCTAACACAGGCCACTTGCCATTGACGATCACTCCAGATAAAGTAAAATGAGTTTTATCCACGAACAAAAATTCATTGTAAACACCGGGATATACTTTAACAGTATCTCCTTTTTCAAGGGAATCAATTGCCTTTTGAATGGATTCTCCTTCATGGACTTCCAAAGTTCGAGAAAAAATTTGTGAAGACAAAAAGAAGAAAAAAAGAATCGCAAAAGAGAATTGGAAAGGATTCTTTTGATGGACGATCTTAGAAACACTAAAGAATAGAAACTTTTTTTTAAAACTCATTATTTTATAGAACTCCGATTGTGATATGATTCAATTTCTAGTGCCACTGGCAGACCCGAAGGAACAGACTTAGGAAATTTTGGCATACTCGTTTCATCAGTCAATGTATTCAGAAAAGAAATAAGTGAACTAATTTCTTTTTCACTAAGCCCCATTTTTCTAACATGCCAGTGGATTCTAAGATCACTCGGCGCTCCATTTCCTCGTCCCCCACCTTCATTATAAAAGCGAACAACGTCTTCTAAAGTATTCAAATTTCCCGCATGCATATATGGTGCTGTTTTTGCAATGTTTCTCAAACTGGGAACCCGGAAGGCTCCTCTGAGTAAATCTTGGCCAGTGATAGTCTCTCTACCAAAGTCCCTTTCTTTGGAATCCAAAACCCCAATCGTTGCAAAAACATTATTTGTAAACATAGGGGGAGGATGGCATTCCGCACATCGAGCCACAAAAGAACGGAAAATATTATAACCTAACAGTTCTTCTTTGTTTAAAGCTTCCTTATCTCCTGTAGACCATTTATCAAACCGACTACTAAAAGAAACGAGTGACCTCTCAAATGCAGAGAGAGCATCAATCACTAAAGATGCCGAAATTTTTAATCTTTTTTTTCCATAAGCTTGTTCAAACATTTTTTGATAATAAGAATTTTCATTTAACCTTGATTCAATGACCTCAGGAGAACTAGCCATTTCATCAGGTGAATACAGTGGACCTTCTGCTTGGTCTTCTAAATTGGAAGCTCTTCCCTCCCAAAATAAATGTTTCATATAAACTACATTCCACAAACTCGGTGCCGAACGTTTGAGTATAACTCCGTTTTTTCGCGTCGGTCCATAACCAACTCCATCTCTTCCTATACTTTGTTTCCTGCCATCAGAGAGACTATAAGCAGGATGATGGCAATGAGCACATGACAATTGTTTATCGCCGGAAAGAATAGGATCAAAAAATAAGTATCTTCCCAAATCAATGACTTTGGGATCTAATTTAACTTGTGCGAGAGTTTGTCCAAGGCCACCGTTTTTTTCTAAAGATTGGACATAACGATAATCAATCACACAAAAACCTTTTTCAAAGTTTAATCCAGGAGGGCAAACCGAAGAAAGTTGAAAATCTAAGGGAGGTTCCACGACCTCAAACTTAGATTGTTCTGGAATGATTCTAGACTCTTCTTTGGAACAATTACAAAATAAAACAAAAGAGACAATGAACCCAAAAACAAACCAAAACTTCACAAGACAAAGGAAACATAAAGAGAAAAAGTGAAAAATCTTTTTAATATTGAAAACCAAAAGAAAATAAGCCTTTTTACCATAAAAAATATTAGTAGTGTGAGACACATTGATATTTATCAAGACTTACTCTCGCATTCTTAACACTCACTATTTCCTCAAAAAAAAATCAGTATAACATGGGTTAGATTCTATACTTCGTTTTCTTCCAATTTTGCCTGGAACAAAAGAAAACCTAACGTAGCAATGACTCCTCCAAAAAATATAAACAACTCTGGTCCAAATCCTTTAGTTTCCCAATTAGTTCCGGCAATTAACAAGTAGATAACGGGAGCAATGTATTGGTTGATAAACAAACCGACAAAAGTCAATTGGTTGGCAAGCCCCCCTTTTAAAAATTTCCAAAGAAACAAATTGGGATTCGCTAAAATGGTAGAAAGAGCCAGAGTTGCCATAAACACCATCTCGAGTGGAGAAATTCCTACACGGGCGTCCATTGACATACTCAGGTAGGTTGGATTTTGGAAGATATGCCCAATTAAACTAATTCCACCAGGAACAAGCGCTAGGTGGATCAAAATATCATCCAAAATCCAAATACTTTTTGGAGTTTTTCGCAAATACAAAAGGATTTCATAAATACTAAAGAACACAAGACCAATGGATGTAAACACAGAAGTCATCACCAAACTTGACTTAGGATTGATATGAACTGCCGGTGCCGATAACAACATCAAAATGGAAGAAATATTCCCACCACCCACAATCATTAAAAAGGCAAGATTGGCTGTGAAAGGCCAAAGATGAAAATGTCTCGTGGAAAGTCGTAATCCGACAATCACAAGTAGAGAAATGGCTGTAAAAATTGATAATACTGGTCCATCAGTTCGGTAAAAAAATGGAACACCTAAAATCCAAGCACCTAACACAACCAATGCCCCTACCAAAATCGTTATGTCAAGAATCTCAGCCCAGGTTGCAAAACGTTTTTCCATACAGTTCTCCTACTCTTCTAAACTGCATAGATTGGCCTTGGTTTTTCTAATTTTGCAATTCAAATTTTTATTAAAGAATCTTCTAAACAAAAGTTTGGAAAAATTTTTGTGAGGTCGTTCCCCATGGGATTGGTGTTTCAATATCCCTATTAGAAGGGTCGGGCTACTCCGGGGTGCGCGTTCGCTTCCGTCTCACCTAATGTATAGGTGAGACCAAGCCCTTCGTATCCCTAACGAAAGAGATATTACCCTTTCATACAATCCAATATCCTTTTTCACTCGATTCCAAACTTACCTAAACTGGAACCCATATTGATTTCGATTTTCAAACATTCCTAGTTTGATATTTACGATTTTTTCCAAGGGACTTGTAATCTGTAGAAGCGAATTTGGACTAACATGTAGATAAACAAGTGTCGTTTTGATATCAGCATGTCCTAATAGTTTCTGTATATAAACTAAACCGTACCCATCCTCCAAAAGATGAGTGGCAAAGGAATGCCTGAGTGTATGCACAGTTCCATACTTTTGGATCCCAGCGAGTTTTCTAATTTTTTGAAACGCAGCTTGGATGGCCCTGGGACTTACAGCAACGTCCTTCCCTTTATGAGAAAAAAACAAATAAGATTTTGGATTATAAATTTCAATATATTCTTTTAGCAAAACAGCCGTTTTATCCGCCAAAAGTGCATACCTAGAGTGACCTCCTTTTCCTGAAGCGATAAAGATGGCCTTTCTTTCAAAGTCAATATGAGATAGTTGAAGGTTTACCACTTCACTGATACGTATCCCAGAAGAATAAAGTAAGGTAAAAATATTTTTTTCCCACACAGTACGACAGCTAGAAAGAAAATTAACAATTTCGCTTTGACTAAATACCGCAACTACCGTTCGTTTCCGTTTCGGGACAGGAATCAATTGCATCATGTCTTTTCTTTCGATTATATTGTAAAAAAATAAAAGTGCACTGTAAAAGTTGATGAGTGTGGAATCAGATTTATTTTCTAACCTCAAGTAGAGGAAAAAATCATATATGTCAATTGGTTCCAAATCCAAAGGAGACTTTTGAAAGTATCTAGTGACCACCTTCATACAAGCAGTATAACATCGAATTGTCTGATTTGAATATCCATGTACGATCATATCATTGATCATTTTATCTTTTAATATACCCATTAGTACATGAGTTTAAATTGATTAGAAATAAAAAAGTTTTTTCAGAAATACACATTTGTTTTATAAGCAAATACAGTTGAACTTTTGTGTCAAATTGATCGAAACAGGAAACAAAAGAATACCCGATTTTCTTAAGTTCAGCTTCCAACTTTTGATAAATTAAATAATTAGGATTACTTCAAATCACCAAACTCTCTTAAAAATTTGAATCCCATAATTCCATTTTCTTTCTTTGAAACTTTGACTTGTCCCAATCGAAATGATGTTTATCCAAAACAATTGGATCCGGTTCCAGTTGACTGGCTTTTTTAACATTTTTCAAATGTTTGATTTTGGAAAACTTATCTATGAGATATAGGTAAGCCTCCTTGTATTTTGATGATTGTAACTTCAATGTCCAAATCAATCCAT